>NZ_JBIBWL010000009.1:215981-345215 GCF_043081325.1 Streptomyces sp. NPDC014882
ACGCCCACCCCCGGGGTGCGGGGGGGGTGGGCGGGCGCCGGCCCCCGCGGCGCCCCCCGCCCCCCCCCCCGCCCCCCCCCCCCGCCCCCACGACCTCGGTCACCGAGGCGCGGGCGCCGGGCGGCAGGTCCGCCAGTGAGCGCGGCAGGGCGTCGGCGACGGAGACCCCCGGACCGTCCGCTTCGTCGAACACTCCGCCCGTGCGCCTCATGTGCGTCTCCACCCCGTCACGCCGGGCACGTCCGCCCGGCAGCCGATCACCGACAAGGTGAGGCTAGGCTTACCTGGAGAAGAAGGCCTGGGGCTTGCGACCTCCGGGGCATGGGCCGCCCGGCCCCATCGACCAGGGCCACCCGGCCCACCCGGCCGCAGCGAGAAGGCCGAGCACCCCGCCGGCTGCGCGGATCACAGGCGTCGGATCACCCGCAGCGTGTCCGTGTAGAGGTCGCCCGGCGTGCCGTCGACGATCGACTTCCCGCCGACGTCGGCCATGGTCGGCCCGTCCGGTGTCTTGCGGCTGGAGACGAAGCGGCGCCTGCCGTGCTGGTCGACGCCCAGGTGGATGCCGGTGTGGGAGACGGCGCCGTCGTCGGGGTCGTTCCAGAAGAGCAGGTCGCCGATCCGCAACGCGTCGAGCGGGGGCGGCGCGTCGGTGGCCCGGGCGGCGACGACGCCGGGGCTGGAGGCGGCCTGCCACTGCGACCTGCGCGGCAGGTACCGGCCGTCGGGGTCCTCCGCGAGGCCCAGGGGGACGCCCAGGTGGTAGCCGTAGACCATCCGGACGAAGCCCGAGCAGTCGAGGTTCCCGCGCCACTTCGGGTCCGGGGTCCCGGTGCTCTCGCCGCTGGGGAAGGTCCAGGCGAGCCCCATGTACTCGTGGAAGTCGGCGCCCACCTCGCGCAGCCCGGAGGCCAGCAGCGGGCTGTACCCGGACTCGCCGAGCACGGCCGCGTTCTGGCGCGCGGGGTCGGTGACGGCCGGCGCGAACGGCCGGTACATCGAGGAGTACGTGAGCGCGTCGGGCGAGGTGTCGCCCGCCCACGTGCGGATCCGCTGCTCCAGTGCGGCCGTCCACGTGCCGTCGAAGGGCTCCGGGAGGATCCGGACCCACGTGTCGTGGGTGACGACGGGCGGATCGGTCCAGGTCGCCGTGTCGATCCTGAAGTCGTAGACCCTCGCCTGCGGGAGAACCGTGGCACCGGTGGAGGCGAGGCCGCGGACCCCGACGGTGCCCGAGCGGAAGACGGCGTCCGGGGCCTTCTCCGGGTCGCGCACGCTGTGGTGCCACACGTCCGCCGGCTCGTCGGCCACGTCCGACGTGACGTGCCGCCAGGCACGGGCGCGCAGGACGTCACCGGTCTTCTCGACCCGGACCCACCAGTGGTCGAACGCCTTGAAGCCGGTGCCGACCGTCACGGCCTCGCTCAGGACGGTCGACGCGTCGGCGAGTTCCTTCTCGAGGACGAGCTGGACCTCTCCGGCGGGGGTGACGATCAGCCGGGCCCGGTAGTGGTTGTTCACGTCCTGGGCGGCGAAGACGAGGCCGAGGGAGACGGGCGCCCCGACGGGCAGCCTGTCGAAGGAGAACCGGGCGGCGGCGCTGACGTCGCCGATCCCGCGGTCGGGCAGCAGGGAGTAGCGGCTCCTGCCGGCGGCGAGCGTGATGGCGGCCCGGCCGCCCTCGACGAAGTAGTCCGTGTCGGCTCCGTTGTGGTGGGACCACGTCCCGCCGCCGGGCGACATGCCCCAGCCGCCGGTGGGCGGGGTCCGGTCGAAGGCGTCGCGGACCGCCTTCTTCTGCTCGGTGAACCAGCGCCGCGCCCCGCGCAGCGTCACCGTCCGTGCCCCCGTGGTCAGCGTCGCCAGCACGCCCTTGCCGTCCGAGACCTCCAGGCCGCCGGCGACGGCACGGGTGGTCAGCGCCCCGGCCGGGTGCGGGGCGTAGTGCCAGGGATCGCTCGGGTCGATCAGCACCGGGGCCCGGAAGCCGGGCGCCTGCGCGACGGTCCCGGCCGAGGCCGCCGTCACCGTCGGAAGGGACGCCGGAGGGGCTGCCGGGGCGGCGGCGGTCGCCGGCGGCGCCGCGGCGAGCGGCAGGGCGCTGCCCGCCGCCGCTCCGGCGAGGACGGTGAGCGCGGCTCTGCGGCTCAGCGGGAATTCCGGTGCGGACATGCGAGAGACCCCCAGGGCGGAAAAGCGCGATCGGACGATCATGCGAAGGGGGACACTACCCAGCTCCCTGTCCGCGCGCCGGAGCGGTGTGGTCCGAGCCGGACGACCGTCGTGGTGCTGTGCCACGGCGAGGTGGCCGCGCTCACCGCCCTCCCGGACACCGGTCCCGGCCCGCGCGACGGCGGGGAGTGAACCGCTCCGGGACCGGTGGAGGCTCCGGGGCTTCCTGAGTCCGGTGGAGTCGTGTCGACGCCGGCCGCCGGTCGCGGCCGGCGGCGGGGAGTCCGCGGTGCCGCCGGTACGACGGCTCGGGTGTTCCCCGCCGGGTGTCACACTTGGTCACTATGCTCACTTCATGCCGGGGACCGGAAGGGAAGCGGGGGCCGCACCGCCCCCGACGGGCTGCCGCCGGGGAAGGGGGACGAGCGTGCCGGTCGAAACTCCCCGGATTCCCCCCAGGGGTGAGCGCGGGTGTTCCCCCGAACCGCAGCGCCTCGGGGGTGGCCGTGGAATCTGAGGTGGACGCGCGAGGAGGCCCGCGAACATGCTGAGAGAGGTCACCGCGACCCGCTACGTCACGCCCCTCCGCTCCGGCGGCTCCGTCCCCGCCGTGGTCGAGGCCGACGACCTGGGGACGTACGTCGTGAAGTTCACCGGCTCCGCGCAGGGCCGCAAGGCGCTGGTCGCCGAGGTGGTCGTGGGCGAGCTGGCGCGGGCGCTCGGGCTGCGCTTCCCCGAACTGGTCCTGGTCCACTTCGACCCGGCGATCGCCGGCGACGAGCCCCACCAGGAGGTGCGCGACCTGCACGCCGCCAGCCACGGCGTCAACCTCGGCATGGACCATTTGCCGGGCGCGCGGGACTTCACCCCCGACGTCGCCGAGGCGTTCCCCGTGGACCCCCTGGAGGCCGGCCGGATCGTCTGGCTCGACGCCCTCACGGTCAACGTCGACCGGACCGTGCACAGCTCCAACCTGATGGTGTGGCCGACGTCCGGCACCGTGCCGCCGCGCCTGTGGCTGATCGACCACGGGGCCGCCCTCGTCTTCCACCACCGCTGGGACGGATCCGACCCGGCGAGGAGGTACGACTTCCGCCACCACGCCCTCGGCCGCTACGCGCCCGACGTCCGGGCCGCCGACGCCGAACTGGCGCCCAGGGTCACCGGGGAACTCCTGCGGCGGATCGTGGCCGAGGTCCCGGACGCCTGGCTCCTGGACGAGCCCGCCTTCGCCACCCCGGACGAGGCCAGGGCGGCGTACGTGGACCACCTCCACGCGCGCGTGCGGGCCTCCGCGGCCTGGCTGCCCACGGACTTCCCCACCGGGGACGAACTCGCCGCCGAGGAGGCCCGACGGGCGGCGAGGACCCGGCAGGGGCGGCCGGACTGGCTCAAGCGGGTCCCCGACCTGCACGGCAGGCCGGCCGCGGAACAGGACTGGTCGGTGCACCTCGGATGACGGACACGCGGTCCGGGGAGAGCGGCCCGCGGCGGCGTCAGCCCTCGAGCCGTTCGTAGGCCGGCAGGGTGAGGAAGTCGGCGTAGTCCTCGTCGAGGGCGACGGTCAGCAGCAGGTCGTGGGCCTGCTGCCAGCGGCCGGCCGCGAAGGCCTCCTCGCCGGTCCCGGCGCGGATCGCGGCCAGTTCGGCGGCGGCCACCTCGCGGGTCAGCTCCGGCGTCACCCGTACCGTCGTGCCGTCGCGCTCGACCTCGACGCCCGCGTCGATCCACTGCCAGATCTGCGAACGGGAGATCTCGGCCGTCGCCGCGTCCTCCATCAGGTGGAAGATGGCGACCGCGCCCACCCCGCGCAGCCACGCCTCGATGTAACGGATGCCGACCTGCACGGCGTTGACGAGACCGGCGTACGTCGGGCGCGCCTCCAGCGAGTCGACGGCGATCAGGTCGGCCGCCTTCACGTCCACGTCCTCGCGCAGCCGGTCCTTCTGGTGGGGCCGCTCGCCGAGCACCCGGTCGAAGGACGCCATGGCGATCGGCACCAGGTCGGGGTGGGCGACCCACGAACCGTCGAAACCGTCGTCCGCCTCGCGGTCCTTGTCGGCGCGGACCTTCTCGAAGGCGACCCTGTTGACCTCAGGGTCCCGGCGCGAGGGGATGAAGGCCGCCATCCCGCCGATGGCGTGGGCCCCGCGCTTGTGGCAGGTGCGCACGAGGAGTTCGGTGTAGGCCCGCATGAACGGGGCGGTCATCGTGACGGCGTTGCGGTCCGGCAGCACGAACCGGGCGCCGCCGTCCCGGAAGTTCTTCACGAGGGAGAACAGGTAGTCCCAGCGGCCCGCGTTCAAACCCGAGGCGTGGTCGCGGAGTTCGTAGAGGATCTCCTCCATCTCGTACGCGGCGGTGATCGTCTCGATGAGGACGGTCGCGCGCACGGTGCCCCGCGGGATGCCGAGGTGGTCCTGCGCGAACACGAACACGTCGTTCCACAGGCGGGCCTCGAGGTGCGACTCGGTCTTCGGGAGGTAGAAGTACGGTCCCCTGCCGAGGTCGAGCAGCCGCCGGGCGTTGTGGAAGAAGTACAGGCCGAAGTCGACGAGGGCGCCGGGGACCGCCCGGCCGTCGACCCGCAGGTGCCGCTCGTCGAGGTGCCAGCCGCGCGGCCGCATGACGACGGTCGCCAGCTCCTCCTCGGGGCGCAGGGCGTACGCCTTGCCGGACACCGGGTCCGTGAAGTCGATGTTCCCGCGGTACGCGTCGATCAGGTTGAGCTGGCCGCCGACGACGTTCTCCCAGGTGGGCGCGGAGGCGTCCTCGAAGTCCGCGAGCCAGACCCTGGCGCCCGAGTTGAGGGCGTTGACGGTCATCCTGCGGTCGGCGGGTCCGGTGATCTCGACGCGGCGGTCCTCCAGCGCGGCGGGCGCGGGGGCCACTTTCCAGGAGGCGTCGGCGCGGATCGCGGCGGTCTCCGGGAGGAAGTCGAGCGTGTGGGTGCGGGCGATCTCGGCGCGGCGCTCCGCACGGCGGGCGAGGAGCTCGTCGCGGCGCGGCGTGAACCGGCGGTGCAGCTCGGCCACGAAGGACAGGGCCGCGTCGGTGAGGACCTCCTCCTGCCGGGGCAGGGGTCCGGCGTCGACGACGGCCGCCGGGGACGGCACGGGTGCGGACATGAGCGGTCACTTCCTTCAGCGAGCCTGGCACCGGGGGCCAGGAAGCCAGGGGGCCAGGGGGCTCGGGTACGGCGGGGGAACGCCCGGGGAACGACCGAACGCCCCCGCTTCGCGGATATTAATTTCCTCATCGTGGAAGTTCAACGGTTTGTCGATGTCGAGGCCCTTCAGGGTGAGGAGAGGTGGTGCTCGGTGCCGCTCTCCCCGCCGGACACCGACCCGCGCGCCACTCCCTGTCCCCCCGCGCGCCGTCCGTTCACTCGAGGTGGACCAGGTCGTCGACGGTGTCGATGTCGTAGGGCCGTGCCACGTCCCCGCACTCCACCAGCCGGATCTCCTCCTCGTGGGCCGTCAGGTAGGCGCGCGCCCCCCGGTCGCCGGTCGCGGTCGCCGCGACGCCGGCCCAGTGGGCGGCGCCCAGCAGTACGGGATGCCCCCGCCTCCCGTCGTAGGCGGCGGACACCAGCGACGTCTCGTCCTCGTAGGAGGCGAGCACCCGCGCCGGGGCCCGCTCCCCGATGCCCGGCTGGTCGACCAGGCAGACCAGCGCGGCCCGCGCCCCCGTCCCGGCCAGCGAGTCCAGGCCCGCCCGCAGCGAACCGCCCATGCCCCGCTCCCAGTCCGGGTTCACCACCACCACGCACCCGCCGAGCCGCGCCCGCTCCCGTACGGCGTCGGCGTCGGCCCCCAGGACCACGTGCACGCGCGTGCACCCGGCCGCGCGCAGCGACTCCACCGCGTGTTCGACGAGCGGGCGCCCTCGGTGCGTCAACAGGGCCTTCGGGCGTCCGCCGAGGCGCCGCCCCCCGCCCGCGGCGAGGATCACCCCGGCGACCGGGGCTTCCGTGTGCGTCATGGGTCCTGCATACCCGACGGGGCGACGGCCGCACGGTGTCGTAGGGCTGAATTTCGGCCCCCGGTGTGGCGGAGCGGGCGCCGCGTGGCGTTTACTGGCCCGCGTCCTCGGCACGCCTGACCACCGTCACGAGGACGCTATGTACGGACGCGCGGACGCACGGACGCACGGACGCATGGACGCGTGCGCAGGGGGGAGCCGTGGTGCGGAGCTTGGGGCAGAGGCCGGTGGCCGACAGCGACGAGGATCCGAGGGTGGCGGAACTGCGGGCCGCGGTGTCCCGGCTGCGCCGCGAACTCGCCGCGCACCCGGCCGAGTTCCCGGACCGGGGCATCGCCGAGGAGGAACTCGCCGCACTCGCCGCGATGGCGGCCCACGGCACCCCGGAGATCCCGCGGCTGCGCCGCTCCCTGCTGTTGATCGCGGGCGCGATCGGCTCGGTGAGCGCGCTGGCGCGGGGGCTGTCGGACGTACGGGGCGCGGTGGAGCTGTTCGGGGACTCGCGGCGCAGGTGAGGACCCGCCGGCCGCGGTGTCGCCCGGGAGCTCAGGCCGGCGTGCCGCCCGGCACCTCAGGCCGGCGTGCCGCCCGGCTTCGACAGTGCCTCGGACAGGTCCCGGGCCACCTGCTGGAGCACCGGCACGATCCTCCCGGTGGCGGACTCGGTGACGCGGCCCGCCGGGCCGGAGATCGAGATGGCCGCCGCGGTGGGGGAGCCGGGCACCGGGACCGCGAGGCAGCGCACGCCGATCTCCTGCTCGTTGTCGTCCACCGCGTAACCGGTGCCGCGGACCTCCTCCAGCGCCGCCAGGAAGGCCTCCGGAGTGGTGATCGTCCGGTCCGTCGCGGCCGGCATGCCGGTACGGGCGAGCAGCGCGCGCACCTCGGCGTCCGGGAAACCCGCGAGCAGGGCCTTTCCCACGCCCGTGGAGTGCGGCAGGACGCGCCGGCCGACCTCGGTGAACATCCGCATCGAGTGCTTCGACGGCACCTGCGCCACGTACACGATCTCGTCGCCGTCCAGCAGCGCCATGTTGGCCGTCTCCCCGGTCTCCTCGACCAGGCGGGCCAGGTGGGGGCGGGCCCAGGTGCCGAGCAGCCGGGCGGAGGACTCGCCGAGGCGGATCAGCCGCGGGCCGAGCGCGTAGCGGCGGTTCGGCTGCTGGCGTACGTATCCGCAGGCGACCAGGGTGCGCATCAGCCGGTGGATCGTCGGCAGCGGGAGCCCGCTGCTCGCGGACAGTTCACTGAGGCCGACCTCCCCGCCCGCGTCCGCCATCCGCTCCAGCAGGTCGAAGGCGCGCTCGAGGGACTGGACCCCGCCGCTCCTCGACTTGGCGGACTCGGTGGTGCTGGCGCTGGACGTCGGCACGGCGCGTTCCTTTCGAAACCGGCGGGAGGGGCTGAAGCCTACCCGGCGGCCGGTCGACTCCCCGCTGGTGCGGGACGGTGTTCTGACGGTCGGAACATCGGTTTCGCCCTGTGGAAAAGCCGGAGCGGCGGCGGTGGCCGCGCCGGGGGGAGGGGCGGGAGAGGGTGGGCCCTTGACGGCGCGACGGCCCGGAGTGAAGACTCCTTCAACAGAACGTTGAATTCTGTTACGAGGAGGTTGCGCGGGAGCGCGCCCCGAGCGCGTCCCCGGCCTCCTTCCGCCCCCGGAGACGAACGGCGGCAGAGCGCCGAGAAGAGAGGGGCCCGGGTGTCCGACGCCGAACTGGTACTGCGCTCGACGCGCGTCATCACCGCGGAGGGGGCCCGTGCCGCCTCGGTCGCGGTGTCCGCCGGCACGATCACGGCCGTACTCCCGTACGACGCCGCCGTACCGTCCGGCGCCCGCCTGGAGGACCTCGGCGACGACGTCCTGCTGCCCGGCCTCGTCGACACGCACGTCCACGTCAACGACCCGGGCCGCACCGCGTGGGAGGGCTTCTGGACCGCCACGCGCGCGGCGGCGGCCGGCGGCATCACCACCCTCGTCGACATGCCCCTCAACTCCCTCCCGCCGACCACCACGGTCGGACACCTCCGCACCAAGCGGCGGGTGGCCGCGGACAAGGCGCACGTCGACGTCGGCTTCTGGGGCGGCGCCCTGCCCGGCAACCTCGAGGACCTGCGCCCGCTGCACGACGCCGGGGTCTTCGGCTTCAAGGCCTTCCTCTCGCCGTCCGGCGTGGACGAGTTCCCCCACCTCGACCAGGACCGGCTGGCCCGCTCGCTGGCCGAGATCGCCGGGTTCGACGGCCTGCTGATCGTGCACGCCGAGGACCCCCACCACCTCGACGCCGCCCCCCGGCGGGGCGGACCCCGGTACGCCGACTTCCTCGCCGGCCGTCCGCGCGCCGCCGAGGACGCCGCCGTCGCGAGCCTCGTCGCACAGGCGGAACGCCTCGGCGCGCGCGTGCACGTCCTGCACCTGTCCTCCGGCGACGCGCTGCCGCTGATCGCCGCCGCGAAGGCCGGGGGCGTGCGCGTCACGGTCGAGACCTGCCCGCACTACCTCACCCTCACCGCCGAGGAGGTGCCCGACGGGGCCAGCGAGTTCAAGTGCTGCCCGCCCATCCGCGAGGCCGCCAACCAGGACCTCCTGTGGCAGGCGCTGGCCGACGGCACCATCGACTGCGTGGTCACCGACCACTCCCCGTCCACCGCCGACCTCAAGACCGGCGACTTCGCCACCGCCTGGGGCGGCATCTCCGGCCTGCAGCTCAGCCTCGCCGCCGTCTGGACGGAGGCCCGGCGGCGCGGCCACGGCCTGGAGGACGTGGTCCGCTGGATGTCGACGCGCACGGCGGCACTGGCCGGCCTCGACCGCAAGGGCGCCATCGAGGCGGGCCGGGACGCCGACTTCGCGGTCCTCGCGCCCGACGAGACGTTCACCGTGGACCCGGCGGCCCTCCAGCACCGCAACCCCGTCACCGCCTACGCCGGCAGGACCCTGCACGGTGTCGTGAAGTCCACCTGGCTGCGCGGCGAACGCGTCTTCGCCGACGGCGGGTTCACCGAACCGAAGGGCCGCCTCCTCACCCGCGGCCACTGACGAACCCCCTCCCCCTTCCTTCCCCGCACCCGCCCGCACGCGGCCGGCCCCGAAAGGAACCCCTGATCACCGTGACGGCGATCCCCCGCTTCACCGGCGACGCGCGCCCCTACGGCGGCGGCGACCCCTACGCGGACCACCGCACCGCCGACTTCCCCTTCGCCCGGTACACCGACCTCGCCGACCGGCGGCTCGGCGGGGCCGTCGTCGCCGCCAACGACGAGTTCTTCGCCCAGCGGGAGAACCTGCTGCTGCCCGGCCCCGCCGTGTTCGACCCCGAGCGCTTCGGGCACAAGGGCAAGGTCATGGACGGCTGGGAGACCCGCCGGCGCCGCGGCGGCTCCGCCGAGCACCCGTGGCCGGACGCCGACGACCACGACTGGGCGCTGGTCCGGCTCGGCGCGCCCGGCGTGATCCGCGGGATCGTCGTCGACACGGCCCACTTCCGCGGCAACCACCCGCAGGCCGTGTCGGTCGAGGGCGCCTCGGTGCCGGGCTCGCCGTCGCCCGGCGAACTCCTGGGGAACGACGTCGAGTGGACGACGCTCGTCCCGCGCACCCCCGTCGGCGGCCACGCGGCGAACGGCTTCGCGGTGTCGGCCGAACGGCGCTTCACGCACCTGCGGGTCAACCAGCACCCCGACGGGGGCATCGCCCGCCTCCGCGTGTACGGCGAGGTCGTCCCGGACCCCGCGTGGCTCGCCGCCCTCGGCACCTTCGACGTCGTCGCCCTCGAGAACGGCGGGCGGGCCGAGGACGCCTCCGACCTCTTCTACTCACCGGCCGCCAACACCATCCGGCCGGGACGCTCGCGCAAGATGGACGAGGGCTGGGAGACGCGGCGGCGCCGGGACCGGGGCAACGACTGGATCCGGTACCGGCTGGCGGCGCGGGCGGAGATCCGGGCACTGGAGATCGACACGGCGTACCTCAAGGGCAACAGCGCCGGCTGGGCGGCGGTGTCCGTACGGGACGGCGGGAGCGCCGAGAACGCCGGGAGCGCCGGGAGCGCCGGGAGCGCCGGGAGCGCCGGGAGCGGCGACTGGCGGGAGGTCCTCCCGCGCACCCGCCTCCAGCCGGACACGAACCACCGCTTCGTGCTCCCCGCCCCGGTGGTGGGCACCCACGCGCGCGTGGACATCTACCCGGACGGGGGCATCTCGCGCCTGCGCCTCATCGGCTCCCTGACGGAGGACGGCGCGGCGGCCCTGCGGACCAGGCACCAGGAACTGGGCGGCTGAGCGGACGGCCCTCCGGTCCGAATCCGGGGGCGACGGCCCCCGGATCCGGACGAGAAGGGGCGGAGGGGACGAGCCCCCGCCGGGCCCGTCGGCGGGATCCCACCGGTCTCCTGTCGGTCTCCCGACGGAACCCCGCCGGGGGCTCACACCGCGTGGCCTGCCAGTGCGCCGCTGGAACGGGGCGGACCCGTGAGGGCCGTCCCGCCCCGCACGTGCCGCGAGTGCCGCCGGACCGCACGCACCGCCGGGGCGCGGCGCCACCGGGAGCCCCCGCTCACACTCCCGCCGCTTCCGGCGCCCCCGGGATCTCCGCCGGCGACACCGCCCGCCGCTCGCGGCGGGAGACCTCGCAGGCCTCGGCGATCCGCAGGGCCCGCAGGGCCTCGCGGCCGTCGCAGGGGTTGGCCCGCCCGCCCCGTACGACATCGACGAAGGCGATCAGCTCCGCCTCGTACGCGGGTCCGAAGCGCTCAAGGAACCCGGTCCACGGCTTGTCGGCCGCCGGCGGCCCGGTCGGCTCGGTGGAGGCGATCGGCGTGCGGTCGTCGAGTCCCACCACGACCTGGTCGAGTTCCCCGGCCAGCTCCATCCGGACGTCGTACCCCGCACCGTTCAGCCGCGTCGCCGTGGCCGTGGCGAGGGTGCCGTCGTCGAGGGTGAGGACCGCGGCCGCGGTGTCGACGTCCCCCGCCGCGCGGAACATCGCGGGCCCGGCGTCCGACCCGGCGGCGTACACGTCGGTCACCTCGCGCCCGGTCACCCAGCGCAGGACGTCGAAGTCGTGGATCAGCGCGTCCCGGAACAGCCCGCCGGACACCGGCAGCCACGCGGCGGGCGGCGGCGACTGGTCGGAGGTCACCGCGCGCACGGTGTGCAGCCGCCCGAGCCGGCCCGAGCGGACCGCCTCGCGGGCGCCCGTGTACCCGGCGTCGAAGCGGCGCTGGAACCCCATCTGGAGGACCGTCCCCGCGGCCTCCACCTCGGCGATCGCCGCCAGGGTGCCGGCCAGGTCCAGGGCGATCGGCTTCTCGCAGAACACCGGCAGCCCGGAGCGCGCCGCCCGGCCGATCAGTTCGGCGTGGGCCGAGGTCGCCGTCGTGATCACCACCGCGTCCACGCCCCACCGGAAGATCTCCTCGACCCCCGGCGCGGCCGTCTCGCCCAGCCGCAGCGCCAGCTCCGCCGCCCGCGCGGGTTCCGTGTCCGTCAGGATGAGGGATCCGACCTCGCGGTGACGGCTGAGCGTGTTCGCATGAATGGTGCCGATGCGGCCCGTCCCGATGACCCCGATGCGCATGGAATCAAGGTGACGTCGGAGACCGGAACCTGTCAATGTCTTTGTCCGGACAATCTGACTACACGACTTCCCGTCAACCGGCCACGGAGCTACGCTCGAGTCCGTGCCCAAAGCAGAGGTGAACCCGACCGTGCAGCTCGAACTCCATGTGGACCGAAGCTCTCCGGTGCCGCTGTACTTCCAGCTGTCCCAGCAGCTGGAGGCGGCGATCGAGCACGGAGAGCTCACCCCGGGCAGCCTGCTGGGCAACGAGATCGAGCTGGCCGCCCGGCTCGGCCTGTCCCGCCCGACCGTCCGCCAGGCCATCCAGTCCCTCGTGGACAAGGGCCTGCTGGTCCGCCGCCGGGGCGTCGGCACCCAGGTCGTGCACAGCCAGGTCAAGCGGCCCCTGGAGCTGAGCAGCCTCTACGACGACCTGGAGGCGGCCGGCCAGCGCCCCGCGACGACGGTCCTGGTCAACACCGTCGTCCCCGCGTCCGCCGAGGTCGCCGCCGCGCTCGCGGTGACGGAGGGCAGCGAGGTGCACCGCGTGGAACGGCTGCGGCTCGCGCACGGGGAGCCGATGGCGTACCTGACCAACCACCTCCCCTCCGGCCTGCTGGACCTCGACACCGCCCAGCTGGAGACCACGGGCCTGTACCGGATGATGCGGGCGGCCGGGATCACCCTGCACAGCGCCCGCCAGTCCATCGGCGCCCGCGCCGCCACCGCCGCCGAGGCCGGGCGGCTCGGCGAGCCGGAGGGCGCCCCGCTGCTCACCATGCGGCGCACCACCTTCGACGACACGGGCCGCGCGGTCGAGTTCGGCGACCACATCTACCGTCCCGCCCGGTACTCCTTCGAGTTCCAGCTCCTCGTACGGCCGTAGGGACTGTCCTCGGACGCCGCGGGGCCGCCCTCCGGGCGACGCCGGGAGTCCGACGACAGCCCCTGGCCCGCCCGTACCGCCGCGGGCTCCGGAGCGGCCCTTCCGAGGCCGTCCTCGTCGCAATGTCCGGACAAGGCGAACGACTCGCGGTCCCCGGCCGTGCGACACGTGATCCCCGTGTTCGATACTGGGGCGTTTGCGTCCGGTGGGAGAACGCCGAAGGCGCGCGTACGGCAGCACACGGCAAGAAGGGCACGGCCTCGTGGCACGGTTTGGGACCTGGACAGGGATCGCGTTGGCGGGGGTGCTCTGCGTCTCCCTCGCGGGGTGCAGCAGTACCGGGGGAAAGCGTGCCGAAGACGCCCGCAAGGCCGCGGCCGCGCAGGGCCGGGCGGCGGTCGACACCCCGCGCTGGACCTTCGCGATGATCACCCACTCGGGTGACGGCGACACCTTCTGGGACATCGTCCAGAGCGGCGCGAAGCAGGCCGCCGTCAAGGACAACATCAACTTCCTGTACTCCCACGACGACGAGGCCCAGCAGCAGGCGCAGCTCGTCGACGCGGCGGTCGACAAGAAGGTCGACGGCATCATCGTCACCCTCGCCAAGCCCGACGCGATGAAGGCCGCCCTGGCCCGCGCCCGCGCGGCCGGCATCCCCGTGATCACGGTGAACTCCGGCTCGGCGGAGTCGAAGGCGTTCGGCGCGCTCACCCACATCGGCCAGGACGAGACGATCGCCGGCGAGGCCGTCGGCGAGGAGCTGAACCGGCGCGGGAGGAAGAAGGCGATCTGCGTCCTGCACGAGCAGGGCAACATCGGCCACGAGCAGCGCTGCGACGGCGTCGCCAAGACCTTCACCGGCAAGGTGACCGACCTCTACGTCACCGGCACCAACATGCCCGACGTGCAGTCGGCCATCGAGGCCAGGCTCCAGGCCGACCCCTCGACCGACGCCGTCGTCACCCTCGGCGCGCCGTTCGCCGACACCGCCGTCAAGGCCGGGCGGGGCGCCGGCAGCAAGGCCGAGATCGACACCTTCGACCTCAACGCCAAGGTGGCCGCGGGCCTGGCGGACGGCACCCTCGGCTTCGCCGTCGACCAGCAGCCGTACCTCCAGGGCTACCAGGCCGTCGACCTGCTGTGGCTGTACAAGTACAACGGCGACGTCCTCGGCGGCGGCCGCCCCGTCCTGACCGGACCGCAGATCATCACGAAGGACCAGGCGGACGAGCTGGCCGCGTACACCGAGCGGGGCACCCGATGAGCACGGCCGCCCCGGACGAACGGCTGCTGCGGGTCTCCCCGCTGCGCAAGCTCCTCGGCCGCCCCGAACTGGGCTCGGTCGTCGGCGCGCTCGCGGTGTTCGCCTTCTTCGCCCTCGCCGCCGACAGCTTCCTGCGCGCGAGCAGCCTCAGCACGGTCCTGTACGCGTCCTCGACCATCGGCATCATGGCCGTCCCGGTCGCGCTGCTGATGATCGGCGGCGAGTTCGACCTCTCGGCGGGCGTGATGGTCACGTCCTCGGCGCTGGTCTCGTCGATGTTCAGCTACCAGATGACGGCGAACGTCTGGGTCGGCGTCGCCGTCTCCCTGCTGGTCACCCTGGCCGTCGGCGCCTTCAACGGCTTCATGCTCACCCGCACCGGCCTGCCCAGCTTCATCATCACGCTCGGCACCTTCCTGATGCTGACCGGCATGAACCTCGGCTTCACCAAGCTGATCGACGGCACCGTCTCGACGAAGACCATCGCCGACATGGAGGGCTTCCCGAGCGCCCACGACGTCTTCGCGTCCACCCTGACCGTCGGCGGCGTCGACTTCAAGATCACGATCCTGTGGTGGTTCGCCCTGGTCGCGGTGGCCACCTGGATCATGCTGCGCACCCGCGCCGGCAACTGGGTCCTCGCCGTCGGCGGCAACCAGGACGCCGCCCGCGCGGTCGGCGTGCCCGTCGGGAAGACCAAGATCGGCCTGTACATGGGCGTCGCCCTCGGCGCCTGGATCTCCGGCCAGCACCTGCTGTTCTCGTACGACGTCGTCCAGTCCGGCGAGGGCGTCGGCAACGAGCTGATCTACATCATCGCCGCCGTCATCGGCGGCTGCCTGATCACCGGCGGCTACGGCAGCGCGGCCGGATCGGCGGTCGGCGCGCTCATCTTCGGCATGACGAGCAAGGGCATCGTCTTCGCCGAGTGGAACCCCGACTGGTTCAAGTTCTTCCTCGGAGCGATGCTGCTCCTCGCGACCCTGCTCAACGCCTGGGTCCGCAAGCGCGCGGAGGCCACCAAGTGACCCGGACCCCGGTACCCGCCGACAGCTCCACGCCGCTCGTCGAGCTGTCCGACGTCAGCAAGCGGTACGGCAACGTCCGCGCCCTCGAAGGCATCTCCCTGGAGGTCCACGCCGGCCGCATCACCTGCGTCCTCGGCGACAACGGCGCGGGCAAGTCCACCCTCATCAAGATCATCGCCGGTCTGCACGGGCACGACGGCGGCACCCTGCGCCTCGACGGCGAGGAGACCCGGCTGTCCTCCCCGCGCGAGGCCCTGGACCGCGGCATCGCCACCGTCCACCAGGACCTGGCCGTCGTCCCGCTGATGCCGGTCTGGCGCAACTTCTTCCTCGGCTCGGAACTCCGCAAGGGAGCCGGCCCCTTCGCACGCATGGACGTCGACCTCATGCGCCGCACCACCCACGCCGAACTCCTGCGCATGGGCATCGACCTGCGCGACGTGGACCAGCCCATCGGCACCCTCTCCGGCGGCGAACGCCAGTGCGTCGCCATCGCCCGCGCGGTGTACTTCGGCGCGAAGGTCCTGATCCTCGACGAGCCGACGGCCGCCCTCGGCGTCAAGCAGTCCGGCGTGGTCCTGAAGTACGTGGCCGCCGCCCGCGACCAGGGCCTGGGGGTCGTCCTGATCACCCACAACCCCCACCACGCCTACCTGGTGGGCGACCGGTTCGTGCTGCTGCGGCGGGGGACCATGGCGGGAAGCCGCACGCGGGACGAGATCACCCTGGAGGAGCTGACCGAGCAGATGGCGGGCGGCAGCGACCTGGACGCCCTGCGCCACGAGCTGCGGCGTCCCTGAGACCGCGTGCGGCACCGGCGCCCGCACCGGCATCGGCACGCGCCCGCACCGGCATCGGCACGCGGTTGCGCCGCGCGGGCGCGGCGGGCCGTGACGGCGCCGCACGGGCCGACGACGCCACGGCGGTACCGCGCGGGCGCGCGGCGCCACGGCGGTGCCGCGCGGGCGCGCCGCGACGGTGCCGCGCCCGGTGCAGGTCATGGGGCGCCCCACCCCTCCCCGCACCCGTTCGGCGTGAGCGTGAGGCAGAATCGGCGACGATGAGCACCTACCGCGACCTCACCGCCCCCATCGGCTCCCGCCGAGCCACCGCGCTGCGCACGGTCGGCACCCGCGAGCGCCGCTCCCACCTGACCGCACCCCGGGTGCCCACGGTCGGGATCGACATCGGCGGCACCAAGGTGATGGCGGGCGTCGTCGACGCGGACGGCACCATCCTGGAGAAGGTCCGCACGGAGACCCCGGACAAGTCCAAGAGCCCCAAGGTCGTCGAGGACACGATCGTGGAGCTGGTCCTGGACCTGTCCGACCGGCACGACGTGCACGCGGTCGGCATCGGCGCCGCCGGCTGGGTCGACGCCGACCGCAACCGCGTCCTGTTCGCCCCCCACCTGTCCTGGCGCAACGAGCCGCTGCGCGACCGCATCGCCGGCCGCCTCGCGGTGCCCGTCCTCGTCGACAACGACGCCAACACCGCCGCCTGGGCGGAATGGCGCTTCGGCGCGGGCCGCGGCGAGGACCACCTCGTCATGATCACGCTCGGGACCGGCATCGGCGGCGCCATCCTGGAGGACGGCCAGGTCAAGCGCGGCAAGTACGGCGTCGCGGGCGAGTTCGGCCACATGCAGGTGGTCCCCGGCGGCCACCGCTGCCCGTGCGGCAACCGCGGCTGCTGGGAGCAGTACAGCAGCGGCAACGCGCTGGTCAGGGAGGCCAAGGAACTGGCCGCCGCCGACTCCCCGGTGGCGTACGGGATCATCGAGCACGTCAAGGGGCAGATCGGTGACATCACCGGCCCGATGATCACCGAGCTGGCCCGCGAGGGCGACGCGATGTGCATCGAACTGCTCCAGGACATCGGCCAGTGGCTCGGCGTCGGCATCGCCAACCTGGCCGCCGCCCTCGACCCGTCCTGCTTCGTGATCGGCGGCGGCGTCTCCGCCGCCGACGACCTGCTCATCGGCCCCGCGCGCGACGCGTTCAAGCGGCAGCTCACCGGACGCGGCTACCGTCCGGAGGCCCGGATCGTCCGCGCCCAGCTCGGCCCCGAGGCCGGCATGGTCGGCGCCGCCGACCTGGCCCGCCTCGTCGCCCGCCGCTTCCGGCGCGCCAACCGGCGCCGCGTCGAGCGCCACGAACGCTTCGAGCGGTTCGCGGAGGCCGCCCGCCGCGCCACCGGGGACACCGCGTGACGGCCGCCCTCGCCCACCGCCCCGCGTCCCCGGACGAGCCGCCCCGCCCGCCCGAGACCCGCGGCCACGTGGTCCGCCGCCGCGCGCTCACCCTGCTCATCATCGTGCTGCTCATCGGCGTCCCGGCCGGCTACCTGGTGATCTCCGCCAACCAGAGCCGCGACAGCGGCAAGGACAAGGAGGCCAAGTACTCGGCGACCGGGCTCACCGAGGCCTGGCCGTCCAGGGTCCAGCAGCGTCTCTACCAGGTGCCGGTCCCGCACCCGTCGAACAAGGTCGCCTACTACGAGACGAACAACTGGCGCACCAGCCGTCTCTACGTCCAGTTCCAGACCACCCACGCGGGTCTGGACACCTTCCTCGCCGAACTCGGCTACAGCCGGTCCGACCTGGAGAAGGACGACATCACGATCAGCGAGCGCGACCGCGGCATCACCGGCTGGAAGTTCTCCGGACCCGGCTCCCGGCCCGGCGACTACTACGGCTTCGTCCGCAAGCAGAAGGCCCCCCAGCCCACCCAGGACGTGGTGGTGAACACCGCCAACCCGATATTCCCCATGGTGTACGTCGTCTCGCGCACCGTGCCCTAGGTGTGTTGCCTGGGTGCTCCGGAGGCCCTCAGGGTCTTCAGGGGGCCTCCAGCGGACCTCCGGAGGACCTCCTCCGGACCGGTTGTCAGACCCCGCCCGTAGAGTCGTGGACGAATGATCCGACACGCGGACGGGAGGTGGACACCCCACATGAGCGGCACGATCGCGGTCGCCGGGCACCCGGCGGAACCCGTCGGCGCGCACCTCGCCGCCGTCTTCCTGCCCGCGCCCCTCCCGCGCGAGGGCCGGGTCGCCTTCTGGGACCCGGACGACGGCCCGCTGCCCGGACCGGCGCACGCCGAGCGCACCGAACTGACCGTCGTCCACCGCCACGGGGCATCGGTCCGCCGCCGGCAGGCCCCCGCCCTCTCCCTGCCCGTCGAGGCGGCCCTCCCGCTCCTGGTGCGCGCCCGGCACGACCCCGCCGCCCACCCCGCGACCGCCTGCTGGGGCGCCGCCGCCCTGCACGCGCTGCGGCTCGCCGCCCGCGGCCGGCTGCTGCCGGGCCTCACCCCGGCCGGCCACGACGCCTGGCGGGCCGGCCCGCTCGAACCGGAGGACGTCGCCCACCTGCGCGCCGTCGCCGCCGCCCTGCCGTACGAGGGCCACGCAGTCCCCCTGCCCGGCCCCGGTCCCCTCCGCCTGCCGCAGCCGGAAGCCCTGGTGCGCTCCTTCCTGGACGCCGTCGCCGACACCCTGCCCCGCACCCCCGCCGCACCCCACGCATCCGGCAGGCCCTTCGCCGACCGCGGGCCGCAGCGGCTGCCCGGCGCCCGGGACTGGGCGGCCGAGGTCGCCGCCGGCATGGACGCGGGCGTGCGGATCTCCCTGCGCCTCGACCTGTCGGCGTACGACCTGTTCGACGACGGCGAAGGAGCCCGGCGCGCCGGGGCGGCCGTCGTCCAGGTGCACAGCCTCGCCGACCCGACCCTGGTGACCGACGCGGCGGACCTGTGGGAGGGCCGGGCCGACACCGCCTTCGGCCCGCGCGCCAGGGTGGACGCCGCCCTGGCCCTGCGGCGCGCCGCCCGGGTCTGGGCGCCCCTCGCCCGCCTCACCGACCAGGACGCGCAGGACGCGCGGACACTCGAGGCACTGGCCCTGTCCGAGGACGAGCTGAACGACCTCCTCGGCGTGGCCGCGACCCGCCTCGCGGCGGCCGGCGTCGCCGTGCACTGGCCGCGCGACCTCGCCCAGGACCTCAGCGCGGCCGCGGTGGTCCGGCCCGCGCCGGGTTCCGCGACCGACGGCACCGGCTTCTTCGAGAGCGAGGACCTGCTCCGGTTCCGCTGGCAGCTCGCCCTCGGCGGCGACCCCCTCAGCGAGGCCGAGATGGACGCCCTCGCCGAGGCCCACCGCCCCGTCGTCCGGCTGCGCGACCAGTGGGTCCTCGTCGACCCCGCCCTCGTCCGCAAGGCGCGCAAGCGCGAACTGGGCCTGCTGGACCCGGTGGACGCCCTCGCCGTCGCGCTCAGCGGCACCGCCGAGGTCGACGGCGAGACCGTGGAGGCGGTCCCCGTCGGCGCGCTCGCCACCCTGCGCGACCGCCTCACCGCCGGCCTGCGGCCCGCCGAGCCGCCCCCCGGCCTCGACGCCACCCTCCGCGACTACCAACTGCGCGGCCTGGCCTGGCTCGACCTCATGACCTCCCTCGGCCTCGGCGGCTGCCTCGCCGACGACATGGGCCTCGGCAAGACGGTCACCCTCATCGCCCTCCACCTGCGCCGGGCCCGCCCCGAACCCACCCTCGTGATCTGCCCCGCCTCCCTCCTCGGCAACTGGCAGCGGGAGATCACGCGCTTCGCCCCGGGCGTCCCCGTGCGCCGCTTCCACGGCTCCGACCGCACCCTGGACGGCCTCACCGGCGGTTTCGTCCTCACCACCTACGGCACGATGCGCTCGGCCGCCGACACCCTGGCCCGGCAGCCGTGGGGCCTGGTCGTCGCCGACGAGGCACAGCACGTCAAGAACCCCTTCTCGGCGACCGCGAAGGCACTGCGCACCCTTCCCGCCCCCGCGCGCGTGGCCCTCACCGGCACCCCCGTCGAGAACAACCTCTCCGAGCTGTGGGCCCTCCTGGACTGGACGACACCGGGCCTGCTCGGCCCCCTGAAGGCCTTCCGGGCCCGCCACGCGCGCGCGGTGGAGAACGGCGAGGACGAGGAGGCCGTCGAGCGACTCGCCCGCCTGGTCCGCCCGTTCCTGCTGCGGCGCAAGAAGTCCGACCCCGGCATCGTCCCCGAGCTGCCGCCCAAGACCGAGACCGACCACCCCGTCCCGCTCACCCGCGAACAGGCCGCGCTGTACGAGGCGGTGGTGCGCGAGTCGCTGCACCTCATCGAGACGGCGGACGGCATCGCCCGCCGGGGCCTGGTCCTCAAGCTGCTCGGCGCGCTCAAGCAGATCTGCGACCACCCGGCGCTCTACCTCAAGGAACAGGACCCCGCCACCGGCGACGCCCTCGCCGCCCGGTCGGGCAAACTCGCCCTGCTCGACGAGCTGCTGGACACGCTGCTGGCCGAGGACGGCTCGGCCCTGGTCTTCACCCAGTACGTCGGCATGGCCCGGCTGATCACCGCCCACCTGGCCGGCCGCGCCGTCCCGGTGGAACTCCTGCACGGCGGCACGCCGGTGCCCGAGCGCGAACGCATGGTGGACCGCTTCCAGGGCGGTGCGACCCCTGTCCTGGTGCTGTCGCTGAAGGCGGCCGGGACCGGCCTGAACCTCACCCGCGCGGGCCACGTCGTCCACTTCGACCGCTGGTGGAACCCGGCCGTGGAGGAACAGGCCACCGACCGCGCCTACCGCATCGGCCAGACCCAGCCGGTCCAGGTCCACCGGCTCATCACCGAGGGCACCGTCGAGGACCGCATCGCGGAGATGCTCCAGGCCAAACGCGCCCTCGCCGACGCGATCCTCGGCTCCGGCGAGTCCGCCCTCACCGAGCTGACGGACCGTGAACTGTCCGACCTGGTCAGGCTGCGGAGGGAGGCGTGATGACGGAGGCGAGCACGGGCGGTCCGGCCGGAGCGGGCGGCCCGGCCGAGGCGGTCCGCCGGGCCCTGCGGGCGGCACGGGAGCGCGAGGACGGCGCGGCACCGGCATCAGCACAGGCACCGGCACCCGCGGAACCCTCCGAGGTGCCCGGGGACCTGCCCCGGGAGGAGGCCGCGCCCGCGGAGTCCGGCACGGGGCGGCCCGAAGGTGCCCCGTCCCGCCCGGGGGACGCCGCCCGCGCCGCCCTGCGGCGTGCGGCCGACGCGCCCCGGGCCCGTGAGGAGGCCCCGCGGACCGACGTGCCCCCGGCGGCGGACGTACCCCCGGACCCCCACGGGCCGCGCGGCGGGCCCGGCGCGCGGCCCGGCGACGTGGCACGGGAGGCCCTGCGCGCGGCCCGCGCCCAGGCACGGCTGACGCCGCCGGGAACCGGGGAACCGGGGGACGGGACGAGCGCGCGCCGGGCCGCCCGCCCCGCGGCGGCTCCCGCCGCGAACCCCGGCGCGGCCGCGAGCGCCGGCCGCCCCGGCGGCCGTGCCGCCGAGGCCCGCGCGCGGGACGTACGGACCTTCGCCGAGGACGCCTTCCGGATGCCGTCGGAAACCGACCCCGCGGCAGCGGCCGAAGCCCCCGGGCCCACCGGATCCGCATCCGGGGAGAGCGGTTCGCCCCACCCGGGCCCCGACCCGGCCCGCCGCCCGGTGACGGCTCCCGGTCCGGCCCCCCGCCCCGTGGCCGCCCCCGGCCCTGCTCCCCGTTCTTCGGCCTCGCCCGCCCCGACGCCCGCCCCGGCTCCCGCGACCCCCGCCCCGACGGCCGGACCGGCTCCCGCGACCTCCGTCCCGGCCGCCCATGGCCCCGCCGTCCCCCGCTCCATGGCCGCTCCGGGCCGCGACGGCGAGCACCGCCGGACCTTCGCCGCCTTCCCTCCCCGGCCGGCCGGGGAGGGCGGCGGATTCGCCGGGACCTGGTGGGGCGACGCCTGGATCACCGCGCTCGAGGAGGGCGCCCTCGACGCCGAACGGCTGGCGCGCGGGCGGGGCTACGCCGAGCGGGGGCACGTGGACGCCATCACCGTCACGCCCGGCCTGGTCCTGGCCTACGTGCGGGGCGGCCGGGCCCGCCCCTACCGCGTCCAGGTACGTCTGCGCACGCTCGGCGACGAGGACTGGGAGCGGTTCCTGGACGCCGCGGTCGAGCGGCCCGGGCACATCGCCGCGCTCCTCGACAAGGAGATGCCCGAGTCCCTCGCCGACTGCGGCGTGCCGCTGCTCCCCGGCCCGGGCGACCTCGCCCCCCAGTGCAGCTGCCCCGACCACGGACACCCCTGCAAGCACGTCGCCGCCCTGTGCTACCAGACCGCGCGGCTCCTCGACGCCGACCCGTTCGTCCTGCTCCTGCTGCGCGGCCGGGGCGAACGCGAACTGCTCGACACGCTGTCCCGCCGCAACGCCGCGCGGGCGGCCCGCGCCGCCCAGGAGCAGGAACCCGAACCCGTGCCGGGCGTCCGTGCCACCGACGCCCTCGCCGCACGCCGGCTCCCGCCGCTGCCGGCGCCCCTGCCCCCGCCGGCGCACCCCGGACAGCCGCCGGCCTACCCCGCCGTGCCGGACGGCCCCGACTCCTTCGTCCTCGACCAGCTCGCCACCGACGCCGCCCTCCGCGCCCACGCGCTGCTGACCACCGGTCACGACGAAATCGGCGGCCTGACCCTCTGGCAGGACGCCGTACGGCTCGCCGCGGCGCGTCCCGGCTCCGGACTGACCGCCACCAGCCGCACCCTCTACGCCTCCCTCGCCTCCGCCGCCGGCCGTACCCCGGGCGAGCTGGCCCGCGCGGTCGCCGCCTGGCGGCAGGGCGGCCCGGACGGACTCGCCGTCCTGGAAGACCTCTGGGACCCGCCCGCCGGCCGCTTCGACCGGGCCCGCCCCCTTCTCCGCGCCGCCGACCTCCCCGCCTTCCGCCCCTGGCGCAACCACCTCACCCACCCCCACGGCCACGTCCAACTCCGCCTCGGCCGCGACGGTTTGTGGTACCCGTACGAATCGGAGCCCGGCCGGGACGACTGGTGGCCGCGCGGCACCCCCGACATCGACCCGGTGGGCGCCCTGACCGGCCTGGCCACGTGGGCCGACGAGCTGTGAACCACCGCCCCGGCCGGTGCCCTCCACATCACCGCGGAAGACACGCTTCACATCGGCGCGGACGAGCGGCGGACCGTCCGCGGGCTCGAAGGAACCTGATGCCTTCCAGGGGGACAGCGGCTTCGTGGCGTGGGATTTCCATTCCTGCGGTCGAGGAGCCGACACGGAACGAGCGAGCACCGTGGTCCGGGTCACGCGTGGAGCGGACAGCCGAACCGATCAGCCGGCACCGGATCGGCTTGTGACGATCACTCCGTGGATCGCGATGCGACGGCACGGTCGAACGCTTCCACCGCGTCCTGCCGGACGAGTGGGCCCACGCCCGCCCCCACCGGTCGGAAGCCGGGCGCCGCGAAGCGTTCCCGCAACGGCTGCACACCTACGATCACCACCGGGGGCACACCGTCCTGAAGGGCCGGTCACCCGCCGGCCGCGTCCCCGACCCCACAGGGCGATACGGTCGGCGGTTCGGCTACGGGTGGAGCTTCTCGCCCTTGGCCAGCATCGCGACGAACTTCTCGATCCGGCGGGCCCGGGTCTCGGCCTTCTTGGCATCCTGGACCCGGTACAGGATCGCGTAGCGGTTCTGCCGGTCCAGGGTCTCGAAGAACGCGGCGGCGGCCGGCTCGGCGGCCAGTGCGGCGGCCAGGTCGTCCGGCACCGTCGAGGCCTTCGCGCCGTCGTAGGCCGCCTCCCAGCGGCCGTCCGCCTTGGCCCGGTCGATCTCGGCCTGCCCGGCGGGACGCATCCGGCCCTGCTCGATCAGCGCCGCGACCTTGTCCCGGTTGATCTTGGACCACTTGCTGTTCGCCTTCCGGGGGGTGAACCGCTGCAGCCACCACTCGTCATCGAACTTGCCCTTCTGGCCGTCGATCCAGCCGTGGCAGAGCGCCACGTCGAGGGCCTGCGCGTAGTCCAGCGCGACGATTCCCGGGCCCTTCTTGCGCAGCTTGAGCCAGATACCGGGGGAGGACGCGTGGTTTTCGGCGAGCCAGGTCTCGAACGCTTCGGCCGAGTCGAATGAGAGGATCTCCAACTCCTGAGTCACCTCAGCAGTGAACCACACCGAGTAGTCCGCGACCCGGCAACTGGTGCTTTCGGATGGTCCTTTGTCCCGCCGACGGTCTTTCTGCCGTACTGCCGTTCCTCTCGCTGATCCCGGTGGGGCGGCACGCGTCGGCCGGGCAGACGGACAGGACAGCGGCGGGGCTTCTCGACCAGGTTCCTACGAGGTCACGGACGCCTGTCCGGTCGCGTGCGAGGCGGCTTCTCCGAGCGGATCGACGAATCCAGTACAAGACGGTCGAGACGTCCGTCGGTCGGTCCGTGAGCCAGACCTGTCGGAGAAGCCACGTCACCTTCTCACCGTCAGTCCTCGACGGTGACGCCTCGCCAGAACGCGACATGGTGGCGGATCCGCGCGGCGGCCTCCGACGGCTCCGGGTAGTACCAGGCGGCGTCCGGGTTCGACGCCCCGTCGACCCGCACCGTCCAGTACGAGGCGGTGCCCTTCCACGGGCAGAACGTGGTGGTGCCACTGGCCACGAAGTAGCGGCGGTCGATCGACTCCGGCGGGAAGTAGTGGTTCCCCTCCACCACTTCGGTGTGCTCCGATTCGGCGAGCACCGCGCCGTTCCATACGGCGCGCATCAGGACGCCATCTCGTGCAGGGCGTTGACGGACTTCCAGTTGCGGGTGGTGGCGACGATGCCGAGCCGGCGCTCGATGAACGCGTTGTTCAGCTTGGTCCGCCCGTAGCCGCCCGGCACGTGCAGGTGGATCTCGTCGCCGAGCAGGGTGAACTCGGCGGTCTCCCCGGGGGGCGTCCGCAGGGCGGCCGCCTGCTCGGCGGTCGGCGTCCCGGCGAGGAAGGTGACGTGCAGCTTGGTCGGGTCGTCCTCGCGGTCCAGGTACGGGTTGGCGGCGACCGTCCGGCCCAGGGACTCGCCAGTGCGCAGCAGCACGCCGGCCGGTACGCCCAGTCCGTCGGCGAGGCGCTTCTCGATCCGCTCCCGCAGTTCGCCGGGCGCGGCCCCCGCCGGGTCGGCGAACACCACGTTCCCGCTCTGCAGGTACGTCCGTACCTCGTCGAAACCCAGCTCGCCGAACAGCTCGCGGAGATCCTTCATCGCGATCTTGGCATGGCCACCGACGTTGATGCCGCGCAGCAGTGCGACGTACTTCGTCATGCCCCTCACCCTTCCACACGCCTGTGGCATCGACAAGGAAGGACCGGGGCGGTGACGAGCCGGCCGGGGGAGCGCCCGCCGCCCCGGCGGACCACCGCCCGTCCCGGCGGACCACCGCCCGTCCCGGTGGTCCGCCGCCCGTCCCGGTGGAGTACCGGTCACCCCGGCGGGCGGCGGAGTCCCGGATCAGTAGCCGTAGATCATCTTGTAGGCGACCTCGGGGAGGAACTGCCCGGCCGTGGAGCCGGATCCGACGCCGCAGTTGCCGTCCGACTCGCCCGGGACCTTGATCCACAGGAGCATCTCGGCTCCTCCGCCCGTCCGGGTGGGCGTGCCGATGCGGCGGCCCGAGGGGTTGCACCACTGTCCGTCGGAGCCGTTGCCGTTGCGGCTGGTGTCCACGACGAACGGCTTGGTGTAGCCGTAGCGGGCGCCGAGTTCGCTGTTGACGGCGTTGCCGTAGGCGGTGTTCTCCGCGGTGGTGAAGTAGTTGGAGACGTTGAGCGAGAAGCCGTGGGCCTGACGGAGGCCGGCTTCGTGGAGGCGCCGGGCCATGGTCGCCGCGTCGACCCAGCGCGGGTTGCCGGCGTCCATGTAGACCCAGGTGTTGGGGGCCTGGCGGTTGAACCGGGTGAGGGCGTCCGTGAGCATGGCCTCGCGCTCGTCGATCTGCGCCTGGTTCATGCAGCCGTAGTCCCCGAGGGAGTCCGGCTCGAGGATGACGACGGCCGGGCGGTTGCCGATCCCGCCGGCGAACCGGCCGATCCAGTCGGCGTAGGCGGACGGCGAAGCGGCTCCGCCGGCGGAGTGCCCGCCGCAGTAGTCGCGGTGGTAGACGTTGTAGGCGACGAGGAGGGGCAGCTTGTCCCGCTGGTCCGCGGCCCCGACGTAGGCACTCGTGGCGCTGTCGACGGCGCCGCTCCAGGAGCCGAACCAACGGGCCGTCGGCGTGTTGGCGATGGACGCGTTGATCGCGGCCGCCCGGCCGTCGCCGGGGTTGGCGGCCACCCACCTCTTCGCGCTGGAGTCGGGGTCCACGTAGAACCCGCTGGTCATGGTGGTCGGGTCGGCCGCGTGGGCGGACGGTGCGGCGGCGAACGCCAGCGGCAGGGCGAAGAGCGCTGCGGCCAAGGCGCGGAGTCTGCGGCGCATGACGGAACCTCGTTCTCCTGGCAGGGATGCCCCGCACGCTCTCGTCCCGAGCGTGCGAGGCGCTGAGGAAGTGCGGTGGTGCGACCATGTCTGGGAGCGCTCCCACTGGAAGCGCTCCCAACAACGCGGCAAAACTGTCGGGATGTGATCGGTATGGTGTGACGGGGCGGTTGGACTGTCAAGGGTCAACGCGCAAGCGTCCTCTGCGACTTGTGTGTCGGAGGGCCTGTGGCTCGGAAGCTGGAAGCGCTCCCGGTCGGCCGGTCGCTGACGGCCCTCGGCGTTCCCCCTCGTCCTCCACCGGGCGGGTGGCAGCGGCACGGGCCGAGGTGAGACGCTGCCCGTCCGGTCGAGACGGAAGGGCCCGTGGTTCATGGCAGAGGGTGTGCCGCGTCGGCAGCCGACGCTCGACGAGGTGGCCGAACGCGCCGGTGTGTCCCGCTCCGTGGCCTCCCGCGCCCTCAACAACGCTCCGCACGTCAGCCGCGCCAAGCGGGAGGCGGTCGAACGGGCCGTCCGGCAACTCGGGTACGTACCCAACCCGACCGCGCGCGCTCTGGCCACGCGGCAGACGGGAGCGGCCGCCCTGGTCGTCTCGGGAGAGGATCCGTCGATCTTCGCCGATCCCTTCTTCGCCCGGGTGATCGTGGGGGCGTCGGCCGCCCTGGAGGAGGCCGATCTGCATCTGATGCTGTGCCTGGCCGCCTCCGACCGGGGCCGCAAGCGGGTCGAGGAGCTCCTTCGCTCCAAGGGCGCGGACGGGGCCATGCTGATGGCGCTGCGCGAGGACGATCCGCTGGCCCGCATGGCCGACGAGGCGCAGATGCCCGTCGTGTTCGGTGGCCGCCCGGTCGGTCCGGCTCCCCGGTGGTACGTGGACGTCGACAACGCCGGTGGAGCACGCGAGGCGACCGAGTACCTGCTCTCGCGCGGCCGGAGGCGCGTGGCCGCGATCTGCGGGCGTCTGGACACCGAGGCCGGGCGCGCCCGGTACCGCGGCTACCGGGACGCCGTGCTGGGCGCCGGCCTCGATCCGTTCCCTCCGCAGGAGGGCGACTTCACCGAGCCCAGCGGGGCCGGCGCCATGGCCGCACTGCTGGCGGAACACCCCGGCGTGGACGGGGTGTTCGCCGCCAACGACAACATGGCGGCGGGAGCGCTGCGCACGTTGCGGGAGGCCGGCCGACGGGTCCCCGCCGACGTCGCCGTGGTCGGCTTCGACGACCTGACGGTCGCCCGGATCGCCGATCCGCCGCTCACCACCGTCCATCAGCCCGTGGAGGCCTTCGGACGGGAGATGGCGCGCATGCTCGTCGCGCTCGTCAACGGGCGGGAGCCCACCCCGCTGATCCTTCCGACCCGCCTGGTCGTCCGCTCCAGCGCCTGACGGCGTCGACGATCCGGTCCGCGGGGCCGAGGTCGAACGAGCCGCGGGACGGCCCGGTCGCGTCCCGCTTCATCTCGGTCCCGGGGGTGACCGAGGTGAACCCGCGGTCCGGCAGAGCGGTGCACGTGCCGTCACCGAGCCGTCCGGTGGCCACGGCGGTGCCGAGGAACCGCCGTGGCCGCCGGACCGGGCCGCCTGAGGCCGCCCGCCCCGGGCCGCCCCGGGCCGTCCGGGGCGGACGGAGGCGGACGGAGGCCTGGACGGCGTCGGGTGCGTCGGTCGCGATACCGGGGGTGTCACCAGGAGGGTGGCGGCCGGCAGGC
This sequence comes from Streptomyces sp. NPDC014882, assembly GCF_043081325.1. Classification (NCBI taxonomy): domain Bacteria; kingdom Bacillati; phylum Actinomycetota; class Actinomycetes; order Kitasatosporales; family Streptomycetaceae; genus Streptomyces; species Streptomyces sp. NPDC014882. The sequence goes on from NZ_JBIBWL010000009.1 coordinate 243,870, forward strand.
CCAGGACGCAGACCCAGGACGCGGGCCCAGGACGCGGGCCCAGGACGCAGACCCAGGACGCGGGCCCAGGACGCAGACCCAGGACGCGGGCCCGGCGTCGGCCGGGCCGCTCCGGCGGGTTCACGGTTCTCCTCGCAGGGGTGGGGCCGGTGGTGGGTTCGGCGGATCGGTTCAGGGTGCGGACAGCTCGAACCGCGCGACGCGGACCGCGCCGCCGAGTGCCCGGGTGGCGTGGTTGAAGAGGGCGAACCGGTAGCCCATGAAGAACCGCCAGTCGTTGCCCAGGGAGAAGGCGGGCCCGAGGCGGGTGAAGGTGGTGCCGTCGGTGCTGTAGGAGAAGGTGCCCGGGCGGGGCGCGCCGGGGCGGATGTCCGCGTTCGCACGCAGCCAGATCCGGCCGCCGGAGACGGACGCGCCGGCGAGTTCGGTGCCGGTGTGGGTGGTGTTCCAGCTGGTGTCCATGGCCAACCCGCCGACCATCACGACCCGGGTCACGCCGCCGTCGCGCTTGAGGCCGATCCAGGCGGAGGAGTCACGCAGCAGCGCGAGTCCGGCCCGGTCGCCGTCCCGCATCGCCGAGAAGTCGAGCTGGACGGTCGCGGTGGAAGTGGGTCCCTGGATGCGGTGGGTGAGGGTGTTGCGGGCCCAGTAGAGGTCGTTGGTGACGGTCGCGGTCCGCAGGGTCAGGCCGCCGCCGACCGACCACCTGGTGTCGTCCGGGTTGTGGTTCCACTCCCACCTCGGTGTGAGGGCCGTGCCGTCGAAGGTGTCGACGCCGGTCATCGGGGTGACCGGGCGGGGCGGAGCGGGTACGGCCGGGCTGGGGTACGACGTGCCCCACGCGCCGTTCACCAGTTGCACGACGGGCCAGCCGTCCGGGGTCCAGGTGACCGGTGCCAGGGCGGGCACGCGGCCGCCGGGGTACGCGTCGACGAAGGCCAGGTAGTACCAGGCGCCGCTCTGCGTCTGCACCAGGCCGCCCTGGTGCGGGACGCCGCCGCCGGGGATCGGTCCGCGCAGGTCGAGGAGGACCTGCCGCATCGTGTACGGACCGAAGGGGCCACCGGACGACTTCAGGACGTACTGGCCGTTCGCGGGGCGGGTCAGGAAGATGTAGTACTGCCCGTTGATCCTGTAGAAGCGGGCGCCCTCGAGGGTGCCCACGCTCGACGGCGTCCTGAACACCTCCTGTGTACGGACCTGCTCGCGGCCGTCGGGCGAGAGCCGGGCCACGCTGATGACGGTGTTCCCGTACGCCACGTACAGGGAGTCGTCGCTGTCGACGAGCAGCCCGGCGTCGTAGTAGGGGGTGCCGATCGTCGTCAGCCTGTTCCACGGCCCCTCCACCGCGGTGGCGGTGTAGACGTACGTCCGGGCGAAGTCGATCTGCCCGAGCCAGTAGAAGGTCCTGTTGCTCGGGCGGTAGGCGAGTGACGACGCCCAGATTCCTCTGACGTAGCCGCGGGCGCCGTTCAGGTCGTACTTGGCGCCGAAGTCGAGGCGGGGCACCGAGTGGCCGGCGATCTCCCAGTTCACCAGGTCGTAGGAGCGCAGGACGGGTGCGCCCGGCGAGTAGTGCATCGTCGAGGCCGAGGCGTAGTAGGTGTCGCCGACGCGGATGACGTCGATGTCGGCGAAGTCCTGCCAGATCACCGGGTTCGTGTACTCCGCGGCGGCCGTGAGAGCGGGCCCGTGGGACTGGTGGGCCCCGTGGGCCGCGTGGGGGAGGAAGGCGCCGGCGGCCAGGCCGGTGGCGGCCGCGAGCGTACGGCGACGGGTGAGATTTTGATGCGTCCATGACATTTCCATGTGGGCTCTTCTCGGCTTCGCGGAGCGCGGAGGGCTTTCTGGTGTTCGAAATGTCGAATGTGGATCGGTCTGTCGAGCATTTTGGATGATAGGAGGCCGGTGCACTCCGTCAACCCCTCTCGCAGGGTTCGCTCGCTCCGTCGAAACATTCGGAAAATCCCGGTGTCGAGTCTCCCCAGGTGAGCGCCCCGGCGGCGCGGACGTCCCGCCGCGCGGCCTCCTGGCGGCGCCGTGAAGTCGGCCCGACGCGTGGTGTTGACATGTCCAGGCTCCTCTCTAGGATCCGTGGGGCCGCTTCGAGTTTCCGAATGCTGCTCGAAATTTCGAACCGCTCTTCTTCCGCTGCGTACCGAAGGAGTCCTTGGTGCCCAGACGATCAGGCGGACGACTGATCCGCCTCCTCACGGCCGCCGCACTGACGGTCACCGCGTCCGTGACCGCCGCCGTCCAGCCGACCGCCTCGGCCGCACCGGGCAGTCCGGCGGTCACCCCGCCACTGGGGTGGAACAGCTGGAACAGCTTCGGGTGCGGGGTCACCGAGGCGCAGGTCCGCCAGGCCGCCGACGCGATGGTGTCCTCGGGGATGCGGGACGCCGGCTACCGGTACGTCGTGGTCGACGACTGCTGGTTCGACCCGCAGCGCGACGCGGCGGGCAACCTGCGGGCCAACCCCACCAAGTTCCCGAGCGGAATGAAGGCGCTCGGGGACTACATCCACGGCAAGGGGCTGAAGTTCGGCATCTACCAGGTGCCGGGCGAGCGTACCTGCGCCCAGGCGACGGGCAGCTACCCGGGGTCCACGGGCAGCAGGGGACACGAGGCGCAGGACGCCGCCGCGTTCGCCTCCTGGGGCGTCGACTACCTCAAGTACGACTGGTGTTCGTCCAGCGGCACCCGGGACGAACAGGTCGCCCGGTTCACCCTCATGCGCGACGCCCTGCGTGCCACCGGGCGGCCGATCGTCTACAGCATCAACCCCAACAGCCTGCACGCCATCACCGGCGCCGACCACGACTGGGGCGGGGTCGCCGACCTGTGGCGGACCACCGAGGACCTGCTCGACATCTGGCAGAACGGCAACACCAACAGCTACCCGATGGGCGTCGGCAACGTCCTGGACGTCACCGCGCCCCTCGCGGCGCAGTCCGGCCCGCGGCACTGGAACGACCCCGACATGCTGGTCGTCGGCCGTCCCGGCCTGTCACTGACCGAGTCCCGCTCCCACTTCGCCCTGTGGGCCCTCATGGCCGCCCCGCTCATGGCCGGCAACGACATCCGCACCATGTCCGCCGACGTGAGCGCGATCCTGCGCAACCCGCGACTGCTGGCGGTGAACCAGGACCCGCTGGGCGCGGGCGGGCGCAGGGTGCGCGACGACGGCACCACCGAGGTCTTCGCCAAGCCTCTGTCCGACGGTTCGGTCGCGGTGGGCCTGTTCAACCGGGGCGGCGGCACCGCCACGGTCACCACCACGGCCGCGCAGGCCGGCCTGTCGGGCGGGCCGTTCACCCTCACGGACCTGTGGACCGGCGGCACGTCGAGCACATCCGGGCAGATCTCGGCGAGCGTCCCCGCGCACGGCGTGGCCGTGTTCCGGGTGAGCGGTGGCACCCCCGTGGCCTCCACCACCTCGCGGCTGCGCGGCGACGCGTCCGGCCGTTGCGCGGACGTGGACAACGCCTCCACCGCGGCCGGGGCCACGGTGCTGCTCTGGAACTGCCACACGGCCGCCAACCAGCTGTGGACCACCTGGGCCGGCGGTGAGATCCGCGTCTTCGGCGACAAGTGCCTGGACGCCTACGACCAGGGCACCGCCAACGGCACCCGCGTCATCACCTGGCCCTGCAACGGCCAGAACAACCAGAAGTGGACCGCCGGTTCCGACGGGACGATCCGCAACGTCCACGCCGGACTGTGCCTCGACGCCGACCGGGCCGGCACCGCCGACGGGACCCGGCTGGTCCTGTGGGCCTGCAACGGCCAGGCCGGCCAGAAGTGGACCCGCACCTGACCGACCGCGTGACGAGAAGAGGAGTTTCACGATGACGAGGACAAGAACCCTCGTGTGGCCCGCCGTGGTCGCGGTGCTGGTCGTCCTGAGCCTGGGAGGCACGGCCCTGGGCCACGACCGGGGCGAGAACGCCCCGCCGACGGCCGCCCGCCCCGCTGCCGCGTCCGTCGGCGCCGCCGCCGCTCCCAGTTCCGGTTGCGGCAGGACCCCCACCCTGACGAGCGGGACGCACACGATCCTCAGCGGCGGGAAGAACCGGAACTTCATCCTGCGGATCCCCGACGGGTACGACCGCGGCCGCGCCCACCGGCTGGTGTTCGGGTTCCACTGGCTGGGCGGCACCTCGACCGACGTCGCCACGGGCCGCACCGTGGAAACGGGCACCTGGGCCTACTACGGGCTCCAGCGGCTGGCGGGCGAGAGCACCGTCTTCGTCGCCCCGCAAGGCCTCGACAACGGCTGGGCCAACGCCGGCGGGGAGGACGTCGCCTTCGTCGACGACATGATCAGGCGGATCGAGGCGGACCTGTGCGTCGACACGACACAGCGTTTCGCCCTGGGCTTCAGCTACGGCGCCGCCATGTCGTACGCCCTCGCGTGCTCGCGCGCGACGGTCTTCCGCGCGGTCGCGGTCCAGAGCGGCGGGCAGCTCAGCGGATGCGCGGGCGGCACCCAGCCCGTCGCCTACCTCGGAGTGCACGGCCTCAGGGACGGCGTCCTCAACATCTCCGGCGGACGGGCGATGCGGGACAGGTTCGTCAGGAACAACGGCTGCACCCCCCAGAGCCCGCCGGAGCCGGCACCGGGCAGCCTGACGCACCGGATCACCACCTACTCGGGCTGCTCGGCCGGGCACCCGGTCGCCTGGGCCGCGTTCGACGAGGGCCACATCGCCGCCCCGCAGGACGGGGCTCCCGGGGACAGCGGCTCCCGGACCTGGCTGCCGGGCGAGGTGTGGAGGTTCTTCGCACAGTTCCAGGCCTCCGACCCGCCGCCGGACTCGGCGTCCTGCCGGACCGCCACCACCGTCAGCGCCTGGAACACCGGCCTGACCTCGAACATCACCGTCACCAACACCGGCACCACCGCGATCGACGGCTGGTCCCTCGTCTTCACCCTGCCCGCCGGCCAGACCATCACCTCCGGCTGGAACGCCCGGTACGCGCCCGCCTCCGGCCGGGTGACGGCCGGGAACGTCGCCCACAACGCCACGATCCCTCCAGGAGCGTCGGTCGACATCGGCTTCCAGGCGACCCACACCGGCGACACCACCCCGCCGGACTCCTACACCCTGAACGGCACCGCCTGCGCCATCGCCGGGGGCGCGCGGAGCTGACCCGAGGTCCGACGCCCGAGCGGAGCATCGGCCGCCGACGAAAACCCTCGGGCGATCGGCGGGGGAGCGGCCGTGCTCCAGCGCCGGCCTGCCGGATCGAGCCGCCGGGCACCCTCCGACGGCGATGCCGTGGACGGCCGCGTCGGCGGTCGCGCCGCGTCGGCCGCGGTCGCGGCCGACGGCACCGTTCTTCCTGACCACATCGCATCCGGGTCAATCAATATCTGTCCCTGCGAGGTGAGAGTTTGACGGAGCGCGCGGTGAGAGTTTTTGCCGCAATGAACGGAGTGGAATTATGTGGCGTACACGGTCCGTTGCGGCGTGCTACTGTCGATCCCGGTTGCAGTTGTGGTTCCCGAAACTTCAAGTGCCCCGCCTCGTTCTTTCGGCCGGGAGCACTTTTATATTTCCGGTCATTTCCGGGCGGGGTGATCATCGCGGCGACACGGCGTCCGCGCAGCGCGGATCCCGATGTACTGCCCCAAAGGAGACATGACATGGCTGCCGGTACCGTCAAGTGGTTCAACGCGGAAAAGGGCTTCGGCTTCATCGAGCAGGACGGTGGCGGCGCCGACGTGTTCGCCCACTACTCGAACATCGCCGCGCAGGGCTTCCGCGAGCTGCTCGAGGGCCAGAAGGTGACCTTCGACATCGCACAGGGCCAGAAGGGCCCGACGGCCGAGAACATCGTTCCTGCCTGACCCTGACGCACAGACCGCAGCTGGGGCCCGCATCCTTAGGGGTGCGGGCCCCAGCTGCAAGCATCTCCCGCGGTGGTTTCCCCCGCGGGACGACTCGGAGGAATCCGTAGTCCCGCCACGCGCAACTCCTCCCTCGGTGACGCACGGACGTCCTGAAGGGCTGCGCCACGGCCGATGCCCGGATCTCACGTCCCCATCGCGCCACCCGTTTCAGCGCCCGTGCCCCCGGATTCTTCCGCCGGCCGGAAGCTGTTTTCTTTTGCCGCCGGTCCATACTTGTAATTCTCCGAGTAGCTCATTGCTGCGGGAATTCCTTGATATGTGCCACATCGAGGAAGGTTCCGCATGAACCGCACGTACACGAACGACCGCTCCGCCCGCTCCCGTGACGGCAGTGCCGACGCGGGAAGGGGCGGCGGCCGCTTCGGCCCGCAGGCGCAGCCCCGTTCGGGCGGCCCCGCCCGGTCCGGTGGTCACAGCCGCCGGCCCGCCGCGGCGCGGGGTGAGTTCGCACTGCCCAGGACGATCACCCCCGCACTGCCGGCCGTCGAGGCGTTCGCCGATCTCGACATGCCCCAGCAGCTGCTGGCCGAACTCGGCAGGCAGGGGGTGACCGTGCCGTTCCCGATCCAGGGCGCGACGCTGCCGAACTCCCTGGCGGGCCGTGACGTCCTGGGCCGTGGCCGCACCGGCTCCGGCAAGACCCTCGCGTTCGGTCTCGCGGTGCTGGCCCGTACCGCCGGACAGCGGGCCGAGCCCCGTCAGCCGCTGGCCCTCGTCCTGGTGCCGACCCGCGAGCTGGCGCAGCAGGTCACCGACGCGCTCACCCCGTACGCCCGCTCCGTGCGGCTGCGGCTGGCCACGGTGGTCGGCGGGATGTCGATCGGCCGCCAGGCCGGTGCCCTGCGCACCGGCAGCGAGATCGTCGTCGCGACGCCGGGCCGGCTGAAGGACCTCATCGACCGGGGCGACTGCCGCCTCGACGAGGTCGCCGTCACCGTCCTCGACGAGGCCGACCAGATGGCCGACATGGGCTTCATGCCGCAGGTCACCGCGCTGCTCGACCAGGTGAAGCCCGACGGGCAGCGGATGCTGTTCTCGGCCACCCTGGACCGCAACGTCGACCGGCTGGTGCGCCGCTACCTGACCGACCCGGTCGTGCACTCCGTCGACCCGTCGGCCGGCGCGGTCACCACGATGGAGCACCACGTCCTGCACGTCCACGGCGCCGACAAGCACGCCGCCACGACCGAGATCGCCGCCCGTGACGGCCGCGTGATCATGTTCCTGGACACCAAGCACGCCGTCGACCGGCTGACCCAGGACCTGCTCGACAGCGGGGTGCGCGCCGCCGCGCTGCACGGCGGCAAGTCCCAGCCGCAGCGCACCCGCACGCTGGCGCAGTTCAAGACGGGGCACGTCACCGTGCTGGTGGCGACCAACGTCGCGGCGCGCGGCATCCACGTCGACGACCTCGACCTGGTCGTCAACGTGGATCCGCCGACCGACCACAAGGACTACCTGCACCGCGGCGGCCGTACCGCCCGCGCCGGCCGGTCCGGCAGCGTCGTCACGCTGGTCACGCCGAACCAGCGCCGCGGCATGGTCCGCCTCATGTCGGACGCCGGGATCCGGCCGCAGACCACCCAGGTCCGCTCGGGAGACGAGGCACTGAGCCGGATCACCGGCGCCCAGGCCCCTTCCGGCATCCCGGTCGTCATCACCGCACCGGTGGCCGAACGCCCCAGGCGCAGCGCCTCCTCCCGAGGCCGGCGCCGCCCCTCCTCGACGCCCCGGCGGACCCCTGTGAACCGCCCCGTCCTCGACGCGGCGGCCTGAACCTTCGTGATCAGGAAGCTGACCCATCTCTGCAGGAGGCACCTTTTGACGCTGGTCCAGATGCAGTTCCGCCCGGCGGACTCCCACCCCGTGCACAGGACGGCGGTGGAGGTCATGGACGCGGCCGGACCGCAGGTCTGCGACGACATGAGCGTCGAGGTGGCACTGGCCGTCATGGCCGCCGCACGCACGGGCCGACTGGTCGTCTGCGACCAGGACGACCAGCGCATCGGCCTGGTGACCCGAACCGACCTCACCGCCGTCCGCGACAGCGGCGCTCGCACGGATCGCGTCCGCCTGCGCGACATCCTCGGCGACCACGGACCGTTCACCTCGCCCCTGACCGCGACGGGCGAAGCCGAGCACGGGACGCGCTCCCGTCGGCTCGGCGCCCTGCGCGTCGTCGAGGAGCAGGACAGCGCGCCGGGCGACCTCGCCCTCTCCCGCTGAAACGCCTCACCCCGGTCGGACCGTTCTTCCCTTCTCCCTGTGAGGCCCCATGCGCTGCGTCATCGCCCGCTTCCCCTTCGAGCTCACCAAGGGCGGGGTGCTGGAATCGATGAAGGGCGTCAAGCCCGAACCGGTCGTCGGGGAATCGGTGATCATCGGCCGCCGCCACTACCCCGTCAAGCAAGTGGGCCACGTCATCACCCGCCAGGACCGCCGTGACTTCAGCGCCGCCGAGGTCGTCCGGGCCATGACCCGGCTCGGCTTCACCTGCCGTGCCCTCCCCGAGGCCGCGACGGTGGGCGTCCCCGGCTCGCTGCAGTACGCCTCCGCGATGCTCGGCACCCCCGTGACGCTCTGACCGGAGCGACAGGCGCGAGCCGACATCCGACCAGCAGTGTGGGCCCGACCGGTACGCCGGTCGGGCCCACACCGCGTACGGCGGCCCCCGCCGTACGCGGGGCGGCCCGGCGAGCCGCGGTCTGCCCGGACCAGCCATGAACCGCTCGAGGCGGATTACCTCGCCCTCCGACACGCGGAAATCTGTGTCGGCCAGAGTAGACATTGGGTGTCGGCGTGGTTATGGTTTCTCTCGTAGCCGAGATCGAGCGAGGCCCGGCAGAGATGAACTGCCGGGCAGCAGTACCGCAGTTGCAGTTCGCAGGGCGGTGCGGTGGTGGAGTTCCGAAGCCAGAGCGGTTGCAGGACGGCGACGGGACTGACGACCGGACCGGGTGGCCCGCAGTGATCAGGGGCCGCCATGAGCAGTACCGCAGTGGCAGTACCCGTAAGGGAGAGTTCGCAGTACCCGGCAGCGAAGTAGGTGAGCAGCACCTCGGTGAAGGCGTCGGCTGCGGGCGCGCGCATCGGGACGTTCGGCAGTGGGGTTCCAAGCCAGAGCAGACGCACGACGGGCGACGGGGCTGGCTGCCGAAGGGTGGCGCTGTTCGAGGCCACCAGCAGTTCGCAACACCAGCAGTTCGCAGTTTCCGTCAGTGAGCAGTTGATCAAGAGGGAAGAACGGAGGAGCCCAGCGCCATCAGGATCGCCCGGGTGGAAGTCCAGCGCCCGGGTACCGCAGGACATCGATAGTGAGGTGGTCTCCGGTCGAGCAACCGCGATCCCCGCGTCCCCGACAGCGTCTCGGTCGGTTCCGCGGAAACAGAGGGCCGGTGCGGTATCAGGGCCGGCAGATGGTGTAGTAGTTCCTTCGGGGCCCTGGTGCCGGTACGGCGCCAGGGCCCCTCCACGCGTTCCGCAGAGAGGTGCGATGACAGCAGACGACATGTTCGGCCGTCTCGACGACGACGATTACCCCGCCTACACCATGGGCCGGGCCGCTGAGATGCTCGGCACCACACAGGGCTTCCTCCGCGCCATCGGCGAAGCCCGCCTCATCACCCCGCTCCGCTCCGCGGGCGGCCACCGTCGCTACTCCCGCTACCAGCTGCGCGTCGCCGCGCGCGCCCGGGAACTCGTCGACCGCGGGACCCCCATCGAGGCCGCCTGCCGGATCGTCGTCCTCGAGGACCAGCTCGAGGAGGCCCGGCGCATCAACGCCGAACATCGCCGCGCCGCCGCGTCGGCGAACCCGACGGCAGCAGCATGAGGTGAGCGGGCCCGTCGGCGCCGGCGGGCACCGCACGCACGGTTTCACCGTCCGGTGTGATCATTTCCTGTGGTGACACGGTGTGCGGGCGTGTAGCGTCTGTGTCAGCTGTCGTGGTTCGGAATTCCCTCCTGCCCACGCCTTCGGCGTGGGCGTTTTGCTGTGCTGTGCCGCAGGGACCAGGGCGATCACCTCCGTCTGCCACATCGGGTGGGAGGCGTTCATCGACTGGAAGGCATGAGACATGGCTACGGGAACTGTGAAGTGGTTCAACGCGGAGAAGGGCTTCGGCTTCATCGCCCAGGACGGCGGCGGCCCGGACGTCTTCGCGCACTACTCCGCGATCAACTCCACGGGCTTTCGCGAGCTCCAGGAGGGCCAGGCCGTGACGTTCGACGTCACCCAGGGCCAGAAGGGTCCGCAGGCCGAGAACATCAACCTGGCCTGACCTCGCGGACCTGCCCGAGGGACCGCGCACGCCGCGTCCGGTGACCGCCGTCCGGGTGGGCCCTGCCGCCCACCCGGACGAAGGCGCCTGCTCCCGTGCGGGGCCGACACGGATCAGGGGCCGCGCAGCCATGGCTGCGCGGCCCCTGATCCGTTGGTCGGTTGATCCGCCGATCCGCCGATCCGCCGATCCGCCGATCCGTTGATCGGTGGAGGCCCGGGCCCGTGCGGCCTCGGCCCGGGACTTCCCGACCTCGGTCGCCGCAAGCGCCGTCGGGCACCGGAGCCGCATGTCCCGCGCGGCTCCCGTGCGGCTCGGCGGATGCCGCGCCCGGCCCGGTGCCGGCGGGGCCGGGACCGTCCTGCCGGGCCGTGGCTCAGGCGTCGATGATGACGGGGATGATGAGGGGCTTGCGGCGGTGGGTGCGGAACGCCCAGTTCGCCACGGCGCGGGCGATGAGCTGTTCGAGCTGGCGCGCGTCCCCGACGCCTTCCTCGGCCGCGGCGGCCAGGGTCTTCTCGATGACGGGGACGACCGGCTCGAAGGTGGTGTCGTCGTGGACGAAGCCGCGGGCCAGGAAGTCGGGGGCCTCGGCGAGGGCGCCGGTGTCCGCGTCGACGATCGCCACCACCGTGACCACGCCCTCGGCGGCGAGGGTGAGGCGGTCCTTGAGGGACGCTTCGGTGGCGCCGCCGACCTCCATGCCGTCCACGTAGACGTTGCCGGCGGGGACCTTGCCGGTGATGGACGCGCGCCCGTCGACGAGGTCGACGACGACGCCGTCCTCGGCGATCACCACCCGGTCGGGATCGACGCCGGTACGGATGGCCAGGTCGCCGTTGGCCCGCAGGTGGCGCCATTCGCCGTGCACGGGCATGACGTTGCGCGGTTTGACGATGTTGTAGCAGTAGACGAGCTCGCCGGCGCTGGCGTGCCCGGAGACGTGCACCTTGGCGTTGCCCTTGTGGACCACGTGGGCGCCCCACCGGGTGAGCCCGTTGATCACCCGGTAGATGGCGTTCTCGTTGCCGGGGATGAGGGAACTGGCCAGCAGGACGGTGTCGCCCTTGCCGATGCGGATCACGTGGTCGCGGTTGGCCATCCGCGACAGCGCGGCCATCGGTTCGCCCTGGGAACCGGTGCACACCAGGGTGATCTTGTGGTCCGGGAGCTTCTCCAGCTCCTTCGTGCTCACCACCAGACCGGAGGGGACCTTCAGATAGCCCAGGTCGCGGGCGATGCCCATGTTGCGGACCATCGACCGGCCGACGAAGGCGACCTTGCGGCCGTGCTGGTGGGCGGCGTCCAGGACCTGCTGGATGCGGTGCACGTGGCTGGCGAAGCTGGAGACGATGACGCGGCGCGGCGCGGTGCGCATCACCTGCTCGATCGCCGGGTTCAGCTCCCGCTCGGAAGTGGTGAAACCGGGGACCTCGGCGTTGGTGGAGTCGGTGAGGAACAGGTCCACACCCTCCTCGCCGAGCCGGGCGAAGGCGCGCAGATCGGTGATGCGGTCGTCGAGAGGGAACTGGTCCATCTTGAAGTCGCCGGTGTGCAGCACCATCCCGGCCCGGGTGCGGATCGCGACCGCGAGGCTGTCGGGGATGGAGTGGTTGACCGCCACGAACTCGCAGTCGAAGGGGCCGAAGCCGCGCCGGTCGCCCTCGCGCACCCGCACCGTGCGCGGCCGGATGCCGTGCTCCTTGAGCTTGGCCTCAAGGAACGCCAGCGTCAGCTTGGAGCCGACGACCGGGATGTCCCTCCGCTCGCGCAGCAGGTACGGCACGCCGCCGATGTGGTCCTCGTGGCCGTGGGTGAGTACCACGGCCACGACGTCGTCCAGCCGGTCCCGGATCGAGGTGAAGTCCGGCAGGATCACGTCCACACCGGGCTGGGTCTCCTCGGGGAACAGCACGCCGCAGTCGACGATGAGCAGTTTGCCGGCGTGCTCGAAGACGGTCATGTTGCGGCCGATCTCACCCAGGCCGCCCAGGGCGATGACGCGCAGCCCTCCCTCGGGCAGGGGCGGGGCGGCTTTCAGTTCGGGGTGTGGATGACTCATACCCTGACGGTACCCGGAGAGCGGGACAGGGTGATCCACCGCCTGCGTGCCGTCCCGCGCACCCGGGACCACTGCGGACACCGCGGCAGGGAGGGCAAGGCCCTTCGCGAAATCGTCCGCCGCCCCGAACGCTACGCTGCCCGGGAGGTCTTCCACCGGGTCGGGCCCACACAGCCGCAACCCCCGTCGGCAGGGGCAGTCGTGAGAGATGAGAGGGTCTGACGGGTGAGCGAGACACCACCGAACACCCTGCAATACCGCTTTGACGGGCCGGGAGACGCTCCGGTCCTGATCCTGGGCCCCTCACTGGGCACCACCTGGCACATGTGGGACCGGCAGGTCCCCGAGCTGGCCCAGCAGTGGCGGATCTTCCGGTTCGACCTGCCCGGTCACGGCGGGGCGCCGGCCTATCCGGCGGGTTCCGTCAGCGATCTCGCCGAGCGGCTGCTCGCCACGCTCGACGCGCTCGGCGTGCAGCGCTTCGGCTACGCGGGCTGTGCGCTCGGCGGCGCGGTCGGTGTGGAACTGGCGCTGCGTCGCCCCGAGCGGGTCGCCTCGCTCGCGCTCATCGCGGCCTCGCCGCGGTTCGGTACGGCGGACGAGTTCCGCCAGCGCGGGGTGATCGTGCGGACCAACGGCCTCGACCCCATCGCCCGCACCTCGCCCGACCGCTGGTTCACCAGCGGCTTCGCCGCCGCCCAGCCCGCGATCACCGAGTGGGCCGTACAGATGGTGCGCACCACCGACCCCGGCTGCTACATCGCGGCCTGCGAGGCGCTCGCCTCGTTCGACGTGCGGGCCGAACTCGGCAGGGTGGGCGTGCCGACGCTGGTCCTCGTCGGATCGGACGACCAGGTCACGGGCCCCGCCGAGGCCCGCACGCTCGTCGCGGGCATCCCCGACGCACGGCTCGCCGTCGTTCCCGGCGCCTCCCACCTGGTGCCGGTCGAGCAGCCCGCCGCCGTCACCGACCTGCTGGTCCGGCACTTCTCCACCGCCTGGCAGCCGGCGTACGAGCACAGCACGGGGCAGACCGCCGTCCCCGGCGTCTCCCTCAGGCCGGTGCAGTCCCCGCCGCCGCCGACCGCGCCGATCGCCGAGATCGCGCCCGCGCCCGTGGCGGTGCCCCAGCAGGTCATGGGCCGCCCCGACCCGTACGACGCCGGGCTGAAGGTGCGGCGTGAGGTCCTCGGCGACGCCCATGTGGACCAGGCGCTGGCACAGGCCGACGACTTCTCGGGCGACTTCCAGGAGCTGATCACCCGTTACTCCTGGGGCGAGGTCTGGGACCGCCCCGGCCTCGACCGGCGCTCGCGCTCCTGCGTCACCCTGACCGCGCTGGTGGCCGGCGGGCACCTCGACGAGCTGGCCGCCCACACCCGTGCCGCCCTGCGCAACGGCCTCACCCCGGACGAGATCAAGGAGGTGCTGCTCCAGACGGCGGTCTACTGCGGCGTACCGGCCGCGAACAGCGCGTTCCGCGTGGCGCAGCAGGTCATCCGGGAGGAGACCACGCCCACCGAGTGAGCCGGCCGCCGGGCGGAGGCAGGATGGACCCATGACCCCCACCACCCCCGACCGGCCCACCACCCCCGGCCGGGCCGGCGCATCCCGCCGGCCCGGCACCTCCCACCGGTCCAGGAATCCCGAGACTCCCATGACGCCCCCGGCTCCCCTGAAGCTCACGAAGAAGTCGCACGCCTGTGTCCGCCTGGAGAAGGACGGCCGCACCCTCGTCCTCGACCCGGGCGGGTTCACCGAGGCGGACGCCGTGCTCGGCGCGGACGCCGTCCTCGTCACGCACGAGCACCCCGACCACTTCAGCGAGGAGCGGCTGCGGGCGGCCCTGGAGACCGACCCGGCCGCCGAGATCTGGACCCTCCGGTCGGTCGCGGAGAAGATCGCGGGCGCCTTCCCGGGACGCGTCCACACCGTCGGCCACGGGGACGCCTTCACCGCGGCGGGTTTCGACGTCCAGGTCCACGGCGAACTGCACGCCGTGATCCACCCGGACCTGCCGCGCGTCACCAACATCGGCTTCCTGATCGACGACGGCCGCGTCTTCCACCCCGGCGACGCCCTCACCGTCCCCGACCACCGGGTGGAGACCCTCCTGGCCCCGGTCATGGCCCCCTGGAACAAGATCGCCGAGGTCATCGACTACGTCAGGGAGGTGCGGCCGCGGCGGGTCTACGACATCCACGACGCCCTCCTCACCGACCTCGCCCGCCCGATCTACGACACCCATCTGGGCAACCTCGGCGGCGCCGACCACCAGCGGCTGGCGTCGGGAGCGTCGGCGCAGATCTGAGCGAGGCCGCTGTCGGACCCTGCGGGTAGGTTGTCGTCCATGCGCATCGCGACCTGGAACGTGAACTCGATCACCGCCCGCCTGCCGAGGCTCCTGGCCTGGCTGGAGAGCAGCGGCACCGACGTGCTCTGCCTCCAGGAGGCCAAGGTCGCCGAGGCGCAGTTCCCGTTCGACCAGCTGCGCGAGCTGGGCTACGAGGCGGCGGTCAACGCCACCGGACGGTGGAACGGCGTGGCGCTGGTCTCCCGGGTCGGCCTCGAGGACGTGGTCAAGGGCCTGCCCGGCGATCCGGGGTACGAGGACGCCGTCGAGCCCCGCGCGATCTCCGCGACGTGCGGTCCGGTCCGCCTCTGGTCGGTCTACGTCCCCAACGGCCGGGAGGTGGACCACCCGCACTACGCGTACAAGCTGCAGTGGTTCGAGGCCCTCAGGGCCGCCGTCGCCGGCGACGCGGGGGGCAGCCGCCCCTTCGCCGTGCTGGGCGACTACAACGTGGCGCCGACCGACGACGACGTGTTCGACCCGGCCGTCTTCGAGGGCTCCACCCACGTCACCCCCGCCGAGCGCGCCGCCCTCGCCGCCCTGCGCGAGACGGGCCTCTCCGACGTCGTCCCGCGCCCCCTGAAGTACGACCACCCGTTCACCTACTGGGACTACCGCCAGCTCGGCTTCCCCAAGAACCGCGGCATGCGCATCGACCTGGTCTACGGCAACGCGCCGTTCGCCAAGGCCGTGAAGGACTCCTACGTCGACCGCGAGGAGCGCAAGGGCAAGGGCGCCTCGGACCACGCGCCGGTCGTCGTCGACCTCGACGTGTAGGCCCGTGCGCGGGGCCGGCCGGTGCGGGGGAGCGGGCCGGGCCGGCGACCCGGCCCGGTCCGGCCGGCCGTCCCGGCGCCGCGGGGAAAAGCGCCGTGTGCCGGCCGGTCCACCGGGTGGGCGGGGAAGGGGAGTCCGGCCGCTCGCGGCCGTCCGCGCGCCTGTGGTGCGCACGCCGGTGTGAATGTCACGCTGGGCGTATGAACATCCCTTTCCTGGGCAGCAGGCGCAAGAGGCACGCCGAGGCGACGCTGACCGCCGCGGACCCCGAAGGGGTCGCCGAACTCCTCTCCGAGTGCGAGTTGCTGCGCACCCTGGCGGAGCGGGAGGGCATCCGGCTCGACGACACACCGGCCTCGTTGGAGGCGCTCGACCAGCTGCTGCCGCGCTGGCGCGACGACGCGGAGATCCTGCCGTGGCTGGGCAACGACGCGGGCCTCTACCTCGGCACGGTCATCGTGCGCACCGTCCCCGGCGCCGCCTGGGAGGTCTGGCCCGGCGGTCAGCCCGTCGTACGGCTCGCCTCGGGCCGGGAGTTCGACGTGGTGACGGCCGGACAGGAGTGGGCCGTGAACGGCGTGCCGGAGCTGTCCCAGCACTACGGCGAGGTGGCGGAGGTCTGAGGCGCGGGGCGGGGTGCGCGGCACGGACGCAGGGCACGGGCGTGCGGCGGCCGGCGGCGGGGTGTGTGGCACGGGCGTGCGGCGGCGGTCTGCGGTGGGGCGTAAATACGGCTAATGTCCGAAAGGTGCGTGTCGCGTCTTTCCGTGGGTTTTGTCTGGATAGTTTGCGGCAGCACGGGACAGCCGAGAGTGAGTAGGGCTGCGCATGGCCGTCGATCCGTTGATCGAGCTGCGTGACGTCAACAAGTACTTCGGGGAGCTGCATGTCCTCCAGGACATCGACCTCACGGTCGGCAAGGGGGAGGTGGTCGTGGTGATCGGCCCGTCGGGGTCGGGCAAGTCGACGCTCTGCCGGGCGGTCAACCGGCTGGAACCCATCGAGTCCGGCACGATCCTGCTGGACGGCAGACCGCTGCCGGCGGAGGGCAGGGAACTGGCCCGGCTGCGCGCCGACGTCGGCATGGTCTTCCAGTCCTTCAACCTGTTCGCGCACAAGACCGTCCTGCAGAACGTGACACTGGGCCAGATCAAGGTCCGCAAGGTGGACAAGGCGAAGGCCGAGGAGAAAGCCCGTGCCCTGCTCGACCGCGTCGGCGTGGCCGGCCAGGCCGACAAGTACCCCGCCCAGCTCTCCGGCGGCCAGCAGCAGCGCGTGGCCATCGCCCGGGCCCTCGCCATGGAGCCCAAGGCGCTGCTGTTCGACGAGCCGACCTCCGCCCTGGACCCGGAGATGATCAACGAGGTGCTGGAGGTCATGCGGCAGCTCGCCCGGGACGGCATGACGATGGTCGTCGTCACCCACGAGATGGGCTTCGCGCGGTCGGCCGCGAACCGCGTGGTCTTCATGGCCGACGGCCGCATCGTCGAGGACCGCGGCCCGGAGGAGTTCTTCACCGATCCGCGCAGCGACCGGGCCAAGGACTTCCTCTCCAAGATCCTCAAGCACTAGGTCCGTGCACGCCCGCACGACCCCCGGCGGCCCTCGTCTAGGATGGGTCGTTCATCCGGGCCGCAGGGGCAGCACTCAAGGAGCCATACCCGCCCGGCGCCGGCCGGAGATCACTGTTCGCACAGCGGAATCGCCCCGTACGACGGGTCGTTCGCCGGCGAGGAGAAGGTCAGCCGTGCGCCGGACGGGTTGTGCTCGCTGTGGAGCGGGCCGACCGCGTCCACGCCCCACCGCCGGCCGGTGGCGGGGATCAGGACGCGCGGTGCGAGGTGCGGGAGGAGACGGACTGCGCGGGCAGCGGCGTCTGGGCCGCCCGCGTCACGTCCGCCACCAGTTCCACCACGTCGGGGCCGTACGCCTGGGAGTTGACGACCTTCAGCAGCAGCACGAAGGAGTTGTTCCCGTGCTTGCGGTGCAGGCGCTCGTGATGGCGGGCCAGGTAGCGGGTGGCGGCCTGGTTGGTGATCGCGCGCTGGCCGCAGAAGAGGAACACCGGCCGGGCGTCACGGCGTTGGGCGGCGGTGAGCCGGGCCAGCAGCACGTACTCGGTGACGCCCGCCTCCATCCGGTGGCGTTCGGTGCCGATCTGGAACGCGCCCCGGTCCGGGCCCGGTTCGGCGTCGACGTTGACCCGCACCCCGGGCAGCAGGGCCGACATGTGCGCCATCATGCGCCGGTTGGAGGCGGGACCGCCGACACAGAACTCGGTGCGCTCCCCGAAGCCCTGCTGGGCCGCGTCCTGCGTGACCACCTGGACGTTGGCGCCGCAGTCCTTGACCAGCGCGGACAGCTCCAGGAGCGCGAACACGTCGATGCGGTGGACCGCGGGCTCCGGGGACGCCGGATCGCGGTTGACGACGAGCAGGCACTCCGAGTTGTCCGGCAGCCCGAAGAAGGCCTGCTTGCGGCGTAGTCTCCGTCGCCAGAGGTAGGTGCGGGCCACCCAGCCGAGCGCGGCACTGATGCCGGCCGCGACCACACCCAGAACGATGTTGCGCACGTCGTCATTCATGGGCGCGCATAGTAGTGGGGTCCCATGGCCGGAACGTACCCGTGTTCGATGCGGCAGTCGTACGACACTGCCCGGAAGGGGCTGTCGGGGCACGGGTGTTGTGGTTACGCTGCGCGGACGTTCCCGGACTGGAGGTACGGATGCGTCGCTCTGTCGCGCGGAAACTGTCGGCCGCGCGGAAACTGTCGGTCCTGGCGGTCTCGGCCGCCGTGGTCTCGGTGGGAGCGGCGGCGCCACCCGCCGCCGTCGGGAAACCCGCCGCCGGGAGGGCGCCGGCCGAGAAGGTGCCCGTCGCCGTGGGCTACGGCGGCGCCGTGGCCAGCGTCGACGCGGACGCCTCCGCGGCCGGCATCGAGGTGCTGCGCAAGGGCGGCAACGCGGTCGACGCGGCCGTCGCCACCGCCGCCGCCCTCGGCGTCACCGAGCCCTACTCCTCCGGTATCGGCGGAGGCGGCTACTTCGTCTACTACGACGCCAAGTCCCGCGGCGTGCGCACGATCGACGGCCGGGAGACCGCGCCGCTGACCGCCGGACCGGACCTCTTCCTCGAGAACGGCAAGCCCCTCGCCTTCGCCGACGCCGTCAGCAGCGGCCTCGCCGTCGGCACCCCGGGCACGCCGGCCACCTGGGCGACGGCCCTCGACCGGTGGGGCAGCAGGAAGCTCGGCACGCTGCTCAAGCCCGCCGAGCGCCTGGCCCGCGACGGCTTCACCGTCGACGCCACCTTCCGCAGCCAGACCGCCGCGAACGAGGCGCGCTTCCGCCACTTCCCCGACACCGCCGAGCTGTTCCTGCCCGGCGGACAACTCCCGGTCGTCGGCTCCACCTTCAAGAACCCCGATCTCGCCCGCACCTACGCCGAGCTGGGGCGCAAGGGGGTCGGCGCGCTCTACCGGGGCGACATCGCCGAGGACATCGTCGCCACCGTCGACAAGCCTCCGGTGGACCCGGCCTCGGGCTGGAACGCCCGGCCCGGCGACCTGTCCGCGAAGGACCTCGCCGCCTACCGCGCCAAGCTCCGGGCGCCCACCGAGACCACCTACCGCGGCCTCGGCGTGTACTCCATCGCCCCCTCCTCCTCCGGCGGCACGACCGTGGGCGAGGCCCTCAACATCCTGGAGCGGACCGACCTGTCCGAGGCGAGCCGGGCCCAGTACCTGCACCGGTTCATCGAGGCCGGCCGCATCGCCTTCGCCGACCGCGGGCGCTGGGTCGGCGACCCCGCCTTCGAGGACGTACCGGTGAAGGAACTGCTGTCGCAGCGGTACGCCGACTCGCGGGAGTGCCTCATCAGGGACGACGCGGTGCTGACCAGCCCCCTCGCGCCGGGTGACCCGCGCCGTCCGGCCGACTGCGCCGGCGGCGGCACGGCGGCGCCGACGACGTACGAGGGCGAGAACACCACGCACCTGACGGTCGCCGACAAGTGGGGGAACGTCGTCTCCTACACGCTCACCATCGAGCAGACCGGCGGCAGCGGCATCACCGTCCCCGGCCGCGGGTTCCTCCTCAACAACGAGCTGACGGACTTCTCCTTCGCCCCGGCGAACCCGGCCGTGCACGACCCGAACCTGCCCGGTCCGGGCAAGCGGCCGCGCTCGTCGATCTCGCCGACCATCGTCCTCGACCGGCACCACCTGCCGGTGGTGGCCCTCGGTTCGCCCGGCGGCGCGACCATCATCACCACCGTGCTCCAGACCCTCACCGGGTTCCTCGACCGCGGGCTCCCGCTCGTGGACGCCATCGCGGCACCCCGCGCCAGCCAGCGCAACACCGCCCAGACGGAACTCGAACCGGGCCTCTACGGCAGCGACCTCGCCGGGCAACTGGAGTCCATCGGGCACTCGTTCAAGCTCAACCCGGAGATCGGCGCCACGACCGGCGTGCAGCGGCTGCCGAACGGCAAGTGGCTGGCGGCGGCCGAGACCGTGCGGCGCGGCGGCGGTTCGGCACAGGTGGTGCTGCCGGCACCGTAGGACGCGGGCGGCATCACGCCGTGCGCCGTATGCCGTGAACCGTGTGCTGTGTGCCGTGAACCGTGTGCGGTGAGCCGCCGGCCCGGTCGTCCGGGCCGGCGGCCTCACAGCTCGGGAGCGGGTGCCTCGTCGTGGCTCGTGCGGAACGCGAGCCGCCCCTCCTCGACGTCGACCGTCACGGCGGCGCCCTCCCGGACCTGCCCGTCGAGCAGCAGCCGCGACAACCGGTTGTCGACCTCGCGCTGGATGGTGCGGCGCAGCGGGCGGGCGCCGTACTCGGGCTGGTACCCGCGTTCGGCGAGCCAGTCGACGGCGGCGTCGGAGAACCGCACGGTGATGCCCTGGGAGTGCACCAGCCGGCGGGTCCCCTCCAGCAACAGGTCGGTGATCCGCCGCAGTTGCTCCGTGCTGAGCTGCCGGAAGACGACGATCTCGTCGATGCGGTTGAGGAACTCCGGCCGGAAGTGCTCGCGCAGCGGGCGCAGGATCTGCTCCCGCCGCGCCTCCTCGTCCGCGTCCGTGCCGCCGGCCCCGAAACCGATGCCGGCGCCGCGCCGCGTGATCGCCTCCGAACCCAGGTTGCTGGTCATCACGATCACCGTGTTGGTGAAGTCGACCGTACGGCCCTGGGCGTCGGTCAGCCGCCCGTCGTCGAGGACCTGGAGCAGGACGTTGAAGACGTCCGGATGGGCCTTCTCCACCTCGTCGAGCAGCAGCAGCGAGTACGGGTGCCGGCGCACCGCCTCGGTCAGCTGGCCCGCCTCCTCGTGGCCGACGTACCCGGGCGGGGCTCCCACCAGGCGGCTCACGGTGTGCCGTTCCTGGTACTCGCTCATGTCCAGGCGGACCATCCGCTCCTCGCTGCCGAACAGCGCCTCGGCGAGCGCGCGGGCCAGTTCGGTCTTGCCGACGCCGGTCGGGCCGAGGAACAGGAAGCTGCCGATCGGCCGGTCCGGGCTCGACAGCCCGGCACGCGAGCGCAGCACCGCGTCCGAGACGACCCGCACGGCCTCGTCCTGGCCGACGACCCGCTCGTGCAGGTGCTGCTCCAGGCCGAGCAGCCGGTCCTTCTCCTCCTGGGTGAGGCTGGCGACGGGAATGCCCGTCTGCCGGGACACGACCTCGGCGATCGCCTCGGTGGTGACCTCCAGGTGCTGTCCCTCGTCGACCTCGCCGCCCCCGGCCGCGTCCGTCATCCGCTGCTTCAACTCGACGATGCGGTCCCGCAGTTGGGTGGCCTGCTCGTACTGCTCGTCGGCCACCGCCTGGTCCTTGTCGCGGGTGAGCTGCTCGACCTCGCGCTCCATGGCGCGCACGTCCGTGCCCTTCGTGCGGGCCCCGAGGCGCACCCGGGCGCCCGCCTGGTCGATGAGGTCGATGGCCTTGTCGGGCAGCCGCCGTTCGGTGAGGTAGCGGTCGGACAGCTCCACGGCCGCCACCAGCGCCTCGTCGGTGTAGCGGACCTGGTGGTGGGCCTCGTACCGGTCGCGCAGACCGCGCAGGATCTCGACGGCGTCCGCGGCCGACGGCTCCGGCACCAGGATCGGCTGGAACCGGCGGGCCAGCGCCGCGTCCTTCTCGATCCGCCGGTACTCCTCCAGCGTCGTCGCGCCCACGACGTGCAGCTCGCCACGGGCCAGGGCCGGCTTGAGGATGTTGCCCGCGTCCATCGAGCCGGACTCCCCGCCACCGCCCGCGCCCACGACCGTGTGCAACTCGTCGATGAACACGATGAGCTGGTCGGAGTGCTCGCGGATCTCGGTCACGATGGCGTTGAGGCGCTCCTCGAAGTCGCCGCGGTAGCGGGTACCGGCGACCACGCCGGTCAGGTCCAGGGCGACGACCCGGCGGTCGGCCAGCACGTCCGGCACGTCGCCGTCCGCGATGCGCTGGGCGAGCCCCTCCACGACCGCGGTCTTGCCGACCCCCGCGTCACCGATCAGCACGGGGTTGTTCTTGCCGCGCCGCGACAGCACCTCGATCGTCTGCTCGATCTCGTCCTCCCGGCCGATCACCGGATCGATCCGCCCCTGGCGCGCCAGGTCGGTGAGATCCCGGCCGTACTTGTCCAGGGTGGGCGTGGACGTGGACCGCTGCCGCTCCTGGCGGGACTGCGGGGGCATGGCGTCCGGGGACTCGGACGGGCCGGCGGACGGCGCGAAGCGGGCCGCGTTGAGGATGTGCCCGGCCGCGGAGTCCGGGTTCGCGGCGAGCGCGCTCAGCACGTGCTCGGGACCGATGTAGCCGGCGCCGCGCGAGCGCGCCAGGTCGTGGGCGTCCAGCAGGGCCCGCTTGGCGGCCGGCGTCAACGACAGCGAGGTGGGCGGCGGCACCTCGCCCGGCGGGTGCTGTACGGGGCCCGAACGCTCGTCGATCTCCGACGCGAGGGAGTCGGGGTCCGCCCCGGCGCGGCTGAGCAGACTGCGCGTCGGCTCCGCCGAGAGGGCGGCGCGCAACAGGTGCTCGGTGTCCAGATCGCGGCTGCCGTGCTCGGCGGCGTACTGCGCCGCACCGCGGACCAGCTCCCTGGCCGGCTGGCTGAGGAGCTGGCCGATGTTGATCTGGCGGGGGCCGGGGCGGGGCCCGCCGAAGAAGCGGGCCAGGAATTCACCGAAGGGGTCGCCCTCCGGGCCGATGTAGCCGCTGGTCATGGCGTTCCGTTTCCATCGACTGCGTTGCCGGTGCCGACGAGTTTCCTGTCCGTGCCGGGCTACACCACGATGACACGTTCCTTTTGGGGCGGCATGTCCTGTGAAGGCGTGCGAGGGAAGGCGACGTCCAGCGATGTCCTGCGCGGCCCTCCTGTGGCACTTCCGTGGTCCTGCCTCATGGCCCTTCTGCGGTCCTGTGCGGTGCTGTGCGGCCCCGCGGCCGGTCCGGCCCCAGTGGCGACACCCCGCGTCGACGGCCCGGACCGCCTCGTGCCGGGCGCCGGTCGAGGGGCCCGCCCTCGATTCCGCCCCGCCAATTGTTATACCGGTATTAGAATGGCCGCATGGTACGCACCCCGCTGACCCCCGAAGAGCGTGAACGCGGAGAGCGGCTCGGCGCGCTGCTCCGCGAGGCCCGAGGCGGCCGCAGCATGGCCGTGATCGCCGCGGCCGCCGGCATCTCCGCCGAGACGCTCCGCAAGATCGAGACCGGCCGGGCGCCGACCCCGGCCTTCTTCACCGTCGCCGCCCTCGCCCGTGCGCTCGGCCTGTCCATGGACGAACTGGCGGCGCGGTGCGCCTTGGTGGCGGTCCCGCAGGGGGGCGCGGTCGAGGTGGCCGACGCGACCGGCGCGGTCGGGCGGGTCGCCTGAGCGGTCGCCCTCCGTACGGGGACCCGCTCCCTCGGCCGCCCTCGGCCGCCGTCGGTCGTCCTCGGTCGGCGGGACTGCGGGAGATCGCCGCGTCTTCTCCGAAAACTCCCCGTAGCCACGCCGTAACACGCATGGTGTTCCCTACGGACCGGAGTGTTCCGGTCGGGCGGGAGCTGGACGATGACTTTGGATCAACTCCCAGGGCGACTGAGGGAGTTCGCGAACCACCTGGACGGACTGCTGGCGCGCCTGGACCAGGGCGCCGGCTGGTGCGCGGTCTTCTGGCAGCGCGACCCGGAGGGTATGCGTGCCTGCCTCGACGGCCGTGAGGTGCCGCCCTGGGACGTCGTGGAGGCCCTCCTCCAGGACTTCGCCGCGCGCTACGGCGCACCGGCCGCCGCCCGGGAGGCGGAACGGGCCGGGCCCCTGCACGACGCGGCCCTCGCCGCCCAGGACGCCCGCCCCGGCGCCCGCGACGCCCTCCGGGACCGGCTCGACGTCATGCTGCGCGAACAGCGCCACGCCGCCGGCCGACAGGCCGAGCTGAGCCGTCTCCTCGCCGCCGCGACCACCCGCCAGGAGGCCGAGGCCCTCCGTCTCGACCTCGCCTGGGCCCACGACGACCACGAACGGGCCACCGCACGCTGCGCCGAACTCCGCCGCCGCCTGACCGACGTCGACCGACGCACCGGCGGCGGCCTCGGTGGCGGTCTTGACGGCGGTGCCGGCGGGAGCGGTGCCGGCCGGGACGAGGGCCGGCGGCCCCCGTCCTCCTCGGAGTCCCCGTACCTTGAGCCGGCTCCCGTCCAGGCCCCGGCGGCCTCCGACGCCCGCGGCCCGGGGGAGGCCGCCGTACCCCGCGGCCCCGCCCCTGACGGCTCCGCCCCGGGCGACGGCGCCCCCGCCCCCGTCCCCAGGCAGCGCAAGCGCCGCCGCGGCGGCGCGCGCTTCGCCGGGATGGCCGAGGAGGCGACCGCCCCCGTCGCCGTACCGCCCGCCGCCGGGGCACCGCTGCCGGCGCCCGCGCCCCCTCCGCGCCGCACCCCGCGCGGTGCCCGGTTCGCCGGGGCCGCCGCAGAGGAGCGGCCCCGGCCCGGGCCGTCGGCCGATCCGTCGGCCGGGCCGGGGGACGCGACGGCCCGCGAGGAGACCGCCCAGGCGGTGGAGCGGCTGATCCGGCTCCGCGCCGAGGGCCGCAGCGGCGAGGCGCACGTGCTGCTCGTCGAGCTGGCGTACTGGCCCGCCGCCCGGATCCCGCTGCTCGCCGCGAGCCTCCAGCGGTCCGGGCTCACCGCCGACTGGACGACCCTGCTGTGGGAGGCGGCCTCGCTGCCTGCCGACCGGCTCGTCGCCGCGGCGGACGCCCTGGTCGAGGCGGGCCGCACGGCCGACGGCGAGCAGATCCTGCGGCAGGGCGTCGCCCGTCCGGCCGGCGAGATCGGAGCGGCCGTCGGCGCCCTGGCGGCCGCGGGCCGCCGCCGCGAGGTGGACGCGCTGCTGGACGCCTACGTCCGGGTCCGCACCCCCGAGGAGGCGGCCCGCAGCGTCGCCCCCGACCCGCGGCTCCTGGTTCCGCTGCTGCTGGCCGCCGCCCGCGGCGTGTCGGACGAGCGGCACTGGGACCTGGTGCACGCCCTGCGGGTCGCCGGCTTCACGACCTGAGCCGTGGCCCGCCGGTACGCCGTACGCCCACGACTCACCCACCGGAGTGTGAAACGTGATCGACTCCGCGGGTTGACGGCGATGGTCTTGGCAAGCCCGTCCCGGAGGCTTACGTTCGTCCCTCTACGGCCCGCTTCTACGGGCGTAGAGGGCTCTGACGCCTTCCGTCGAAGGAGCAACTCATGGCCAACGTCGTACGTGCCGCCCTGGTCCAGGCCACCTGGACCGGCGACACCGAGTCCATGGTGGCGAAACACGAGGAGCACGCCCGCGAGGCGGCCCGGCAGGGCGCGCGCGTCATCGGTTTCCAGGAAGTCTTCAACGCCCCCTACTTCTGCCAGGTCCAGGAGCCGGAGCACTACCGCTGGGCCGAACCGGTCCCCGACGGACCGACCGTGCGCCGCATGCGGGAGCTGGCCCGCGAGACGGGCATGGTGCTCGTCGTCCCCGTCTTCGAGATCGAGCAGTCCGGCTTCTACTACAACACCGCGGCCGTGATCGACGCCGACGGCTCGTACCTCGGCAAGTACCGCAAGCACCACATCCCGCAGGTGAAGGGCTTCTGGGAGAAGTACTACTTCCGTCCCGGAAACCTCGGCTGGCCGGTCTTCGACACCGCCGTCGGCAAGGTCGGCGTGTACATCTGCTACGACCGCCACTTCCCCGAGGGCTGGCGCCAGCTCGGCCTGGGCGGCGCGCAACTGGTCTACAACCCGTCCGCCACCCACCGGGGGCTCTCCGCCCACCTCTGGCAGCTCGAACAGCCCGCGGCCGCCGTGGCCAACGAGTACTTCGTCGCCGCCATCAACCGGGTCGGCGTCGAGGAGTACGGCGACAACGACTTCTACGGCACCTCCTACTTCGTCGACCCGCGCGGACGGTTCGTCGGCGCGACCGCCGGCGACAAGGACGAGGAACTCCTCGTCCGCGACCTCGACTTCGACCTGATCGAGGAAGTCCGGCGGACGTGGGCCTTCTACCGCGACCGCCGGCCCGACGCCTACGAGGGGCTGGTGCAGCCGTGAACGACCTCCACGCCCGCCACCGCCGGGTCCTGCCGGACTGGCTCGCGCTCTACTACGACCGGCCGCTGGAGATCACCCACGGCGAGGGCCGCCACGTGTGGGACGCCGAGGGGAACAGGTACCTCGACTTCTTCGGCGGCATCCTCACGACCATGACCGCGCACGCCCTGCCCGAGGTCACCAAGGCGGTGAGCGAGCAGGCCGGACGGATCATCCATTCCTCCACGCTCTACCTCAACCGCCCCATGGTCGAACTCGCCGAACGCATCGCCCGGCTGAGCGGCATCCCGGACGCCCGCGTCTTCTTCACCACCTCCGGCACCGAGGCCAACGACACCGCCCTGCTGCTCGCCACCGCCTTCCGGCGCAGCAACACGATCCTGGCCATGCGCAACAGCTACCACGGCCGCTCCTTCAGCGCCGTCGGCATCACCGGCAACCGCGGCTGGTCTCCCACCTCGCTGTCCCCGCTCCAGACGCTGTACGTCCACGGAGGCGTGCGCACCCGCGGCCCGTACGCCGCGCTCGACGACACCGAGTTCATCGCGGCCTGCGTCGAGGACCTGAAGGACCTGCTCGGCCACACCCGGCCGCCCGCCGCCCTGATCGCCGAGCCCGTCCAGGGCGTCGGAGGCTTCACGTCCCCGCCCGACGGGCTGTACGCGGCGTTCCGGGAAGTGCTGGACGCCCACGGGATCCTGTGGATCGCCGACGAGGTGCAGACCGGCTGGGGCCGCACCGGCGACCACTTCTGGGGCTGGCAGGCACACGACCGCAACGGCCCGCCCGACATCGTCACCTTCGCCAAGGGCATCGGCAACGGCATGTCCGTCGGCGGGGTGATCGCCCGCTCCGAGATCATGAACTGCCTCGACGCCAACAGCATCTCCACCTTCGGCGGCACCCAGGTCACCATGGCCGCCGGCCTCGCCAACCTCACCCACCTGCTGGAACACGACCTCCAGGGCAACGCCCGGCGGGTCGGCGGACTGCTCATCGAACGGCTGCGGGCCGCCACCGCCCAGGACCCGGGCGTACGCGAGGTGCGCGGGCGCGGGCTGATGATCGGGATCGAGCTGACCCGGCCCGGCACCGACCGGGCCGACCTCGACCGGGCCGCCGCCGTCCTGGAGGCCGCCCGCGCCGGGGGCCTGCTGGTCGGCAAGGGCGGCGGCCACAGCACCAGCGCCCTGCGCGTCGCCCCGCCCCTGTCCCTGACCGTCGCGGAGGCCGAGGAGGGCGCCGCGATCCTCGAGAGCGCCCTGAGGAGCACGCGGTAGCGCGTCAGCCTCCTGGCGGGCACCGAGACCGTCTTCGACCCGTCCGCCACCTCGCGCGGCCTGTCCGCCTGCCGGTGGCAGCCGGAGCAGCCGGCGGACGCCGCCGACGAGTACTTCGTCGGCGAGACCGACCGGGTCGGCGTCGAGGAACTGGGCGACAACGACCTCTACGGGACCTCGTACTTCGTGGACCCGGAGGCGCGGTTCGCCAGCGAGGTGGCGAGCGACAAGGAGAGCGAACCGGTCGTCCGCGACCTGGACACGGCCGAGCCGCGCGAGGTCCGCGACCGCCGGCGGTTCCACCGGGACCGCCGCCCGGCGGCGTACGGCCCGCTGACCGCCCCGTAGCCGGCCGCGGCCGTCGCCGGTCCGGCGCCCGGGCCCGGACCGGCGACGGCCCCCGGGCACGGCACACGTGTTGAACACGGCAGGAGAGGGAGCATGAGCAGCCGAACCGTCATCCGGGGTGGCCTCGTCATCACCGCGTCCGACGAGATCCACGCCGACGTCCTGATCGAGGACGGCCGTATCGCCGCCCTCGCCGCCTCCGGCACACCGGCCGCCGAGGCCTGGACGGCCGGGCACGTCGTCGACGCCACCGGGAAGTACGTCATCCCGGGCGGCGTCGACGCCCACACCCACATGGAGCTGCCGTTCGGCGGCACCTTCGCCTCCGACACCTTCGAGACCGGCACCCGCGCGGCCGCCTGGGGCGGCACCACCACGATCGTCGACTTCGCCGTGCAGAGCGTCGGCCACAGCCTGCGCGCTGGCCTGGACGCCTGGC
Organism: Streptomyces sp. NPDC014882; assembly: GCF_043081325.1. NCBI lineage: Bacteria > Bacillati > Actinomycetota > Actinomycetes > Kitasatosporales > Streptomycetaceae > Streptomyces > Streptomyces sp. NPDC014882. The sequence goes on from NZ_JBIBWL010000009.1 coordinate 271,880, forward strand.
ACGCCAAGGCCGAGGGCAACTGCGCGATCGACTACGGCTTCCACATGATCGTCTCCGACGTGAACCAGGACACGCTCGAGGAGATGGACCTGCTGGTGGAGGAGGGCGTCACCTCCTTCAAGCAGTTCATGGCGTACCCGGGCGTCTTCTACAGCGACGACGGGCAGATCCTGCGCGCCATGCAGCGCTCCGCCGGGAACGGCGGCCTGATCATGATGCACGCGGAGAACGGCATCGCCATCGACGTCCTGGTCGAGCAGGCCCTCGCCCGCGGCGAGACCGATCCCCGATACCACGGCGAGGTGCGCAAGGCGCTGCTGGAGGCCGAGGCGACCCACCGGGCCATCAGACTGGCGCAGGTCGCCGGCGCCCCCCTCTACGTGGTGCACGTGTCGGCGACGGAAGCGGTCGCGGAACTGGCCCGGGCGCGCGACGAGGGGCTGAACGTCTTCGGCGAGACCTGCCCGCAGTACCTGTTCCTGTCCACCGACAACCTCGCCGAGCCCGGCTTCGAGGGCGCCAAGTACGTGTGCAGCACGCCCCTGCGCCCCAGGGAGCACCAGGCCAAGCTGTGGCAGGGGCTGCGCACCAACGACCTCCAGGTGGTGTCGACCGACCACTGCCCCTTCTGCTTCACGGGCCAGAAGGAGCTGGGCCGGGGCGACTTCTCCAGGATCCCCAACGGTCTGCCGGGCGTCGAGAACCGCATGGACCTGCTCCACCAGGCCGTCGTCGACGGACACCTCTCGCGCCGCCGCTGGATCGAGATCGCCTGCGCCACCCCGGCGCGCATGTTCGGCATGTACCCGAAGAAGGGCACCATCGCCCCGGGCGCCGACGCGGACGTCGTGATCTACGACCCGCACGCGGAGCAGACCGTCTCCGCCGAGACCCACCACATGAACGTCGACTACTCGGCGTACGAGGGCAAGCGGATCACCGGCCGCGTCGAGACGGTCCTCTCGCGGGGCGAGCCCGTCATCACCGAACGGCAGTACACCGGTCGCGCCGGTCACGGCGCCTACACCCCGCGCTCCACCTGTCAGTACCTCACCTAGGAGTGGTGCCATGGACTTCGGACTCGTCCTGCAGACCGACCCGCCCGCCTCGAAGGTCATCAGCCTGATGCAGCGGGCCGAGCGCAACGGCTTCACCCACGGGTGGACCTTCGACTCCGCCGTGCTCTGGCAGGAGCCGTTCGTGATCCACAGTCAGATCCTCGCCAACACCAGCAGGTTGACGGTCGGGACGATGGTCACCAACCCGGGAACCCGCACCTGGGAGGTCACCGCCTCCACCTTCGCCACCCTCAACGACATGTTCGGCAACCGCACGGTGTGCGGCATCGGCCGCGGCGACTCCGCGATGCGCGTCGCGGGCCGCAAGCCCAACACCCTCGCCCGCATCAGCGAGGCCATGAAGGTCATCCGCGCCCTCGGCCGCGGCGACGAGGCCGACCTCGGCGGCACGGTGATCAGGTTCCCGTGGATCGGGCCGGGCGCCGAACTCCCCGTCTGGATGGCCGCGTACGGCCCCAAGGCGCTGAAGATGACCGGCGAGGAGGCCGACGGCTTCATCCTCCAGCTCGCCGACCTGTACCTCACCGAGTACATGGTCAAGACGGTGCGGGACGCCGCCGTCGCCGCCGGCCGCGACCCCGCCGAGGTGAGGATCTGCGTCGCCGCCCCGGCGTACGTCACCGAGGACGACTCGCCCGAGGCGCTCGCCCACGCCCGCGACCAGTGCCGCTGGTTCGGCGGCATGGTCGGCAACCACGTGGCCGACCTGGTCGCCAGGTACGGCGAGCACTCCGCCGCCGTACCCGACGAACTCACCGACTACATCAAGGCCCGGGAAGGCTACGACTACTCCCACCACGGCCGCGCCGACAACCCCGACACCCGGTTCGTGCCCGACGAGATCGTCGACCGCTTCTGCCTCGTCGGCCCGGTGGACAAGCACATCGAGAAGCTGAACGCGCTGCGCGAGCTGGGCGTCGACCAGTTCGCCCTCTACGACATGCACGACGCGCAGGAGGCCGTCATCGACGCCTACGGCTCCCGGATCATCCCCGCCGTCAACGGCTGACCCGCAGCCGACCGTCTGCCCGCCGTCGACGGCTGACCCACCGTCAACCGTTTGTCCGCCGTCAACGCTCTGCCCGCCGTCGACGGCCGACCTGCCGCCGGACCGGACGCCGGCCCGCCGGCTCCCCTCAGGACTCCCCCTCCCCGCCGTCCGGGGGAGGGGGACCGGGCGCCTTCCCGCGCACCCCCCCTCGGTACCGCCCGCACGGCCTCTCCCGTCCCACCTCGTCCGCGGGTGGGAGGAGCCCCCCCCCGGCGCCCCGTTCCGGCCGGGGCTCAGTTCACCGCGGCGGCCCTCAACGAGGCGACCGCTTCCTTCGCCGCCCTGATCGCGCCCTTGTTGATCTCGTCGGTGCCCGGGGCCTTCTTCGACTCGAAGTCGCTGCCGTTGTAGGTGACGACGACGAGCGCGTTCGCCACCCGCGCGACGACGGTGCCCTCACGGGTCTGCTGCTTGTCCTCCGTGGTCAGGTTCACCACCGAGTAGCCCTCGTCCCCGAGCCCCGGAACGGCCCCGCCGCCGTCCTTCTCCGTCGTGCGGTCCTCGTACGACGTCGCGGCGGCCTCGTCGGACTCCAGCAACTCGAAGGAGACGTCCAGCCAGCGGTATTCGTAGCCCTTGAGCGCGTTCCAGGAGCAGGTGCGGCGCAGGGAGGTGTCCGTCGACGGGATCTCCTTGCCCGCCGTCTTCGCGGCCGGCACCAGCGAGCTCACCGTCTTGGCGGCCACGCTCGTGCAGGGTGCGGGAGCGGCGCCGTACGTCTTCGTGACCGCCGTCGAGGACGGCGCCGACGACTCCGCCTCCGACGACTCCGAGCGGGACTTCTGCGTGTCCCCGGCCGCGGCGGTCTTCCCGGGGTCGGAGGGACCGGACGACAGCGCCCAGCCCGCGCAGGCGAGCACGATCACCGGGGTCAGTCGCGCGGTGAGGGCGAGCGGCAGGGGGAGAGAACGCACGGCGCACTTTCGTGGGAGACGGTGCGGACGGGGACGTCAGTTTCACACGTCTCCCTGTGGGGCGGAAGTGCGAACTCGCTCCGTGGTGGCGCGGTGACGGCGGAGGGAAGGATTTCCGCCACGCCGGCCGGTACGGCCCTCCCGGCCGGGAGCCCGCGGCGATCCCCTGACCGAGCCCGCGGCCCCGGCCCGCAGGGCCGCTCCGGCCTTGCAGCCGCTGCCGACCGACGGCTGCCGAGGACGGTCTTCCGCACGTCGTCGGCAGCTGTCGGATTCCTTCGTCCGGGCGGGCGGGGGCGGAAACCGGCCGGCCGGAAAGCACCGTCCGCCGCGGTCGCGGGGGCGGGAGTAACATCCGGGCGCCGGTCCACCCGTTGTCGCGTCGACGAAGAGGTGAGAAGTGCCGTTCACCACCCGCCCCACCCTCCAGGGCACCTTCGGCATGGTGTCCTCCACCCACTGGCTGGCCTCCCAGTCGGCCATGGCCGTCCTGGAGGACGGCGGCAACGCCTACGACGCCGCGGTGGCCGGCGCCTTCGTGCTGCACGTCGTCGAACCCCACCTCAACGGTCCCGCCGGGGAGGTGCCGATCCTGCTCGCCCCCGCGGGCGGCGAGGTGCGGGTGCTGTGCGGGCAGGGCGTCGCCCCGGCCGGCGCGACCGTCGCCCACTACCGCGGACTCGGGCTGGACCTCGTCCCCGGCACGGGGCCCCTCGCGGCGGCCGTGCCCGGCGCCTTCGACGCCTGGCTGCTCCTCCTGCGCGACCACGGCACCAAGTCCCTCGACGACGTCCTGAAGTACGCCGTCGGATACGCCGAGCACGGGCACGCGCCCGTGGAGAACGTCGGCGCGACCGTCGAGACCGTGCGCGAGCTGTTCGAGACCGAGTGGACGTCCTCCGCGGAGGTCTACCTGCCCGGCGGCCGGGCGCCCCGCCCCGGCCGGCTGCTGCGCAACCCCGCGCTCGCCGCCACCTGGAGGCGGCTGCTCGCCGAGACGGCCGGCGCCGGGGGGCGGGAGGACCGCATCGACGCCGCGCGGGAGGTCTGGCGCAGCGGATTCATCGCCGAGGCCCTCGTCCGGCAGGCCGGGCGCCCCACCCTGGACACCAGCGGCGAGCGCCACGCCGGCACGCTCACCGCCGCCGACCTCGCCGGCTGGTCCGCGTCCTACGAGGCGCCGGCGACGTACGACTGGAACGGCTGGACCGTCTGCAAGGCGGGTCCCTGGAGCCAGGGCCCGGTCTTCCTCCAGCAACTCGCCCTCCTCCCGCCGGAGCTGCCCGCCCACGGCTCCGCCGACCACGTCCACCTCCTCGTGGAGGGCTGCAAGCTCGCCATGGCCGACCGCGAGGCCTGGTACGGCGACGCGGCCGGGGTCCCGCTGGACGAGCTGCTCTCGGCCCCGTACAACGCCGGCCGGCGCGCGCTGATCGGCGACCGGGCGTCGTACGAGCTGCGGCCGGGCCGTCCCGGCGGACGCGAGCCCCGGCTGAGCGCCCACGCACGCGTGGTGACCACGGACGAGCCCGGCCACAGCCCCATGGGCGCCGGTGAGCCGACCGTCGCCAAGGGCCCGGCCTCCCCGGTGCCGGGGGAGCCCGCGACCGCCGCGGACGGGGCCGTCCGCGGCGACACCTGCCACCTCGACGTCGTCGACCGCTGGGGCAACATGGTCGCCGCCACGCCCAGCGGCGGCTGGCTCCAGTCCAACCCGGTCGTGCCCGAACTGGGCTTCCCGCTCGGCACCCGGCTGCAGATGACCTGGCTGGAGGAGGGCCTGCCGAACTCCCTCACCCCCGGCCGCCGCCCCCGCACCACCCTCACGCCTTCGATCGCCCTGCGCGACGGCGTCCCGGTCCTGGCCTTCGGCACCCCCGGCGGCGACCAGCAGGACCAGTGGCAGCTGCACTTCTTCCTGGCCGTGGCCCTGCGCGCGCGGGTGCGCGGCGGCCTGGACCTCCAGGGCGCGATCGACGCCCCGAACTGGCACACCGACGCCTTCCCGGGCTCCTTCTACCCCCGCGGCATGCGACCGGGCAGCCTGACCGTGGAGTCCCGCATGCCGCCGCCCGTCGTCGAGGACCTGCGCGGACGCGGCCACGACGTGACCGTCGCCGACCCGTGGTCCGAGGGCCGGCTGTGCGCCGTCGCCCGCGACCCGGAGACGGGCGTCCTGTCGGCGGCGGCGAACCCGCGGGGGATGCAGGGGTACGCGGTGGGACGCTGAGGCAGGGGCAGGGGCAGGGGCAGGGGCCGGGGCCGGGCCGAGGGGCGCCCCCTGACCTCTTCGGCTTCGGCTTCGTCCTCACCTTCACCTTCACCTTCATCCCGATTCCACCGGGTGTGCACCGGCGCGGCGGGGATTGTCAGTGGGACGTGTTCTGATGGAGGGCATGATCGGAGACACGGAAACCATCGACGAGTTTCTCGCCCACCACGCCGGTGACGTGGCGGACGCGGTCCGTGAGGCCGCCGCCGCGGAGATCCTGCCACGCTTCCGGCAGCTCGCCGCGCACGAGGTGGACCAGAAGACCGGGCCGCACGACCTGGTCACGGACGCCGACCGCAATGCCGAGCTGTACCTCACCAAGGCCCTCGCCGCCCTGCTGCCCGGCTCGGTCGTCGTCGGCGAGGAGGCGGTGCACGCCAACCCGGCCGTCTACGAGGCGATACGGGGCGACGCCCCGGTGTGGATAGTCGACCCGGTCGACGGCACCCGGCAGTTCGTGCACGGCGACGACGGCTTCTGCACCCTGGTCGCCCTCGCCCGGCACGGCGTCGTGCACGCCTCCTGGACGTACGCCGCCGCCCGCGGCCGGCTGGCCACCGCCGTGCGCGGCGGCGGCGCCTTCCTGGACGGTGAGCGGCTGTTCGCCGGCCCGCCCGCACCCGGCCGCGACCTCACGGTGGCGACCTCGCACCCCGACTACACCACCGACGAGCAGAAGCGCGCCCTGCTCGGCCTGTGGACGGACGGCGTCGCCCCGCGCGCCTGCGGCTCGGCGGGCCTGGAGTACCTCGCCGTGGCCCGGGGCGAGTTGGACGCCACGGCCTTCTCCTGGGAAGCGGCCTGGGACCACGCGGCCGGACTGCTGCTGGTCGAGGAGGCGGGCGGCGCCCATCTCACCCTCGGCGGCGAGCCGTTCAGGATCACGGGCGGCAACTCCCTGCCGTTCACGGCGGCCCGGGACGCGGCGACGGCCCGGCGGGTGACCGGCCTGCTGTCCGGGACTCGCCCCTGATCCCGCCCTCCCGCCCTCTCGGCCCCGGGCCTCCGCCCCCCCGGCCCGCCCGTCCCCACTCCCTCCCGGAGCTTCGCCCCGGGCCGTGACGGCGTCCGCGCCGGCGGCGGCCCGCCCCGCGTCCCACCGCGCCGCCTACGCCGTCGTACCCCCGGCATATCCTGATCCCGGAGGCCGCCGGCTGACGAAGGGGTCCAGGTGTCGTCGATGCTCGATGTCGTCGTGGTGGGAGCGGGGCCGAACGGCCTGACGGCCGCCGCGGAACTGGCCCGCCGCGGCTTCTCCGTGGCCCTCTTCGAGGCGAAGGACACGGTGGGCGGCGGCGCCCGCACCGAGGAACTCACCCTCCCCGGCTTCCGCCACGACCCGTGCTCCGCCGCACACCCCCTGGGCATCAACTCGCCCGCCTTCCGCGCCCTGCCCCTGGAGCGGTACGGCCTCGAGTGGCTCCACTCCGAACTCGCCATGGCGCACCCCTTCCCCGACGGCAGCGCGGCCGTGCTGTCCCGTTCGGTCGCCGAGACGGCCGCTTCCTTCGGCCCCCGTGACGCGGGCGCGTACCGCAGGCTGGTCGAGCCGTTCCTGCCCCGGTGGGACGTCCTGGTCCGGGACTTCATGTCGCTGCCGCTGACGGCACTGCCGCGCGATCCCCTCACCCTCGCCCGTTTCGGACTGGCCGGCCTGCCCCCGTCCACCTGGCTGACGCGCCGCTTCCACGACGAGAAGGCCAAGACCCTCTTCGCCGGACTCGTCGCCCACGTCATGGCCCCCCTCGGCGGCTTCGCCACCGGCGCGGTCGGCCTGGTCTTCGCGCTCGCCGCGCACGCCCGCGGCTGGCCGGTGGCCCGCGGCGGCTCCCAGGCCGTCTCGGACGCCCTGGCCGCCTACCTGGAGGACCTCGGCGGCGCCATCCACACCGACTACGAGGTCAAGCGCCTCGACGACCTGCCCCCGGCCCGCGCCTACGTCTTCGACACCTCGCCCACCGCCCTGGCCCGCATCGCCGGCCTCGGCCGCTTCTACGAGCGCTACCGGTACGGCGCCGGCGTCTACAAGATCGACTACGCGCTCGACGGCCCGGTCCCCTGGACCGCCGACGAGGCCCGCCGCGCCACCACGGTCCAGATCGGCGCGGACAGCGCGGAGATCGGTGCCGCCCTGCGCGCCGCCTCCCGGGAGGGCCGCCCCCCGCGGAAACCCTTCATGATCACGGTGCAGCCCGGTGTCGTGGACCCCACCCGGGCCCCGGCCGGCAAGCAGGTCTTCTGGGCCTACGCCCATGTGCCCAACGGCTGGACCGGCGACCTCACCGACACGATGGAACGCCAGCTGGAGCGCTTCGCACCGGGATTCCGCGACCGCGTCCTGGCCCGCGCGATCGCCGGCCCCGCCGAGCTCGCCGCCCGCAACGCCAACTACGTCGGCGGCGACATCGGCACCGGCGCGGCGTCCGGCCTCCAGCTCCTGCTGCGTCCCAGACTCTCCCTGTCCCCGTACTCCACCCCGCACCCGGCCGTCTTCATCTGCTCCTCGGCCACCCCGCCCGGCCCCGGTGTCCACGGCATGTCGGGCCACAACGCGGCCAAGGCGGTCTGGCGCAGGCTGCGGCAGCAGCCGTAGCACCGCTGTCACGCCACCGCTGTCACGGCACCGTCGTCACCGCGTCGCCGTCGCCGCACCGCCGTCGCCGCACCGCAGATCCCGCCTTCGCGGAGAGAGGCCGAGCCGCCATGACCGCCGTCACCTTCGTCCGGGGCGACATCACCACGGAGTCCGTGGACGCCGTCGTCAACGCCGCCAACTCCTCGCTGCTCGGCGGCGGCGGGGTCGACGGCGCCATCCACCGCCGCGGCGGGCCCGCCGTCCTGGAGGAGTGCCGCAAGCTCCGCGCCGGACATCTGGGCAGGGGACTGCCCACCGGCCGGGCCGTCGCCACCACCGCCGGCCGGCTTCCCGCCCGCTGGGTGATCCACACGGTCGGCCCCCGCTACAGCGCCGAGGAGGACCGCTCGGAGCTGCTGGCCTCCTGCTACCGCGAGTCCCTGCGCGTCGCCGACGAACTCGGCGCCCGCACCGTCGCCTTCCCGGCCGTCTCCGCCGGCATCTACGGCTGGCCCGTGGACGACGCCGCGCGGATCGCGGTGCGGACGGTGCGCGCGGCACGGACGTCGGTCGAGGAGATCCGTTTCGTGCTCTTCGACGAGCGGGCGTACGAGGCGTTCGCCGCGCAGCTCCGCTGACCGAACCGCGCTTCGTGCGCCCGGACGGGTCCGGCCCGGGTGGTGGGCGCCGGTGCGCCCTACTCGCCGATCCGGGTCCGGGCCCACGACAGCAGCTCGCCGTCGGCCAGGCTCGCGACCCACAGGTCGGCCTTCCCCGCCACCGGCCCCGACGGGGACGCTCCGACGCCGAGGACGCGAAGGCCCGCCCGGCGGGCCGACTCCATGCCGGTGAGCGAGTCCTCCACGGCCAGGGCTTCCCCGGGAGGTACGGCGCACAGACGCGCGGCCACCCGGTACACGTCGGGTTCCGGCTTCGGCCGTACGTCCCCCTCGGCGACCACGACGTGACCGAAGAAACCGAGGAGGCCGGCCCGGTCGAGGCACGATTCCACCACCTCCCGGGGGCAGTTGCTGGCCACCGCGAGGGGGAGGTGGCGAGCGGCCAGCCGGACCAGCGCGGCGGCCCCCGGCATGGTGGCGGGATCCTGGTCGACGAGGGCGCCGAAGGTGTCGAGGAGCGTGTCCGTCAGGTCCTCCACGAGGTCCGGCTTTCCGGTTTCCTCGGCCATGAGCGCGCCGCACTCGGTGTAGTGCATGCCTTTGGCGCGGTCGGCGAACCCGGCCGGCGGTGTGAGGCTGAACGCCCGGAAGGTGGCGTTCCGAGCCTCCTGCCAGTGCCGTTCCGTGTCCATCAGGGTTCCGTCGCAGTCGAAGACGAGGGCGGAGGGGGACCAGGAGAGGATGCGATGAGCTGTCATGTGAGTGCCGTTCTGGGAGGCTGCGCCGGCCGGTTCGGAGCACGGGCGCAGACGGTGCCGGGACAGGGGCGGTCCACTCGCGGAAAGGAGCGGAAACGGGTGATGCCGCACGGACGCCCGTGGCCGCGTGGCCTGACCGGGCGCTCCGTGGGTGCCTCATGGCGGGCGCGACGGGTTGATTCCGGCCGCGCCGAAAACATCGTGGTCATTACGTTAATTTCGCTTCCGCGTTTTCCACAATCACCGATTCGAGTGCATGTGAATGTCCCGGCCGAATCCGGTGGACTCCGGGAAGCGGAGGGGCGGGGAAGGGGGAGGTGCCCGCAATACCGCCAAGAGGCCTGATGAAAGGCCCTTTCGGAGCCGGTGCGATACCGCTCGGCGCGGTTCTCGCGTCCGTCCGCGACGAATCCGCACGGCAGGGAGGTGTGTTGCGTGCAGTCACCCGTGCGGCGCACACGACCCATGAATAATAAGATCTTCGCGCGCCGCGGCCCTGCCTCCGGGGTGCTCGGACTTTCCTGTCGTGGCGTTGGCGCGTTTGAGCGAAGGTGGAACACAAGTGCAGGACAGGGCGCGGGAAACCCGCAAGGTACTGCTGGAATCAGCGGCACACATGTTCGTCGAACGGGGTTATGCGGGCACGAGCGTCAATGGCATAAGCGACCACTCCGGGAGGACCAGCGGAGCGATCTATTTCCACTACTCCAGCAAGGAGAAGCTGGCGTTGGCCGTGGTCCGCGAGCAGTTCGCCACCTGGCCCCAGCTCACGGCCGCCTACACCGCGCGCGGAGTTCCTCCGCTGGAGAAACTGGTCGGCCTCAGCCTCCGTGTCGCGCAGTCCCTCAGCGAGGACGTCGTGGCACGTGCCGGTGCCCGCCTGTGGGCGGAGCGCCGCGCCATCGAGTCCGCCGTGCCCGCACCGTTCGACGCCTGGTCGGTGGCTGCCACCCGGCTTCTCGCCCAGGCCCGTGCGAGGGGCGAGCTCGCGGAAGGGATCGAGCCGTCGACCGCGGCCGTGACGCTCGTCAGCGCGTTCTTCGGGTTCTGCACCCTGATCGACGAGATGCCGGGCGGGCGGTGCTGGAGGGAACTGCTGGAGCAGTGGTGGACCTTGACGCTGCGGTCCCTCCAGGCCGACCCGGACCCGGCCGCCCTCCTGGCCCGCGTGCGGGCGAGGAGCCCCGCGCGGAGGGGGAGCGCGGCCCCGTGCCCCACCTGACACGGCCCGCCCGCCCGACGGGGGCGGGTGGGCGACGGACGGGCCGACGGGACCGCGGAGGTCCCGCGCCCCGGTGCCGTACCGCTGTCATCGCGGGTTCGGGGGTGTGGTCGCCGAGGGGACGGGGGCGTGCGGTGCGTGGGGGAACACGTCCAGCAGGAACGGCTGTACGCCGGCGACGATCATCGCTCCGACACCGGTGGCCAGAGCGACGGCGACGGAGGACCACCAGGCCGTGATGAAACCGAGGTTGTGGATGTCGACCAGGCGAGCAGGCCTCATGCGGTTCTCCCCGAGCACCGAGGCGTCGGCCCAGAACCCGAGTGTCATGGTGAACGCGAGGGCCTGGAACGCGTACAGCAGGGTGCCGGTCCACGATGCCCAGTGGGCGGGATCGCGTGAGGTGACGGTCTGGAGAGCGGCGGGGACGACCATGGCGCCGCACATCCACAGGGCCTTGGCGAGACCGGTCCGACCCCGCAGCAGGGGAAGGAAAAAGCCGTACAGCAGACCGAACCCGGCCCAGGTCAGGAGGCTGGGAACGACGTCCGCGAGGAGGGACAGGACCGGGTGGGAGGCATGGGCGGCCGACGTGCGAAGGGTCCCCCCGGCGAGGGACAGCAAGGTCCACGGGGACCCGATGAGGGCGGCCGGGCCGGCGGCCCGCAGCCCGCGCCTCCAGGGAGTGCCGCCGACGAAGGCGCCGAACGCGAGTTCCCGGGTGGTGACGTCGTCGCGCCCTCGGACGGGCCCCGCCGCGAAGGACATCCGCTCGACCGTTCTGAGCCGGCCCTGGGCGGCCTCGTAGGGCTTCGTCCCTTCGACGATCCTCTCGCGGGCCGCCTTGCGCAGGGTGGGCAGGGCCCGGCGGGCGGCACCCGACCGGACACTGGCCAGGACCGCGCTCCCGCGCTCCCGCGTGTTCTGCCCGAGCACCACGGCGGCACGTCGGATCTGTTCGTGGGGGAAGACGAACCAGACCGCGACCGCGGAGGCGACCACCACCACGGGGGAGGGCCGGTTCAGCAGGAGGAAACCGTGCGTCGCCATGGTGAAGGTGAGCACCATGCCCAGGGTCCGGTGTCCTCGCAGGACTCCCGGCGCCGTCACTGGGGCGCGTCCGAGCACCTGCAACGCGCGCACGGCCGCCGCGAGGGCCACCAGGCCGAGGAGGGCGTCCAGGTTTCGGGTGAGGCCGATCAGGTCCCACCAGCCGGGAGCGGCCGTCCCGTCGCGGTTCCAGGGAACCGCCAGTGCCGCCGCGATCGGGAAGACCAGGAACAGCGCCTTGGCGTCGGGCCGGGACCGGGCCGCGCCCCACCAGGCCACCCAGCCGGTCGCCAGTACGGCGAACGCGCCGGCGACCAGCGGACCGGACCAGCGCACCACGACGGGCAGCATGCCTCCCTCCCCGTGGATCACCGCGGCCACGGCGAGCACGGGCGTGCACGCGCTCACCCACAGCAGGGAGGACAACCGCAGGTGCCACTTCGCCCGACGGGCGACGAACGCGCCGGCCGCCGAGAGGACGGCCAGGACCGCGAAGAGCAGCGCCGGCATCAGATACGCCACGAACCCGGCTTCCCCGTTCCCGTCCCGCGCGTACCGCTGCTGGTACCCGGCGAGTTGCGAGAGCGCCACCCCCGCGGCGACCAGGGCCGCCGCGCAGAGCAGGGGGAGAGCCGCCCACCGGAACGTACGCCGGCCGGGTGCGGACGCGCCGCCGCCTCCTCCGCCGGTCCACGCCGTGTCCCGGGCGAGCGCACGGACCGTCCTCGGCAGCACGACCAGACCCGCGGCCGTCATCAGGACGACCGATCCGAAAACCGGCGGGAACCCCATGACGTCCCAGCCCAGCAACCGGTGCCAGGAATCCCTGAAGTGCGGGCTCGTGGTGGTTCGGACGACTTGTTCCGGCACGAAGATCCAGGGAGCCACCAGGACGGTGACATGCGCCAGCAGCACGGCGCCGACGACGCGGACGAGCCGGCCCGGTTGTCCGCCGGTGTCCAGGCAGTCGAGTCTGTGGTCACGGTGGGCCAGCAGCAGCGCCCACCACCCCGCCGCCGACAGCAGCGCCCACCACCCCGCGGCGAGGATGTTCTCGATCCAGCCCGCGTACCGGTCGATGCGCGGCCACCACTGCATGACCAGTGAGTCGCCGGGATAACCCGCCTGGGACACGGCGGATCCCGCCGGAACCACGGTCACCCGCACACTGCCGCCCTGCCCGCCGGTCCGGGCGGAGAGCGAGTCGGGTCCCTGTGCGGTGACGCGCCACGTGGTCTCCACCGCCCGGAAGCGCAGGGAGGGCAGCGTCATCCGCATGGTCGTCGGCCCCTCGGAGAACAGGGTCACGGTGCCCGGCCGAACGGGCACCCGGCCGGTCACCACGATCTCGGCCCGCCGGTGCGCCGGGGTCAGCGAGTACTCGGGAACGTTCCACTCGGGCCAGTGTCCCGAGAACAACGGCACACCCCATACCGCGTCGACGAAGGGCTGCACCTCGTCGGCCGCCTCCCCGTTGCGGACCTTCGTCGCGAACGTGCTGTCCGACGGCACGGCAACGCTCAGACGGACACGGGCCGAGCCCTTCTCGGTTTCCCTGACGTCCACCACGCGTGTGAGGGGGACGGCGGACCGGTCGGCGGCGCCGGGGACCGGCCCGCCCAACTCCCGCTGCCACACGCACACTCGCCTCTGGTATTCGGAGACGCGCAACAGGACCTGTGATCCGTCAGCGGTGCCGTCCGCGGTCGAACAGCCGTATCCGGACACGTAGGGGCCGAGGAGCAAGAAGGTGTCCGTGGCGAGTGAGGCGAGACAGCCCAGAACGACGAGAGCCAGCACCCACACCGTCTGCCCGACGCCCAGAACCCATCGCCTCAGCAGCACCGTTCCACTCACTCCGTCACCTTGCCACGGGGTCCGCGGGCGAACCGGGCCATTCACCCGCGCGCGGTTCGCGTGTCCCGCGACGACCGGTCCCGAGGGCACCGCCCGGCACGGGCGTGCGGCCTCCGACGGTGAGGGCGGGGCCGGGCACCGGCGCGGCCCGTTCGCCGGCTTCCCGGGGGAGCGCCGGGCGCGCGGCCACCGGGCCCCGGCCGGCGCCCGCCTCCGCGGCCGCGGGGACGCCTCCCGCACGGCCGGGGGCACCCACGAGGCCCCGCGGGACATCGCCGTCGTCCACGGCGGTCCCGGGAGCAGGGGCGGCCGCGTGCGCCAGGCGGGCGGTGGCCGGCGAACGGTACGTACGCGACGTCCACCGACCGCCGGTCACCCACGGTGATCTCCGTCAAGTCGGGTTGCGCCGAGTTGAGTTGATATTGAGCCAATATCGGCGCGCCCCTGTTCGGTTTGTCAACACCGACGGACAAGATCTGACACGCCCTCCGTCCCGTGCAGCCGCACGGTTCGCCCCGAGGAAGGTCGTGGTCATGCCGCACCCGCACGTGTCGTCCATGGACCGGCCGGACCGCCCCCCGCGGGCGGTCGTCAGCCGTCGTCGTCTCCTCGAGGGATCGGCCGCCGTCCTCGGCGCGCTCGCCCTCTCCGCCCCCGCCGCCGACCGCCGCGCCGCCGCCGCGGAGGCGGCCCCGGAGACGGCCCCGGAGTGGAACGGCCGGATCGACGTCTTCCGGCTCGGCACCGAACCGCCCCACACCACCCTCATGCCGTACGCGGACCTCACCCAGGCCCTCGCCGCCGACCGCACCCGCTCCCCCTACCGGATCGGCCTGGACGGGACCTGGAAGTTCGCGTACGCCGACCGCCCCGACGACCGCGACCCCGACTTCCACCGCACCGACCTGGACGACAGCGCCTGGGACACCGTCCCCGTCCCGTCGGTCTGGCAGCTGCACGGGTACGACCGCCCGATCTACCTCAACATCACCTACCCGTACTGGGGGCCCAACGGCCACGGCGAGAACCCGCAGCCGCCCGCCGCGCCCACCCGCCACAACCCCGTCGGCCAGTACCGGCGCACCTTCACCGTGCCGGCGAACTGGGCCGGGCGACGGACGTTCCTGCACTTCGAAGGGGTCAAGTCCGCGCACTACGTGTGGATCAACGGCCGGCTCGTCGGCTACCACGAGGACTCCTGCACGCCCGCCGAGTACGACATCACCGACCACCTGAGGCCCGGCACCAACCAGATCGCCGTCGAGGTGTACCGCTACTCCGACGGCGACTGGCTGGAGGACCAGGACATGATCCGGCTGAGCGGCATCTTCCGCTCGGTCCACCTCTTCTCCACCCCGGCCGTCCACCTGCGCGACTTCAAGCTGGACACCCCGCTCGGCGCCGGCCACACCACCGCGGAGCTGGCGGTGACGGCGAGCGTGCGGGACTACGCCGGCGGGTCCGGCGGGCGGTACACTGTCGACACCATGCTGTACGACGCCGACGGGCACCCCGTCTGGTCCCGGCCGCTGCGGCAGACCGTCGACCTCGACTCCGGCGGCGAGACGACCGTACGCGCCGCGAGAGCCGTCCCCTCGCCCCGCCTCTGGTCCGCCGAGGACCCCTACCTCCACACCGCCGTCCTGCGCCTGCGCGACCCCGCCGGAAAGGTGATCGAGACCCTCTCCCACCGGGTCGGCCTGCGCGAGTTCGCCATCAGGGACGGGCTGATGCGCATCAACGGCCGGCCCGTCTCCTTCCGCGGCACCAACCGGCACGAGATGCACCCCGCCCGCGGCACCGCCCTCACCCGCGCCGACATGGTCGAGGACATCAGGATCATCAAGCGGCTGAACATGAACTCCGTCCGCACCTCGCACTACCCCAACAACCCGCAGTGGTACGAACTCGCCGACGAGTACGGCCTCTACCTCGTCGACGAGACCAACCTCGAGACCCACGGCATCCGCGACCGGTACCCCGGCGACCACCCCGACTGGACGGCCGCCTGCGTGGCCCGCGCCCAGAACATGGTCCACCGCGACAAGAACCACGCCTCGGTCGTCATCTGGTCCCTCGGCAACGAGGCCGGCGGCGGCAGCACCTTCACCGCCATGCACGACTGGATCCGCTCCTACGACCCCACCCGCGTCATCCAGTACGAGGGCGACGACCGCCCCGGCGTCAGCGACATCCGCTCCGAGATGTACGACAGCCCCCAACGCGTCGAACAGCGCGCGAAGGACACCGCCGACACCCGGCCGTACGTCATGATCGAGTACAGCCACTCGATGGGGAACTCCACCGGGAACTTCAAGAAGTACTGGGACCTCGTCCGCCGCCACGACGTCCTCCAGGGCGGCTGGATCTGGGACTTCGCCGACCAGTCCCTCCACTGGCCCACACCGGCACGCACGTTGTTCACCGAGACCGGTCCCGCCCGGCTCCGCGGTGAACTCATGGCGGCCGGCGGCACCTTCGACCGCGCCCGGGGCGTCCGCGGGGCCACCGTCTTCGCCCGCGACCCCGGCCTCGACCTCACCGGCTCCCTCACCCTGGAGGCCTGGGTCACCCCCCGCTTCACCGGATACCACCAGCCGATCATCGCCAAGGGCGACACCCAGTACGCCCTGAAGCAGAACGACCGGACCCTGGAGTTCTTCATCCACGGCGGCGGCCAGTGGATCGCCGCCAACTGGACCGTCCCCGAGGACTGGACCGGCCGCGAACACCACGTCGCGGGCGTCTTCGACGCGGACGCCGGCACCCTCACCCTGTACGTCGACGGCGTGGTACGGGCCACCCGCGCCACCACCCGCCGCCCGGACGTCAACACCGCGCCCCTCGCCCTCGGCAACGACACCGACAACCCCACCCGCGAGTTCAGCGGCAGCATCCGCCGCGCCCGCGTCCACGCCCGCGCGCTGACCGCGGCCGAGCTCGCCGACGACGACCGGGGTCCCGACGGCGACGGCGTGCGGTTCTGGTTCGACGCGGCGACCGTCGCCGTCGAGGAGGAGCAGCCGCGCGCGAAGACCTTCCTCGCCTACGGCGGCGACTGGGGCGACCTGCCCAACGACGGGGCCTTCGTCGCCGATGGCATCGTCACCGCCGACCGCGGCCACACCGGCAAGGCCGCCGAGGTCAAGCGCGTCCACCAGGCCGTCCAGGTCGCGCCGACACCCGGCGGCGTCCCCGGCGCGGTCACGCTGACCAACGAGCACCTCTTCACCAACCTCCGTGCCTTCGACGGAAGCTGGGCTCTCGTCACCGACGGGAAGGTCACCCGGAAGGGCAGGCTGACGCGTGCTCAGCTCGACGTCCCGCCGCTGACCCGCAAGGACGTCACCGTCCCCCTGAAGCTGCCCACCGCCCCGGCGCCCGGCAGCGAGCACTTCCTCGAACTGTCCTTCACCCTGCGGGAGTCCACCCCCTGGGCCGAGGCCGGCTTCGAGGTGGCGCGGCAGCAACTCCCCCTGGACGCGGGCAGTCCGGCCGTCACCCCCGTCCCCCTGCGGAACGTGCCCGCCCTCACCCACGAGGACGGCGACACGACGGTCACCGTCACCGGCCGGGACTTCTCCGTCACCGTCGACAAGCGCACCGGCGTCATCACCTCCTACGAGGCGGACGGCGCCGCCCTTCTCACCTCGGGCCCCGCGCCCAACTTCTGGCGGGCGCCCACCGACAACGACCTCGGGAACGGCCAGCACACCCGCAACCGCACCTGGCGCGACGCGGGCACCCTCCGCACGGTCACCGGGGTCGGGGTGCGGGCCCTGCGCGACCGGGCCGTGGAGATCGAGGTCACCGGCACCCTGCCGACCACGACCCCGTCGGCGTACACCACCACCTACACCGTGTTCGGGAACGCCGAGATCAAGGTCGACCACACCCTGCACCCGGGCGCGAAGGACCTGCCGTACATCCCGGAGGTCGGCAGCATCCTGTTCCTGCCGGCCCGTCTGGAGCACGTGCACTACTACGGCCGCGGCCCCGAGGAGAACCACTGGGACCGCAACGACGGCACCGACGTGGGCCTGTACTCCGGGACGGTGAGCGGCCAGTGGACGCCGTACATCCGCCCGCAGGAGAACGGCAACCGGACCGACGTGCGCTGGATCGCCCTGACCGACCGCCACGGCGCCGGCCTGCTGGCGACCGGCGAACCCCTGCTGGAGGCCAACGCCTCCCACTTCACGCCCGAGGACCTGTCGGTCGGCGCCCGCCACGACCACCAGCTCACCCCGCGCCCCGAGGTCGTCCTGCGCCTGAGCCACCGGCAGATGGGCGTCGGCGGTGACAACAGCTGGGGCGCGCACACCCACGACGAGTACAAGCTCCTCGCCGACCGCGACTACGCCTACACCTACCGGCTGCGTCCCCTGCGCCGCGTCGCGGACGCCACGGCGGCCTCGCGCCGGCCGACGGCGACGGAGTAGGCGCCGGACCCGCACCCACCGCGGACGGGGCCCGTCGGCAGCCGTCGCCGACGGGCCCCGTCC
Organism: Streptomyces sp. NPDC014882; assembly: GCF_043081325.1. Taxonomy (NCBI): domain Bacteria; kingdom Bacillati; phylum Actinomycetota; class Actinomycetes; order Kitasatosporales; family Streptomycetaceae; genus Streptomyces; species Streptomyces sp. NPDC014882. The sequence goes on from NZ_JBIBWL010000009.1 coordinate 289,783, forward strand.
GCAGCGGCCCCACCGGGGCCTCACCGGGGCCTCACCGGGGCCTCACCGGGGCCCCACCGCGGCCTCACCGGGGCCCCACCGCGGCCCCACCGCGGCCCCGCGGCGGCCCCGCGCCGGCCCGCAGCGATCCGGCACCGATCCCGCAGTGATCCGACAGCGATCCCGGACACACCGAGACGATCTCTGTGGCGGCGGGCGCGGGGGAGCGGAACAATCCCTCACGGAAAGGGTCATGCCGAGCAAGGACGAGCAAGGAAGAGGAACCTCCCATGGTGGAGCAGGACGAGCACTTCGACGTCGTCGTACTCGGCGCCGGGCCCGGCGGCTACGTCGCCGCGGTGCGCGCGGCCCAGCTGGGCAAACGCGTCGCCGTCGTGGAGGAGAAGTACTGGGGCGGCGTCTGCCTGAACGTGGGCTGCATCCCGACCAAGGCCCTCCTGCGCAACGCCGAACTCGCCCACATCTTCACCCGTGAGGCGAAGACGTTCGGGATCAAGGTTGACGGAGAGGTCTCCTTCGACTACGGCGAGGCCTACCGCCGCAGCCGCAAGGTCGCCGACGGGCGCGTCAAGGGCGTCCACTTCCTCATGAAGAAGAACAAGATCACCGAGTACGACGGCCGCGGCACCTTCCTCGACCCGCACACGCTCCAGGTGGCGGGTTACGACGGCGAGACCCGCACCATCGGGTTCACGCACTGCATCGTCGCCACCGGCGCCACCCCGAAGCTGCTGCCCGGCACCAAGCGCAGCTCCCGGGTGGTGACGTACGAGGAGCAGATCCTCGCGGAGGACCTGCCGGAGTCGATCGTCATCGCGGGAGCCGGCGCGATCGGCATCGAGTTCGCCTACGTCCTGCACCACTACGGGGTGAAGGTCACGATCGTCGAGTTCCTGGACCGGATGGCGCCGCTGGAGGACGCCGAGGTCTCCGCCGAACTGGCGAAGCAGTACCGCCGGCTGGGCATCGACGTGCTCACCTCGACGCGCGTCGACGCGATCGACGAGTCCGGCCCGCGGGTCCGGGTCACCGTCACCGGCAAGGACGGCGCCGAGCAGGTGCTGGAGGCCGACAAGGTCCTCCAGGCCATCGGCTTCGCCCCGAACGTGACCGGTTACGGCCTGGAGAACACCGGCGTGCGGGTCACCGAGCGCGGCGCCGTCGACGTGGACGGCCGCTGCCGCACCTCGGTCCCGCACATCTACGCCATCGGTGACGTCACCGCCAAGCTGATGCTCGCGCACGCGGCCGAGGCAATGGGCGTCGTCGCCGCCGAGACGATCGCCGGCGCGGAGACCATGGAACTCGACTACGCGATGATCCCCCGCGCCACCTTCTGCCAGCCCCAGATCGCCAGCTTCGGCCACACCGAGGCCCAGGCCCGTGACCTCGGGTACGACGTCAAGGTCGCCAAGTTCCCCTTCACCGCCAACGGCAAGTCGCACGGGCTCGGCGACACCACCGGCTTCGTGAAGCTGATCAGCGACGCCAGGTACGGCGAGCTGCTCGGCGGCCACCTCATCGGCCCCGACGTCACCGAACTGCTGCCCGAGCTGACCCTGGCCCAGCAGTGGGACCTCACCGTCCACGAGGTCGCCCGCAACGTCCACGCCCACCCCACCCTGAGCGAGGCCGTCAAGGAGGCGGTGCACGGCCTGGCCGGACACATGATCAACATGTGAGGAGGGCGGCGGGTCCGTTCACCCGGACGGCCCCGCCGCGCTCGCCCTCGCCGCGGACCCGCGGTGTCCTGGCAACCGGCGGACCGCGCCGGCGGACCGCATCGGCGGACCGCGTCCGCGGACGAGGGAGGGCGCCATGGCGGACGGCGGCACCCCGCCGGGAGACACGGGCCGCTCGGCCGGCACGGGTGGTGAGGGGGGGACGGGCGGCACGAGCGCCGCGGGTGGTTCGGGGGGCGAGGGCGGCCCGGGAGGCGCGGGCCGTGAGCGGGCCGGGCGCGGGCGGGCGGGGCGCGAGCCGCCGCCGGAGGACCGCCCCCGGGGCGGCCCGCCGGGTGAGATCGGCACCGCCTGGTCCGTGCCGCGCGGCGGACCCCGCCCGCCCGACGGGCCCGTCACCGGGACCACCGACCGGCTCCGCCCGCCCGACGGGCCCGGTGACGGGACCAGCGGTCCGCCCGGCACCCGCGTCACCACCACCGGCGGCGTGACCCGCGCGGGCACCCTGCTGCTGTGCGGCGGATTCCTCGCCCTCCTCCAGGGCGTCGCCGCGATCGCCGGGGACGACGTCCACGCCGACGTCGGCTCGTACGTCTACGGACTCGGCCTCACCGGCTGGGGGTGGATCCACCTCGTCCTGGGGGTCCTGGCCGCCGTCACCGGCGCGAGCCTCCTCCGGGGCTCCTCCCGGGCCCGCGTCCCGGGCGTCCTCCTCGCCTCGCTCGGCCTCGTCGCCCAGTTCCTCTTCCTGCCGTACGAGTTCCTGCCGTACGAGCCCGTGCGGTCGGCGGTGGTGATGGCGGTCGACGTGCTCGTGATCCGGGCCCTGGCGTCCTGACGGGCAGTGAGGACCGGCTGACGGGGGAGGGGCCCCGGGGCCCGGTGGCGGACGGGGGTCAGGTCACTCGGAGGTGTCGCTGATGCCCAGGCGCAGGTGCTCCACGTGGTAGACGGCCTGGTCGAGGAGTTCGGCGACGTGGTGGTCGTGCAGTGCGTAGACGACCGAACGGCCGCGCCGCTCGCCGACCACGAGGCCCAGGTTGCGCAGCAGCCGCAGCTGGTGCGAGCACGCGGACTGCTCCATGCCCACCGCGGCGGCCAGCTCCGTGGCCGGGAGGGGACCCTCACGCAGGCGCGCGAGGATCAGCAGCCGGGAGGGGGTGGAGAGGGCCTGGAGGGTGGTGGCCACCTTCGCCACGTTGTCCGCGTCCAGGCGCACGCGCTCGGTGGCTGTGGTGGTGACGGCTCCATGACCCATGCGGGTATCTTACCCACGCGTCATGAACGAATGAACGAGTCTTCATGTGTTCCTGTATGGTGAGGCGGGTGTCCACGACCCTCACCTCCCCCGCCACCGCCGCGCGTCCGGCTGCACCCCGCCGCCGCACCCGCCTCCTCGCCCTCCCGGAGGCCCGCTGGGCCCTCGCGGCCACCGTCGCCTTCCTCGTCGGCCTGGGATGCGACGTCGGCGGCGCACCGCCGTGGGTGTACGGCACCCTGTACGCGGTCGCCTACGCGACGGGCGGCTGGGAACCGGCCCTCGAAGGCCTGCGGGCCCTGCGCGAGAAGACCCTCGACGTCGACCTGCTGATGATCGTCGCCGCGCTCGGGGCGGCCGCGATCGGGCAGGTCCTCGACGGAGCCCTGCTGATCGTCATCTTCGCCACCTCCGGCGCCCTGGAGGCGCTGGCCACCGCCCGCACCGCCGACTCCGTCCGCGGCCTCCTCGACCTGGCCCCGGACACCGCCACCCGTCTCACCGACGACGGGGAGGAGACCGTCCCGGCCGCCGAACTCCGCGTCGGCGACCTGCTGCTGGTCCGCCCCGGCGAACGCATCGGCGGCGACGGCCGCGTCGTCGACGGGGTCAGCGAGGCCGACCAGGCGACCGTCACCGGCGAACCGCTGCCGGTGGTCAAGCGTCCCGGCGACGACGTCTTCGCCGGCACCCTCAACGGCACCGGCGCCCTCCGCGTCCGCGTCGAACGCGACCCCGCCGACTCCGTCGTCGCCCGCATCGTCACCCTCGTCGAGGAGGCCTCCCGCACCAAGGCGCCGACGCAGTTGTTCATCGAGAAGATCGAGCAGCGCTACGCCGTCGCCGTCGTGGCCGCCACCCTCGCCGTCTTCGCCCTGCCGCTCGCCTTCGGCGCGGACCTCACCGGCGCCCTGCTCCGCGCGATGACCTTCATGATCGTCGCGTCGCCGTGCGCGGTCGTCCTGGCCACCATGCCGCCGCTGCTGTCCGCCATCGCCACCGCCGGCCGGCACGGCGTCCTGGTCAAGTCCGCCGTCGCCATGGAGCGCCTCGGCGAGATCGACACCGCCGCCCTCGACAAGACGGGCACCCTCACCGAGGGCGCGCCCGAGGTCACCGACGTGCGCCCGCTGCCGGACTCCGGCCTCGACGCCGACGCCCTCCTCGCCCTGGCCGCGGCCGCCGAGCACCCCAGCGAACACCCGCTGGCGCGGGCGGTCGTGGGAGCGGCCCGCGCCCGCGGACTGCGGATCGCCCCGGCACGGGAATTCGTGGCGACCCCGGGCCGCGGGGTCAGCGCGGTGGTGGAGGGGTGCGTGGTGGAGGTGGGCAGGGTCGGGGACGCCGGCCTGCCGGCCGACGCCGACGACACGCACGATCCGGCCCGCGCCCGCTCCCCCCTCGGCTCCCGCCCCCACCCCTCGGCCGGCACCACCGTCCTCGTCAGCCGCGACGCCACCCCCGTCGGCACCCTCGTCCTGACCGACCGCCTCCGCCCCGCGGCCCCGGCCGCCACCGCCGCCCTCGGTGCCCTCACCGGCACCACCCCGGTCCTCCTCACCGGCGACAACGCGCCCGCCGCCGCCCGGGTCGCCGAGGCCACCGGCATCACGGACGTCCGGGCGGACCTCCTCCCCGAGGACAAGGTGAACGCCGTCCGCGACCTCCGACTCGCCGGACGCAAGGTGCTGTTCGTCGGCGACGGGGTCAACGACGCGCCCGCGCTCGCCGCCGCCCACGCGGGTCTCGCGATGGGCCGGGCGGGCTCCGACCTCGCGCTGGAGACGGCCGACGCCGTCGTGGTCCGCGACGACCTCGCGGCCGTACCGGCGGTCGTACGGCTCTCGCGGACCGCGCGCCGGCTGGTGCTGCAGAACCTGGTGATCGCCGGCACGTTCATCACCGGCCTCGTCCTGTGGGACCTCATCGGCCACCTCCCGCTGCCGCTCGGTGTGGCCGGTCACGAGGGGTCGACCGTGCTGGTCGGGCTCAACGGGCTGCGGCTGCTGCGGGAGCGCGCCTGGCAGGAGTGAGCGGCGGGGCGATCGGTGGGGGACCGGCGGGGTGATCGGTGGGGGACCGGTGGGGGCGCAGCCCACGCGAGGCTGATGTCGGATTCCCGCCAGCGTGCGGGGGCCCGGTGCCCGATGCTGGACGCATGCTGAACGGGATCCACACCGACCGGGAGCGCTGTGTGCGCGCCGTGCGGTCCAAGGACGCGCGGTTCGACGGCTGGTTCTTCACCGCGGTCCTGACCACCGGCATCTACTGCCGGCCGAGCTGCCCGGTGACGGCGCCGAAACCGGAGAACATGGTGTTCCACGCGAGCGCCGCCGCCTGCCAGCAGGCCGGGTTCCGGGCCTGCAAGCGCTGCCGGCCCGACACCAGCCCCGGCTCCCCGGAGTGGAACCGGCGCGCCGACCTGGTGGCCCGTGCCATGCGCCTGATCGCCGACGGCGTGGTCGACCGCGAGGGCGTGCCCGGCCTCGCCGGCCGCCTCGGCTACAGCACCCGCCAGGTCGAGCGCCAGCTCCTCGCGGAACTCGGCGCGGGCCCCCTCGCGCTGGCCCGCGCCCAGCGGGCCCAGACCGCCCGGCTGCTCGTCGAGTCCACCGAACTGACCATGGCCGACGTGGCGTTCGCGGCGGGCTTCGCCTCCGTCCGCGCGTTCAACGACACCGTGCGCGAGGTCTTCGCCCTCTCCCCGACCGAGCTGCGCGCCCGCGTCCCGAAGCGCGCCGACGCCGCCGCGGCGGCACCCCACCCCCGTACGCCCCCGCTCCCGCCGTACCGGACCGGGCCGACGCCGGGCACGCCGCCCGCCGGGACGACCGCGGCACCCGCCGCCCCCGTCACCCTCCAGCTCCGCCTGCCGTTCCGCGCCCCCCTCAACCCCGACAACCTCTTCGGGCACCTCGCGGCGACCGCCGTGCCGGGCGTCGAGGAGTGGCGGGACGGGGCGTACCGGCGCACGCTGCGGCTGCCGTACGGGTACGGGATCGTGGGGCTCGCCCCGCGCCCCGACCACATCGCCTGCCGGCTCACCCTCGCCGACCTGCGGGACCTCACCGTCGCCATCAGCCGCTGCCGGCGGATGCTCGACCTGGACGCCGACCCCGTGGCCGTCGACGACCGGTTGCGGACCGACCCGCTGCTCGCCCCGCTGGTGGACAAGGCGCCGGGCCGCCGCGTCCCGCGCACCGTGGACGAGGCGGAGTTCGCCGTGCGCGCGGTCCTCGGCCAGCAGGTGTCCACGGCGGCGGCCCGCACCCACGCGGCCCGTCTGGTCGCCGCGCACGGGGACGCCGTCGACGACCCGGAGGGCGGCCTCACCCACCTCTTCCCGACACCCGAGGCGCTCGCCGCCCTCGACCCCGCCTCCCTGGCGATGCCCCGCACCCGCCGTACGACGTTCACCACCCTCGTCGCCCGACTCGCGGACGGCGGGCTGCGCCTAGGCGTGGAGTCCGACTGGGAGCAGGCCCGCGCCCGACTGCTGGCGCTGCCCGGTTTCGGTCCCTGGACGGTCGACGTCATCGCGATGCGCGCGCTCGGCGACCCCGACGCCTTCCTCCCCACCGACCTCGGAATCCGGCGCGCGGCCGAGGAGTTGGGGCTACCGTCCACCCCGGCGGCGCTGACCGCCCGCGCGGCGGCGTGGCGCCCCTGGCGGGCGTACGCCGTCCAGTACCTGTGGGCGACCGGCAACCACCCGATCAATCACCTGCCGGCCTGAGCACGTTCACGAAGGGACGCACCTTGAAGCGGCACACCGTCATCGACAGCCCGTACGGACCCCTCACGCTCGTCGCCGACGACGGCGTCCTGTGCGGCCTCTACATGACCGAACAGCGCCACCGCCCGGTCGAGGAGAGCTTCGGCTCCCGCGACGACACCCTCTTCGGCGCCGCCGAGGAGCAACTGGAGGCCTATTTCGCGGGAGAGCTCAAGGAGTTCGCGCTCCCGCTCCGGCTGCACGGCACCCCGTTCCAGCGCACGGTCTGGGAGGCCCTGCGACAGATCCCCTACGGTGAGACCCGCACCTACGGCGAGCTCGCCGAGGCCCTCGGCAACCCGACCGCCTCCCGTGCCGTGGGGCTGGCCAACGGCCGCAACCCGGTCGGCATCATCGTGCCCTGCCACCGCGTCGTCGGCGCGAACGGCAGCCTCACCGGTTACGGCGGCGGCCTGGAACGCAAGCGGCGGCTGCTGGACTTCGAGAGCGGGAGGAGTGCCGCGGGGCTCTTCTAGGTCGGGCCGCCCCCGTCCACGGAGTTCATGAATCTGAACAACAATCACATCCGCAGTCGTTGACGCGCTCATGGCAAGCGCTTACCTTCCAGGGGCAAGCGCTTTCGCCCTCCGTGTGCCGAGCCCGGTCGTCCGCCGTGTCCACCTCGTCGAACTAGCCGTACGGTCGCACCGGGCCCGCCGCAGGGCAAGGGGGTCAGCCGACCCCTCCCGTCGGTAGAGCCGCAACCACCTGGAGAGAGAACGATGCAACGGAGCCCCGTCATCGCGTGCGTCGGCCTGCTGGCCGGCACACTCGTCACGTTGTCCGGCAACACGGCACAGGCAGCGTCCACCCGCTACGAGGCGGAGACCTCGCCCGCGGTCTGCACCGGCACCATCGACTCCGACTGGGCCGGCTACTCCGGCAGCGGATTCTGCAACGCCACCAACGCGGTCGGCGCGTCGGCGCAGTTCACCGTGAACGCCTCCGCCGCCGGCACGGCGACCCTGGGCGTCCGCTTCGCCAACGGGACCACCGCCGCCCGGCCCGCGACCCTCACGGTGAACGGCTCGTCGGCCACCACCGTCTCCTTCGAGAGCACCGGCACCTGGGGCGCCTGGACGACGAAGACGCTGACGGTGCCGGTGACGCCGGGCAGCAACATCATCCGGTTCAGCCCCACCACGGCCGCCGGACTGCCCAACATCGACCACCTCGACGCCGAGACCGGCGGCACCACCACCCCGCCCCCGGCGTCCGCCCTCTACGTGGCGCCGAACGGCACCGACGGCGCCGCCGGCACCCAGACGGCGCCCACCACGCTCACCTCGGCGATCAGCCGCGTCACCCCCGGCGGCACCATCTACCTGCGCGGCGGCACGTACCGCCACGCCCAGACGGTCACCATCCCGACCGGCAACGACGGCACCGCCGCCGACCGCACCGAACTCCTCGCCTACCCCGGTGAGACGCCCGTCCTGAACTTCTCCGCCCAGACCGAGGACCCCGCCAACCGCGGCCTCGCCGTCAACGGGTCGTACTGGCACGTCAAGGGGCTCGTCGTCGAACGCGCCGGGGACAACGGCATCTTCGTCGGCGGCAGCAACAACGTCATCGAGCGCACGGTGACCCGCTTCAACCGCGACACCGGCCTGCAGCTCTCCCGGACGCTGTCCAGCACCCCCAGCAGCCAGTGGCCGTCGAACAACCTCATCCTGAGCGCGGAGTCGCACGACAACGCCGACTCCGACGGCGAGGACGCCGACGGCTTCGCCGCCAAGCTCACCACCGGTCCCGGCAACGTCTTCCGCTACGCCGTCTCCCACCACAACATCGACGACGGCTGGGACCTCTACACCAAGTCGGACACCGGCGCGATCGGCCCGGTGACCATCGAGGACTCCCTCGCCCACGACAACGGCACCCTCAGCGACGGCTCCCAGGCCGGCAACGGCGACCGCAACGGGTACAAGCTCGGCGGCGAGGACATCGCGGTGAACCACGTCGTCCGGCGCAGCATCGCCTACCACAACGGCAAGCACGGCTTCACCTACAACAGCAACCCCGGCTCCATGACGGTGTCGGACAACCTCAGCATCGACAACGCCCAGCGCAACTTCAACTTCGACGCCGGCACCTCGGTGTTCCGGGGCAACACCTCCTGCCGCAGCGGCAGCGGCACCAACGACCGGATCATCGGCAACGCCGACGGCACCAACCAGTTCTGGTCCGGCACGAACGGCTCCCGCTGCGCGTCCTCCACCGGCGCCCTGCACTGGTCCTACGCCTCGGACGGCCGGCTGGTCGTCACCTTCGGGTAACCGCCCCCCACGGCGGGCCGGCCGCCCACGCTCCCGAGCGCCCACGCGCCCGCTCCACCCCGACGCCCCGACGGCCACCACCGGCCGCCGGGGCGTCGGCGCCGCCCGGCGCGGAAGCCGCGAACCCGTGCCGGGCGGCCCCGTTCGGTGCTACCGTCCGGCCATGGCCAAGGTCGATATCCCCCTCGACGCCGATCTCGTCGTCGAGGTCATGGTGCTCACCGGGGTGGGGAACCCCCGGGACGCCGTCGAACTCGTGGTGCGCGACTACATCGAGCGCGGTCACCGCACCGAGGCGCGGACCGCCACCCGCGACGAGGCGCTGCGCGCGGTGGACGTCAAGCCGCGTGACGTGGAGGGCTGAGACCCCCGGGCCCCGGCCCCCGAGCACCCGGCCTCCCGCGGAACCGGCTCGGCGGGCACCCCGCGGAGCCGCCCGTCACGCCACCCGTCGGCCGTCCTCCAGCTCCGCCGGCCCCGAGCCGTCGGCCAGCACGTCCAGCGCGGCCAGCACCCGGTGACCGAGGGTGCCCAGGAGGTGGTCGGCGAGCTCCTCGCGCGGCACCAGCCGCCAGGACAGCAGCTCCTCCTTCTGGAGGCGGATCGCCTTGAGGTCCTCCTCGTCGAGGATCCCGCCGTCGTACACGTACGCCACCAGCGGGGGCCGGTTCTGCCCCCGCACCCAGTCCACGGCGAGCAGCCGCCCCGGCTCGCGGTCGAGGCCGATCTCCTCCAGCGTCTCGCGGCGCGCGCCCCGGCGCGGGGTCTCGCCGTCGTCGGACTCGATCGTGCCGCCCGGAAGCACCCACCCGGCGCGGTAGTTGGGCTCGACCAGCAGCACCCGTCCCCGCGCGTCCCGGAAGAGCGTGGCGGCGCCGGCCAGGACGCGGGGCAGCGAGGCGATGTACGCGGCGTAGTCAGTGGTGGTCATCCCCGAAGGGTATCCAGCCGTCGCGCCCGCCGACGCCGCGCGCGGGAACGGGGGACCGCCCTGCTCACGGGGCGTCCGCCCCCACCAGCCGCAGCGTGCGCTCCGCCAGCTCGCTGATCCGCACCCCGTCGAAGCCGAACACGGCGCTGCGCACGGTGTCCTCCAGCGGCTCCGTCCACTGCGAGGGGATCGCGGCAGCCCCGGTCATCACCCCGGCCACGGACCCGGCCGTCGCCCCGTTCGAGTCGGTGTCCAGGCCGCCGCGCACGGTGAGGGCGATGGTGCGGGTGAAGTCCCCGTCGCCGTACAGCAGCCCGGCGGTGAGGACGGCGGCGTTCGGGACCGTGTGGATCCAGCCCAGGCCCGCCGTCTCCGCCGCCACCGTGCCGAGCGTGTCCTCCCAGCTCAGGCGGGCGCCGTGGAGGGAGGCGACCCGGCGCACGGTCCGGGCCAGGCGGCTGCCCGCCGGGATCACCGCCAGCGCCTCGTCCACGGCGTGCCGCACCGACGGCGCGGTGAAAGCGGCCGACACCAGCGCCGCCGCCCACATCGCGCCGTAGACCCCGTTGCCGGTGTGCGACAGCACCGCGTCCCGGCGGGCCAGCGCGGCGGCGCGGCGGGGCAGACCCGGGCTGGTCCACCCGTGGATGTCGGCGCGGATCAGGGCGCCGATCCACTCCTGGTACGGATTGTCGTACGTCGCCGTCAGCGGCGGCTTCAGCCCGTTCGCGAGATTGCGGTAGGCCGCGCGCTCCGCGGTGAACGTCTGGAGGTACGGCAGCCGCAGCAGCCACAGGTCGCCGACCTGCTCCGTGCTGAAGCCGAAGCCGTGGGTCTCCAGGAGGTCCAGGCCGAGGACGGCGTAGTCGACGTCGTCGTCGCGGCAGCTGCCGTGGACGCGGCCGCGGACGCACCGGCGCCACTCGGGGCGCAGCGGCGGCCCGTCGTGGCCGGGGGCCGGTTCGGGCAGGTAGTCGGTGAGCGGCAGGGCGTCCGCCCGCCGCAGATAGCGGTCGATGCGCTCGCGCGTCCACAGGTCGCCCTGCTCGACCGGCTTGCCCAGCATGTTCCCGGCGATGCGGCCCAGCCAGCCCCCGAGGACGCGGTCGGCGAGTCCGGGCTCGTTGCCCACAGCGGTCATGCCTTCGGTCTACCCGATCCCGCGGCCGTCCGCGCCCGCGCGCCGCCCCTCCGCGACCGGCCGGGAACGGGGCGGCGGCCCGCGGGCGGCGCCGTCGTGGCTGTTCACGGCCCGGACAGGGCATGACGGCGGGGGCGCCCGCCGGTTAAGGTCGCAGCGGCGCGACTGGCCCCGATGCGCGTGGGCCCGGGAGAGCAAGGGGATGGAAGTGGCGGACGCTGGAGCGCGGGGCACCCGCAGGGTGCTCGTGGCCGCGGACAAGTTCAAGGGCTCGCTGACGGCCGTCGAGGTCGCCGAGCGGGTGACGGCCGGACTGCGCCGGGCCCTGCCGGAGGTCGAGGTCGAGGCCCTGCCGGTCGCCGACGGCGGCGACGGCACGGTCGCCGCGGCGGTCGCGGCCGGGTTCGAACGCCGGGAGGTGCGGGTCGCCGGTCCCCTCGGGCAGGAGGTCACCGCCGCGTTCGCGCTGCGCGGCGGCACCGCCGTGGTGGAGATGGCCGAGGCGAGCGGACTGCAACGGCTGCCGGCCGGCGTGTTCGCCCCGCTGACGGCCTCCACGTACGGCTCGGGTGAGCTGCTGCGGGCCGCGCTGGACGCGGGGGCGCGCACGATCGTGTTCGGGGTCGGCGGCAGCGCCACCACGGACGGCGGCGCGGGCATGCTGTCCGCGCTGGGCGCCCGCTTCCTGACCGCGGACGGCGAGCCCGTCACCCCGGGCGGCGGCGGCCTCGCGGACCTGGCGAGCGCGGACCTCTCCGGCCTCGACCCGCGCCTGGCCTCCGTGGAACTCGTCCTGGCCAGCGACGTCGACAACCCGCTGACCGGCCCGAAGGGCGCCCCGGCGGTCTACGGCCCGCAGAAGGGCGCCTCGCCGGACGACGTGGCGGCGCTGGACTCGGCGCTCGCGCACTACGCCGAGGTGCTGGAGGCCTCGGCCGGGCCGCGCGCCGCCGAGTACGCCGCCGCTCCGGGGGCGGGCGCCGCGGGCGGCATCGGGTACGGCGCCCTGCTGCTCGGTGCCCGGTTCCGGGCCGGCATCGAGGTCATGCTCGACGTCCTGGGGTTCGCGCCGGCGCTGGAACGGGCCGAGCTGGTGATCACCGGCGAGGGCTCCCTCGACGAGCAGACCCTGCACGGCAAGGCGCCGGCCGGGGTCGCCGCGGCCGCCCGCGCGGCCGGCAAGGAGGTCGTCGCGGTGTGCGGCCGCCTGACCCTGCCCCCCGAGGCCCTGGGCCGGGCCGGGATCCGGCGGGCCTATCCGCTCACGGACGCCGAGCCGGACGTCGCCCGGTGCATCGCGGAGGCCGGCCCGATCCTGGAACGGGTCGCGGAGCGGATCGGCCGGGACTTCCTGACCTGAGCCGGGTTCGCCTGACCGGGCTGGGCCGGGCTGGGCCGGGCTGGGCCGAGCCGGGTCGGCCTGAGCTGAGCCGACCCGGGCTGGGCCGGTTCGGGGTGACCTGAGCCGGCCTCCTGGGCCGAGCCGGCCTGACCCGACCTGCGCCGGGCTGTGCAAGCCTGGGCCGAGCCGGGCCGGTCTGACCTGGACCGGGCTGACGTGACCCCGTCCGACCCCGGTCCGGCGCGCGGCGCGAGCCCCTGCACGCGAAACGGGTGTGGCCCGGACCTTCGAGGTCCGGGCCACACCCGTCGGCGGTGGAGGAGCGTTACGGCAGCTGGGCCGCGCGGGCCTCGCGCCGGTTGCCGCGGAAGGTGTTCACCCGGCGGGCCGTGGCGAACAGCGGGATGACCGCGCCCATGACCAGCTGGAGCGCGCAGCCCGTCTGGAGCAGTAGCTGGCCGCCGGGGGCGTCGAAGGCCCAGGCGGTCAGCAGGCCCATCGACAGCACGATCCAGCCGAGCATCGCGCCGGCCAGGCGGCCCCGCGGCTTCGGGTACTCCACCCGGCTCACCATCAGCCAGGCGGTGCCCAGGATGGCGAGGAGCGTCGCCACGAAGGGCAGCTCCAGCAGCACGATCGAGACCACCGTCAGCGCCCCGAACGGTGACGGCATCCCCTGGAACATGCCGTTCGTCGGTGTCACGCAGGAGAAGCGCGCGAGTCTGAGCACCACCGCCAGCAGGACGACGATCGCCCCGACCGCGGCCACCCGCTGGTAGGCGTCGTCCGCCACCATGCCGTAGACGAGGACGAAGTACGCCGGTGCCAGGCCGAAGCTGATCAGGTCGGAGAGGTTGTCCAGCTCCGCGCCCATCGGCGACGAGCGCAGCTTGCGTGCGACCAGGCCGTCGAACAGGTCGAAGACCGCCGCGCAGAGCATCAGGATGACCGCCGTGGCCGCGCTGTTGCGCGCCATGCCGGACTCCTGGCTGTCGGTGAGGTGCGGGATGAGGATGCCGGTGGTGGTGAAGTACACCGCCATGAATCCGCACGTGGCGTTGCCGAGGGTGAGGGTGTCGGCTATCGACAGGCGGAGGGAGAGGGGCATCTCCTCCTCTTCGTCCACCTCGTCGGCCTCGGGCACCCAGCCACCCTGGGTCTCCGGGTCAATCACGGTCAATGCGAGTCACCCCCGCCACGGTCTTCTGTCCCACCTCGACCGCGACGTCCACGCCCTCGGGCAGGTAGATGTCGACGCGGGAGCCGAAGCGGATCAGGCCGATCCGCTCGCCCTGCTCGACCTTCGTGCCCTCGGGGATGTAGGGGACGATGCGGCGGGCGACGGCTCCGGCGATCTGGATCATCTCGATGTCACCGAGCTCGGTGTCGAAGTGCCAGACGACGCGCTCGTTGTTCTCGCTCTCCTTGTTGAAGGCCGGCACGAACCCGCCCGGGATGTGCTCGACCGACGTCACCGTGCCGGCCAGCGGGGCGCGGTTGACGTGGACGTTGAGCGGGCTCATGAAGATCGCGACCCGGGTCCGTCCGTCCTTCCACGGCATGATGCTCTGCACCACACCGTCGGCGGGGGAGATGACCCTGCCGGACGCGATCTCGCGCTCGGGGTCGCGGAAGAACCACAGCATGCCCGCCGCGAGAGCGGTGGCGGGCACGGCGACGGCCTTGGCGACACCCGAGCGGCGGGCGCGGACCAGGCTGACGGCGGCGGTGGCGACGGTCGGGAGGAGCCACGGCGATGCTCCGCGCGCAAGGCGTACGCCGGCCAGGCTGTCGCGAGGTGCAGAGGTTTGGCTGTGGGGCATGGATGACCTTCGTAGCGAATGATGCCGCGCTTCGACAGGGGGACGGCGGCTTTCCCGCGATCGTAGCGGTTCTGGGCCGTAACTGGGTAAGCCAGGAAGCCGAGTCGACGGCGAGGGGTGGTTGACGGGGTGTGATCTTCTTCTCGAAGAAAACACCCCCAACCGGACATCTAGCCCTGGAATCGATACTCTTCGAGCAGTCTGCGCCCGATGATCATCTTCTGGATCTCGGCCGTACCTTCGCCGATGAGCAGCATCGGGGCCTCCCGGTAGAGGCGCTCGATCTCGTACTCCTTGGAGAAGCCGTAGCCGCCGTGGATCCGGAAGGCGTCCTCCACGACCTCCTTGCAGTACTCGGAGGCGAGGTACTTCGCCATCCCCGCCTCGAGGTCGTTTCGCTCCCCGGAGTCCTTTTTGCGTGCCGCGTTCACCATCATGGCATGGGCGGCCTCGACCTTGGTAGCCATCTCGGCCAGTTTGAACTGGATGGCCTGGTGCTGGGCGATCGCCTTGCCGAAGGTGTGCCGCTGCTGGGCGTAGCCCACACCCAGCTCGAAGGCACGCTGGGCGACGCCGCAGCCACGCGCGGCGACGTTGACGCGGCCGACCTCCACGCCGTCCATCATGTGGTAGAAACCGCGGCCGGTGACCCCGCCGAGCACCCGGTCCGCGGGAATCCGCAGGCCGTCCATGATGAGCTCGGTGGTGTCGACACCCTTGTAGCCCATCTTGTCGATCTTGCCCGGGATGGTGAGGCCGGGGCGGACCTCGCCGAAGCCGGGCTCCTTCTCCACCAGGAAGGTCGTCATCGACTTGTGGGGCGCGGTCCCCTCGGGGTGTCCTTCGTCACTTCGCACGAGAACGGCCACCAGCGACGACGTGCCGCCGTTCGTCAGCCACATCTTCTGGCCGTTGAGGACGTACTCCTCGCCGTCCCGCACCGCCTTCGACGTGATCGCCGACACGTCGGAGCCGAGCCCCGGCTCCGACATCGAGAACGCGCCCCTGATGTCGCCGGCCGCCATCCGCGGCAGGAAGTGGTCCTTCTGCTCCTGGGTGCCGTGCTGCTTGAGCATGTACGCCACGATGAAGTGCGTGTTGATGATGCCGGAGACGGACATCCAGCCGCGGGCGATCTCCTCGACGCACAGGGCGTAGGTGAGGAGCGACTCGCCCAGGCCCCCGTACTCCTCGGGGATCATCAGGCCGAACAGCCCCAGTTCCCTCAGGCCGTCGACGATCGCCTGCGGGTACTCGTCGCGGTGCTCCAGCTCGGTGGCGACCGGAATGATCTCCTTGTCCACGAAGTCGCGGACGGTCGCGAGGATCTCCTGCTGGACGTCGGTCAGACCGGCGGTCTGGGCGAGTCGCGCCATGGCTACTTCTCCGTCTTTTCCGAAGGGTCGTTCAGCTCCGGGCGGCCGGGCTGCTCACCGCCGCGCTCCTTGATGTACGTCTCCGTGGGCACCATGACCTTGCGGCGGAACACGCACACCAGCGTGCCGTCCTGCTTGTAGCCCTTGGTCTCGACGTGGACGATCCCGCGGTCGTTCTTCGACTTCGACGGCCACTTGTCGAGCACGGTCGTCTCGCCGTAGATCGTGTCGCCGTGGAAGGTCGGCGCCACGTGCCGCAGCGACTCGATCTCCAGGTTGGCGATCGCCTTGCCGGAGACGTCCGGCACGGACATGCCGAGCAGCAGCGAGTAGACGTAGTTCCCCACCACGACGTTCTTGCCGAAGTCGGTCGTGTGCTCCGCGTAGTTGCTGTCCATGTGGAGCGGGTGGTGGTTCATGGTGAGGAGGCAGAAGAGGTGGTCGTCGTACTCCGTGACCGTCTTTCCGGGCCAGTGCTTGTAGACCGCCCCGACCTCGAACTCCTCGTAGGTGCGTCCGAACTGCATCGCGCTCAGCGCTCCTTAGTTGACGGGGGTCTCGAACTTCGTGGTGCGCCGCATGCCGGCCGCGCGCCCCTTGCCGGAGATGACCAGCGCCATCTTGCGGCTGGCCTCGTCGATCATCTCGTCGCCGAGCATCGCGGAGCCCTTCCTGCCGCCCGCCTCGGACGTGTAGTAGTCGTACGCGTCCAGGATCAGCTCGGCGTGGTCGTAGTCCTCCTGGGACGGGGAGAAGATCTCGTTGGACGCCTCGACCTGGCCCGGGTGCAGCACCCACTTGCCGTCGAAGCCGAGCGCGGCGGCGCGCCGCGCGACCTCGCGGTAGCCGTCGACGTTGCGGATCTGCAGGTAGGGGCCGTCGATGGCCTGGAGGTCGTTGGCGCGGGCGGCCATCAGGATCTTCATCAGGATGTAGTGGTAGGCGTCCGCCGGGTAGCCGGGCGGCTGCTCGCCCACGACCAGCGACTTCATGTTGATCGACGCCATGAAGTCGGCCGGGCCGAAGATGATCGTCTCGATGCGCGGGGAGGCCTGCGCGATCTCGTTGACGTTGTTGAGGCCCTGGGCGTTCTCGATCTGCGCCTCGATGCCGATGCGGCCGACCTCGAAGCCCATCGTCTTCTCGATCTGCGTCAGCAGCAGGTCGAGGGCGACGACCTGCTGGGCGTTCTGCACCTTCGGCAGCATGATGCAGTCGAGGTTCGGCCCCGCGCCCTCGACGACGGTGACGACGTCGCGGTACGTCCACTCGGTCGTCCAGTCGTTGACGCGCACGACCCTGGTCTTGCCCGTCCAGTCGCCCTCGTTGAGGAACTTGACGATGGTGTGCCGCGCCTCGGGCTTGGCGAGCGGGGCGCACGCGTCCTCCAGGTCGAGGAAGACCTGGTCCGCGGGGAGGCCCTGGGCCTTCTCCAGGAAGCGCGGGTTGCTGCCCGGTACCGCGAGACAGGAGCGGCGGGGACGCAGACGATTGACGGTGTGTGCGGCGGAGCCGCCCGTCGGAAGGGCGGTGGCGGGTGACGGGTGGGCGGTCATGCGGGGACCTCCAGGGGGTCGAGCTTGTTCGCTTTCCGGATCTCGTCGACGATGCGGCCGATGATCCCGGTGATGTCGAAGTCCTTCGGGGTGAACACCGCGGCCACTCCGGCGGCCCTGAGCTGCTCGGCGTCCCCACCGGGGATGATGCCACCGGCGATCACCGGAATGTCTGTGGCACCGGCCACACGCAGCCGTTCGAGGACGTCGGGCACCAGCTGGGCGTGCGATCCGGACAGGATCGACAGGCCGACCGCGTGCACGTCCTCGGCGACGGCCGCGTCCACGATCTGCTCCGGCGTCAGCCGGATGCCCTGGTAGACCACCTCGAAGCCGGCGTCGCGCGCGCGGACGGCGATCTGCTCGGCGCCGTTGGAGTGCCCGTCCAGGCCCGGCTTGCCGACCAGGAAGCGCAGCTTGCCGACGCCGAGGTCCTCGGCCGTCAGCTCCACCCTGCGGCGCACCTCGGACAGGGCCGAGCCCGCCTCGGCGGGGATCGCCACGGGTGCCGAGGAGACGCCCGTCGGGGCGCGGAACTCGCCGAACACCTCGCGCAGCGCCCCGGCCCACTCGCCGGTCGTGACGCCGGCGCGGGCGCACTCCAGGGTGGCCTCCATGAGGTTGTCGGTGCCCTTGGCGGCCTCCTTCAGCCTCTCCAGCGCCTTGCAGGGGCGCGGATGGTTGAAGGGCGGCTGGTAGCGGGTGTCGCGCCAGTGCTGGAGGGAGGCGATCACGCGGGCCTCGACGGCCGGGTCGACCGTCTGGATCGCCGTGTCGAGATCGGCGGTCAGCGGGTTCGGCTCGGTCGTCTCGAAGACGTTGACGCCGACGATCTTCTCCTGGCCGGACTCGATGCGGGCCCGGCGCTCGGCGTGCGAGGACACCAGCTGCGACTTGAGGTAGCCGGACTCGACGGCGGCCATCGCGCCGCCCATCTCCTGGATCCGCTCGATCTCCGTGAGCGACTCCTCGACCAGCTCGTCCACCTTCGCCTCGATCACCTTCGAGCCCTCGAAGATGTCGCCGTACTCCAGCAGGTCGCTCTCGTAGGCCAGCACCTGCTGCATGCGCAGCGACCACTGCTGGTCCCAGGGGCGGGGCAGGCCCAGCGCCTCGTTCCAGGCCGGCAGCTGCACCGCACGCGCGCGTGCGTCCTTGGACAGGGTCACGGCCAGCATCTCCAGCACGATCCGCTGGACGTTGTTCTCCGGCTGCGCCTCGGTCAGTCCGAGGGAGTTGACCTGGACGCCGTAGCGGAAGCGGCGGTGCCTGGGGTCCTCGATGCCGTACCGCTCGCGCGTGACGCGGTCCCAGATGCGGCCGAAGGCGCGCATCTTGCACATCTCCTCGACGAAGCGGACGCCCGCGTTGACGAAGAAGGAGATGCGGCCGACGACGTCGCCCATGCGCTCCCGCGGCACCTGGCCGCTGTCGCGGACCGCGTCCAGCACGGCGATCGCCGTCGACATCGCGTACGCGATCTCCTGGACCGGCGTGGCGCCCGCCTCCTGCAGGTGGTAGCTGCAGATGTTGATCGGGTTCCACTTGGGCATGTGGGAGACCGTGTACGCGATCATGTCGGTCGTCAGGCGGAGCGACGGCCCCGGCGGGAACACGTGGGTGCCCCGGGACAGGTACTCCTTGACGATGTCGTTCTGGGTCGTGCCCTGGAGCCTGGTGAGGTCCGCACCCTGCTCCTCGGCGACGACCTGGTAGAGCGCCAGCAGCCACATGGCGGTGGCGTTGATGGTCATCGAGGTGTTCATCTGCTCCAGGGGGATGTCCTGGAACAGCCGGCGCATGTCACCGAGGTGGGCCACCGGCACGCCGACCCGGCCGACCTCGCCGCGGGCGAGGACGTGGTCGGAGTCGTAGCCGGTCTGCGTCGGCAGGTCGAACGCCACCGACAGGCCCGTCTGGCCCTTGGCGAGGTTGCGCCGGTACAGCTCGTTGGACGCCTCCGCCGTGGAGTGACCGGCGTACGTGCGCATCAGCCACGGCCGGTCCTTCTGACGCTCAGTCATCTGTGACCTCAGACGTTCCGGAAGCGGTTGATGGCGTCGACGTGCTGGGCGCGCTTCTCCGCGTCGCGCACGCCCAGGCCCTCCTCGGGGGCCAGGCACAGCACGCCGACCTTGCCCTGGTGGAGGTTGCGGTGCACGTCGTAGGCGGCCTGGCCGGTCTCCTCCAGGGAGTAGACCTTCGACAGGGTGGGGTGGATCTTGCCCTTGGCGACGAGGCGGTTGGCCTCCCAGGCCTCGCGGTAGTTCGCGAAGTGCGAGCCGATGATCCGCTTCAGCGACATCCACAGGTAGCGGTTGTCGTACTCGTGCATGTAGCCCGAGGTGGAGGCGCAGGTGGTGATGGTGCCGCCCTTGCGGGTGACGTAGACGCTCGCGCCGAAGGTCTCGCGGCCGGGGTGCTCGAAGACGATGTCGATGTCCTCGCCGCCGGTCAGTTCGCGGATGCGCTTGCCGAAGCGCTTCCACTCCTTCGGGTCCTGGGTGTGCTCGTCCTTCCAGAACCGGTAGTCCTCGGCGTTGCGGTCGATGATCGCCTCGGCGCCCATGGCCCGGCAGATGTCCGCCTTCTGGGGGCTGCTCACCACGCAGATCGGGTTGGCGCCGCCGGCCAGCGCGAACTGCGTGGCGTAGGAGCCGAGCCCGCCGCTGGCGCCCCAGATCAGGACGTTGTCGCCCTGCTTCATGCCGGCGCCGTTGCGCGAGACGAGCTGCCGGTAGGCGGTGGAGTTGACCAGGCCCGGGGCGGCGGCCTCCTCCCAGCTGAGGTGGTCCGGCTTGGGCATCAGCTGGTTGGACTTGACCAGCGCGATCTCGGCGAGGCCGCCGAAGTTGGTCTCGAAGCCCCAGATGCGCTGCTCGGGGTCGAGCATCGTGTCGTTGTGGCCGTCGCTGGACTCCAGCTCGACCGACAGGCAGTGCGCGACGACCTCGTCACCGGGCTTCCAGGAGTTGACGCCGGGGCCGGTGCGCAGGACGACGCCCGCGAGGTCGGAGCCGATGATGTGGTACGGCAGGTCGTGGCGCTTGGTCAGCTCGCTGAGCCTGCCGTAGCGCTCCAGGAAGCTGAACGTCGACACCGGCTCGAAGATCGACGTCCACACGGAGTTGTAGTTGACCGAGGAGGCCATGACGGCCACCAGGGCCTCGCCCGGGCCGAGTTCCGGCACCGGCACGTCGTCCAGGTGGATCGACTTTCGGGGGTCCTTGTCGCGGGTGGCGAGCCCCGCGAACATCTCCGTCTCGTCCTTGTGCACGGTGATCGCGCGGTACGACTCGGGGAGGGGCAGGGCGGCGAAGTCGGCCGGCGTCGAGTCCGGCGACTGGATCGCGTCCAGGATGTCCTTCACGGTCACGGTGTTGCCTCCGGCGGTGAGCGCCCTGAGGGAGGGGCGCCGATGGTTACGTCGGTGCTGCTGAGGGTGGGTGGGAGGTGCCGTCGGTTCGGCGGGTGGTGCGGTACGGCGGCGCTTTGTGGCGCGGGAGGTTGCCTGTGACGCAGGCGTCCGGGCGCGCGAGCCGGGGGTCCCCCCGGCCTTCGGTGTGCCGGGGGAGGGCTTGCGGGGACAGCCGACGTACGAAAGGTCTCTGCACGTCGGCCGCCCGGACTCCTTCAACGTATGACACCGCGTGTCACCTCGCAAGGCACTGAGTGCCAGAACTTCCTCTCAGGTGAAATCTTTACGTGACAAATGAGCGATGATCGATCGAACGGGCTCGGAAATCCGCGGGAAAAGGTGCCCTGACGTGCCAAAACGGCCACCCGGTGGGGTGGCCGTCGTCACAGCGTCAGTGGCTCGCGAGGAGCTCGTCAGTGGCTCGTGAAGGGCTCGCGAGGGGCTCGCGAGGGGCGGTTCAACGCTCCTTGAGCGCCTGCTCGATGGTCCGCATGACCTCGTGCAGCGGGGCGTCGGTGCGGGCGACCGTCACCAGGACCTCGCCCTGCTCGGAGACCGCCGCGGCGGCCGGACGCGCCCCGGCGGTGCCGCGCCCGGCGCCGATGCCGGTGCCGAACGTCTTCCGCACGATCCCGAAGGCGTGGTCGAGCTGGGCCTCCACGTCGCCCTGGCCGCCGGCCCGCAGCCAGCGCCGCAGGACGTGGTTGTGGGCGGTGACCACCGCGGAGGCGGCGACCTCGGCCAGCAGCGGGTCGTCGTTGGCGTCGTCGTCGTGGGCGTGCTCGTCGAAGTGCCCCAGCAGGTAACGGGTGAAGAGGCGCTCGTAGCGCGCCACCGACGCGATCTCCGCCTCGCGCAGGGTGGGCACCTCGCGGGTGAGCTTGTAGCGGGCGACCGAGATCTCCGGCCGGGCCGCGTACATCCTCATCACTTCCTTGATGCCGCGGCACACCGTGTCGAGGGGGTGCTCGTGCGCGGGGGCCGCGTTCAGCACCGCCTCGGCGCGGATCAGGGTGTCGTCGTGATCGGGGAAGATCGCCTCTTCCTTGGAGCGGAAGTGGCGGAAGAAGGTCCGGCGGGCGACCCCGGCCGCGGCCGCGATCTCGTCGACGGTGGTGGCCTCGTACCCCTTGGTCGCGAACAGCTCCATCGCGGCGGCCGCCAGTTCACGGCGCATCTTGAGCCGCTGGGCCGCCGCGCGGGAGCCGGCGGCACTCTCCGGCGCGTCGGGCGTGGCTGGTGTACGTGAGGACCTGGCGGGCTGGGGCATGCCCTGAACGTACTGCATGTGCGCAGCTCGGTGCGCGTGTCCGGGACCTCCCCCGCCCCACGCGGGCGGGGGAGGGGCCGCCGGTCCGAGCAGCCCGCCCCAGTCCTCGCGGGCCCCGGACCGGTCGCCGGGGCCGTCAGCGGCGGGCATGTTCGCGGAAGCCACGGCCCGTCTTGCGGCCGAGGCAGCCCGCGGCCACCAGGTGCTCCAGGAGCGGCGCCGGGGCCAGCCCCGGGTCGCGGAACTCGCGGTGCAGGACCTTCTCGATCGCCAGCGAGACGTCCAGCCCGACGACGTCCAGCAGCTCGAAGGGGCCCATCGGGTAGCCGCCGCCCAGCTTCATCGCCGCGTCGATGTCGTCGAGCGAGGCGTAGTGCTCCTGCACCATCTTGATCGCGTTGTTGAGGTACGGGAACAGCAGGGCGTTCACGATGAAGCCCGCCCGGTCGCCGCAGTCCACGGCGTGTTTCCTGATCCTGCCGCAGACCTCGTGGACCGTCGCGTGCACGTCCTCGGCCGTCAGCACCGTGCGGACGACCTCGACCAGCTTCATCGCGGGCGCCGGGTTGAAGAAGTGCATGCCGATCACGTCCTGCGGGCGCGAGGTGGCGCGGGCCAGCGCGACGACCGGCAGCGAGGAGGTGGTCGTGGCCAGCACCGCACCCGGCTTGCACACCTTGTCCAGCGCCGCGAACAACTGCCGCTTGACGTCCAGGTCCTCGGCGACCGCCTCGACGGCCAGGTCGACGTCGGCGAAGGCGTCGTAGGAGCCGGCCGGGGTGATCCGCTCCAGCGTCTGCGCGGCGGCCTCGGCGGTGAGCCGGCCCTTGTCCACGGAACGCGCGAGGGACTTGCCGATCCGGGCCTTCGCCGTCCGCGCCTTCTCCTCGCTGCGGGCGGCCAGGACGACGTCGTGACCCGCCTTCGCGAACACCTCGGCGATGCCGGAGGCCATCGTGCCCGAGCCGGCGACGCCGACGGTGCGCACCGGACGGCCGGGGACGCCGGAGGCGCCGGCGACGGGCGTCAGGGCGTCCGGCACGACGGTCGCGCTGCCGGGGGCGTCGTAGGTGTAGAAGCCGCGGCCCGACTTGCGGCCGGTCAGGCCCGCCTCGCCGAGCTGCTTGAGGATCGGCGCGGGGGCGTGCAGCCGGTCGTGGGACTCGGCGTACATGGCCTCCAGGACCGTCCGCGCGGTGTCGACGCCGATCAGGTCGAGCAGGGCGAGCGGGCCCATCGGCAGACCGCAGCCGAGCCGCATCGCGGCGTCGATGTCCTCACGGGAGGCGTACTTCGCCTCGTACATCGCGGCGGCCTGGTTGAGGTAGCCGAACAGCAGCCCGTCCGCGACGAAACCGGGGCGGTCCCCGACCGCCACCGGCTCCTTGCCCAGGTCGAGGGCGAGGTCGGTGACCGCGGCGACGGCGGCGGGGGCGGTCAGCACCGAGGAGACGACCTCGACCAGCTTCATCGCCGGTGCCGGGTTGAAGAAGTGCAGGCCCAGCACCCGCTCGGGGCGCGCCGAGTCGGCGGCGAGCCGGGTGACGGACAGCGCGTTGGTGCCGGTCGCCAGGATCGCCTCGGGGCGCACGATCCCGTCCAGTTCCCGGAAGATCTGCTGCTTGATCTCGTACGACTCCGGCGCCACCTCGATGACCAGGTCGGCGTCGGCCGCCGCCGCGAGGTCGGTGCCGGTGCGGACCCGGGCGAGGACGCCGGCGCGCTCCTGAGCGGTGAGGCGGCCGCGCTCCACGGCACGGGCGGTGGCGGCCTCCAGGGCGGCGAGCGACCGCGCGGCCTGGGCCTCGCTGACGTCGATGCCGATCACCGTGCGGCCGGCCTTGGCCAGCACCTCGGCGATACCGGTGCCCATGGTGCCGAGACCGACGACGGCGATCGTCCGCAGGTCGGAGAGGGGGGCGGGGGACAGGGGAGTGGCCATGGCGGGACTCCAGGAATGAGGGTGACGACTGGAAGCGGCCCCGGGTGCGCCCGGCGGCCCCGAAGGACGGTCCGGACGCACCGGGGGTGCGTGAAGAGGAGTGCTCGGTGCGGGTGTTGACGGGCTGCGAGCGCACACGCCCGGTACCGTCGCCGCGGACGTGCACACGTCCGGGGAACGGTGATGACCGACCGGCCCTGTCCCGTGGCCGGGTCGTGCGAAGCGATACCTGAGGTACCGAACCGACTCCGCCGCGGCGGCTGCGTCACCAGGCCGTCGCGAACGGGGGTGCGGGTGGGTAACCCGCTCGTATGAGCTTAACCGGTGGGTAACGAGCGCGCCAGCCCCCGTGTTGGTGATGTGCGTCCCGACGTCGGTCCCACCGTTCTAGGCTCGCCCCCATGGACGAGGAGTTGCGATCGCTCACGGAACGCTTACGGCGGGAGTCGGGAGGGGGCGCCGCCTTCGAGGAGTTGGCGGCGGCCGGGGACCACGACGCGCTCGCGGACGTGCTCACCGCCGCCGGGCAGCCCCTGTGGGCGAGGGAACTGGCCGCGTTCCGCCTCGGGCTGGCCGGGGACCGGCGCGCCTTCGAGACCCTCGTCCTCCTCCTGAACCACCGCGACCCGCCCCGCTGCGCCTCCGCCGCCCACGCCCTGGCGCGCCTGGGCGACCCGCGCACCGCGCGGGCGGCGGCCGCCCTCGCGACCAACGAACTGCGCGTCGCCTACGCCCTGCACCCCGTCCGGCTCCTGGTGGAGCTGCGCGCGCCCGAGGCGGTGCCCGCGCTGATCACCACGCTGCGGCGGCGGCTGCGCCCGCACGACCCGCACCGGCGGGTCGCCCTCGCGTGCGTGGAGGGCCTCGGAGCCCTGGGCGACGACCGCGCCCGCCCCGTCCTCGACGACGCCCTCGCCCATCCCCTCCTCGCGGAGGCGGCGGTACGCGCGCTGGCGCGCATCCCCCGGCAGCGGTGAGCGGTGAGCGGCGGGACGGGGCGGCGCGCGCGGGGCGGGCGTCGCGCCGGCGGTGGCCGGTGAGACTGCGGACTGCCGGGCTGCGGTCTCCTGACTGCTGACCGCGGGCTCCTGGGGCGTGGGCCGGTCGGGGCGCCGGTCGCCGGGGGCGGTTGCCGGGCTGCCGGGCCGGGCCATGGACGGCGGTCGGTCCCCGGCCCCGGCCCCCGGTCGTCCGTCGACCGCCGGGCGATCCGGCCGTGGGCGCCAGGGCCGCCGGGACGCCAGGGCTGCGGGGCGCCAAGGGCCGGGGTGCCACGGCCGGGATGTCAGACCGTCAGGAACCGGGTGTAGCGGACCTCCGGTATCCGCTCGCCGGCGACCTCGAAGGGTTCCTCCGTGCCGTCCGCCCGGAAGTCCGCGTGCTCGTAGAAGCGGCGGGCCGGGGTGTTCTCCTTGAGCACCCACAGGTGCATGCGGCGGTGGCCGGCGGCCGTGCTCCGCCGTACCGACTCGGCCAGGAGCGCCCCTCCGATGCCTCCGCCGACATGGGCGGGATCGACGTAGATCGCGTACAACTCGGCGTCCTCGGTGCGCACTTCGCCCTCCCGGTAGGCGCCGTGCGCGGCCCAGCCCACCACCTCGCCGGCCCGCTCCGCGACCAGATTCACCACGCCGCCGTCGCCGCGCGCGAACCAGCCGCGGCGCCGCTCGGCGTCCTCGGTCACGCTGAGGGCGTCGAGGTGGGACTGCGGCACCAGGCCCCGGTAGGCGCTCTGCCAGCCGCGGACGCGGATCTCCGAGACCCGGTCGCAGTCGCCGAGGGCCATCTCGCGCACCCGGAGAGCCGTCATGCGCCGGTCACCGCGAACGCCTCGATCTCCATCAGGAACTCCGGCCGGACCAGCGCGGCCACCTGCACGGCCGAGGCGGCCGGCAGCCGGTCGTCGGGTATGTGCGCGGCGCGGGCCTCGCGGACGGCCGGCATGTGCGCCATGTCGGTGACGAAGTAGGTGAGTTTGACGACGTCGTCGAAGGTCGCCCCGGCGGCGGCCAGGCAGCGCCGCAGGTTCTCGAAGACCTGACGGGCCTGGGCCCGCGGATCGCCCTCGCCGACCGTCCGGCCCCGCTCGTCCAGGGGCAACTGGCCCGAGACGGCCACGAGACGGCCCGTGCCCAGCACGACGTGCGTGTACTGCGCGGCGGCGGCGACCCCGTCGGGGGCGGGGATCCTGGTCAGTCCACTCATGCCTCCATGGTGGACCACGGGTGTGACAACGCCCCGACGAGGTCGCCCCCCCGACGGGGCGCGGCCGGCGGGGGCGCGGCCGGCGGGGCGTCAGCCGCGGAAGCCGAGCAGCCCGTGCAGCGTCGTGCCCTGTGCCGTGCCGGAGCCGACCTTCGCGCTCAGCGGCTCCGGGTCCGGCAGCGCCTCGCACACCGCGTCGGCCCGGCCGGTCCCGCGCGGCACCGTGCCGTCGGTCAGGTAGGCCGCCAGGTGGGCGTCCAGGCAGGTGTTCCCGCTCAGGGTGATGCCGTGGTTGCCGCCGCCCTCCTCGACGACGAGGCTGGACCCGCCGAGCAGGGCGTGCATCGTCGCGCCACCCTCGTACGGGGTGGCCGCGTCGTCCGTCGCCTGGAACAGCAGCGCCGGTGACAGCCGGCCGTTCGCGACGTTCACCGGGTTCCGCGGGCGGACCGGCCAGAACGCGCACGGCGCGTTGTACCAGGCGTTGCTCCAGGTCATGAACGGCGCCTTCCGGTGGGCCGACCAGTTGTCGGAGCGCCACGCGTCCCAGTCGCGCGGCCAGCGGGCGTCGCGGCACTGCACCGCCGTATAGACGCTGTAGCCGTTGCCCCCGGCGGCGTCGACCGCGCCGAAGTCCTCGTACGTCTCGACCAGCGGACCGGCGTCGCGGTCGTTGACGTACGCGGCGAACGCGTCGGCCAGGTACGGCCAGTAGCCGTTGTAGTAACCGCCCGGCATGAAGGTGTCCTCCAGTTCGGCGGCCCCCACCTTGCCGCCCGCCGGTTTCTCCGCCAGGGCGGCCCGCATGGCGTACCACTTCGCCTCGACGCGGGCCGGGTCCGTGCCGAGCCGGTAGGCGGCGTCGTGCCGCGCGATCCACGCCATGAGGGCGCGGTGACGGTCGTCGAAGGCCAGGTCCTGGGTGAGGTTGTCGTCGTACCAGACGCCGGTGGGGTCGACGACCGAGTCGAGGACCAGGCGCCGCACCCGCTCCGGGTACAGCTTGGCGTAGACCGCGCCCAGGTAGGTGCCGTAGGAGTAACCGAAGTAGTTCAGCCGCGGCGCGCCGACGGCCCGGCGGATCGCGTCCATGTCCCGGACCGTGCTCAGGGTGTCGATGTGCGGCAGCACGCGCGCGTACTTCTTCCCGCAGTCCTCGGCGAAGGCCCTCACCCGCGCGAGGTTGGCGCGCTCGACCTCGCCGGTGGAGGGGACGGAGTCCGGGCGCACCGGGGCGAAGTGGCCCGGCCGGCAGTTCAGGGCCGGCGTGCTCCGGCCCACCCCGCGCGGGTCGAAGCCGATGACGTCGTACTGCGCGGCCACCTCCTTCGGCAGCGACGACGCGACGAACCCGGCGAGTTTCAGTCCGCTGCCGCCGGGCCCGCCCGGGTTGACGAGCAGCGGCCCCTGGTACGTCCCGGCGGTGTGCGGCACCCGGGACAGCGCGAGCGTGATCCGCTCCCCGCCCGGGTCGGCGTGGTCGAGCGGCACCTCCAGGGAAGCGCACTGGAGCGTCGGGTGGTCGGTGGTGCCGCACTTCTTCCAGGCGGGTCCGGCGGCCGGCGCGGCCTTCGCGGCGGGCGACGGGCTCGCGTCGGCGGGCACGGCGGCCAGCGCCCCGGCCACGACGGCGGCGGCACCGCACAGCGCTGCTGCGCGTTTCCTCATGGGGTCCTCCCAGGACGGAGGTCGACGGACCGCGTGGATCACGGTCCTCGGCGCATCGTCCCGGGGCCGGCGCCCGGAAGAACCTGTTCTGCCGATACTTGACCCGATCGGGCCGCCGGTTGCCCACGAACGCGCTCAGAGCAGGCCGAGCCGGCCCGGTCCGGTCGCGGCGGGCTCGGTCACCGGCCCGGGCGGCGGGAGCCGGCGGGGCATCCCCACGCGCCCGGGGCCGATCCCGTACTCCCCGGCCAGGTCGTGGACCTGACGGGTGATCCGGCGCTGGTACCACTTCGGCGCGTAGGCGCCGTCCGCGTACAGCCGCTCGAAGCGGCGCACCAGATGCGGGTGGTGCCGTCCGAGCCAGGCCGTGAACCACTCGCGGGCGCCGGGCCGCAGGTGCAGCACCAGCGGGGTGACGGAGGTGGCCCCGGCCGCCGCGACCGCCCGGACGGTGGCGCGCAACTGGTCCGGCCGGTCGCCGAGGAAGGGGATCACCGGCGCCATCAGCACCCCGCAGCCGATGCCGTGCGCGGTCAGCGCGCGGACCACGTCCAGGCGCCGCTGCGGGGCCGGGGCGCCCGGCTCGACGGTGCGCCACAGCTCCGTGTCGGTGAAGCCGACCGACACGGAGACGCCGACGTCGGTCACCTCGGCGGACTGCTTCAGCAGGTCGAGGTCGCGCAGGATCAGGGTGCCCTTGGTCAGGATCGAGAAGGGGTTCGCCCGGTCGCGCAGGGCGGTGAGGAGGCCCGGCATCAGCCGGTAGCGGTCCTCGGCGCCCTGGTAGCAGTCCGCGTCGGTGCCCATCGCGACGTGCTCGCCGTGCCAGCGCGGCGAGGCCAGCTGACGGCGCAGCAGTTCCGGCGCGTTCACCTTCACGACGATCCGGCTGTCGAAGCCGACGCCGGTGTCCAGGCCGAGGTGGCCGTGCGTCCGGCGGGCGAAGCAGTACACGCACGCGTGCGCGCAGCCCCGGTAGGGGTTCACCGTCCACTCGAACGGCATCCGGGAGGCGCCCGGCACCCGGTCGAGGATCGTGCGGGCCCGGATCTCGTGGAACGTGATCCCGGCGAACTCCGGCACGTCGAACGTCCTGGTGGTGACCGCGTCCGCGCCGAACAGCGCGGCGTCCGGCGACCGGTCGTGGCGGGGCGCCGCGGCGGATCGCACGGCGGGTGTCGCGGCGGACTCCGCGGCGGGGTTCTCCCAGCGCATGGCGCCTCCTCGGTAGCACTGGACTCACAATAGAACATTTGTTCGCATGATCGTGCGAAGGTGCTTTCCGACCGGCCCGCGACCGCTTCCGCACCCCCGATTTGGGCGGCCGGGGACCGGGGTGGTTGGCTTGCCCCGATCCGAGGAACCACCGAGCAACAAGGACCTGGAGGAACCCCATGGCGCAGGTCGAGGCCACCACCGAGCGGGTCGTCGCGGCGGCCCCTGACACGGTGTTCGACACGATCGCCGACTACACCGGCACGCGCGCGAAGCTGCTGCCGGAGCAGTTCAGCGAGTACGAGGTGCGCGAGGGCGGCGACGGAGAGGGCACCCTCGTCCACTGGAAGCTCCAGGCCACCAGCAAGCGCGTCCGCGACTGCCTCCTGGAGGTCACCGAACCCACCGACGGCGAGCTGGTCGAGAAGGACCGCAACTCCTCCATGGTCACCGTCTGGCGGGTCACCCCGGCCGGGGAGGGCAGGTCCCGCGTCGTCGTGACCACCACCTGGACCGGCGCGGGCGGCATCGGCGGCTTCTTCGAGAGGACCTTCGCCCCCAAGGGCCTCGGCCGGATCTACGACGCGATCCTCGGCAACCTCGCCACCGAGGTCGAGAAGTAGCACGCCGCGGGTCAAGGGCCCGACGGCTCCTGACCGTTGCTCCCCCTCACCGGTTCGGGTGGTTCTCCCTTCGGACCGGGTCGGTGCCGTAACTCGTCGCGCTTGCCCGGAGTTGTCGCTTCACGCGGGACGTGGGCGGCAGGCGCGACGAGGGGAGCGGCAGGTGGGTGGGACCACTCTGGTGCAGGAGGACCTGCACGACGGAGCGCGGAGCGCACCGGCGACGGCACCTCCACCGCCCGCCGCGCCCGAGACCGCCCGGCATGCCGGGCCGAGCCCCCGCCGGGTGCGGCTGGTCTTCTTCGCGCTCATGCTCGCGCTGCTCCTCGCGGCGCTGGAGCAGATGATCGTCGCCACCGCCCTGCCGAGGATCGTCGGTGAATTGCACGGCCTGGACAGGATGTCCTGGGCGATCACCGCCTACCTGCTCACCGCCACCGTCGGACTGCCGGTCTACGGCAAGCTCGGCGACCTCCTCGGCCGCAAGGGCGTCTTCCAGTTCGCGATCGTCGTCTTCGTCCTCGGCTCCGCGCTGGCCGGACGGGCGCGGACCATGGACCAGCTGATCGCCTTCCGCGCCGTGCAGGGCGTCGGCGCCGGCGGGCTCATGATCGGCGTGCAGGCGATCATCGCGGACATCGTGCCGCCCCGGCGGCGCGCCCGCTTCATGGGCCTCATCGGCGCCGCCTTCGGCCTCGCCTCCGTCGCGGGACCGCTGCTCGGGGGCTACTTCACCGACCACCTGTCCTGGCGCTGGTGCTTCTACATCAACGTCCCCTTCGGCCTGCTCACCCTCGCCGTCGTCGCCGTCGTCCTCGAACTGCCCAAGCCGCGCACCAGGCCCCGCTTCGACGTGCTCGGCACCCTGCTGCTCGCCGCCGTCTCCACCTGCCTGGTCCTGCTGACCAGTTGGGGCGGCACCGAGCACGCCTGGGACTCGCGCACCGTGCTGGCCCTCGGCGCGGGCGCCGTCCTGGCCACCGTCCTCTTCGTGGTCGTCGAGCGCTTCGCCGCCGAACCCCTCATCCCGCTGCGGCTGTTCCGCGACTCCGTCTTCACCCTGACCAGCCTCGTGGGGCTGGTGACCGGCGTCGCCCTCTTCGGCGCCGCCGGCTACCTGCCGACCTTCCTCCAGATGGTCGACGGCGCCTCCGCCACCGAGTCCGGGCTGCTCATGCTGCCCATGATGGGCGGCATCGTCGTCACCTCGGTCGTCTCCGGACACCTCATCGCCCGCACCGGCCGCTACCGGACGTACCCCGTCCTCGGCGGCGCCCTCGCCGTGCTCGGCATGTGGCTGCTGTCCCGGCTCGAGGCCGGCACGCCCCGGCCGCACTACAGCCTCTGGATGGCGGTCCTCGGCGCCGGCATCGGGCTGGTGATGCCCGTCCTCGTCCTCGCCGTGCAGAACTCCGTGCGCCCCGCCGACCTCGGCACCGCGACCAGCGCCCACAACTACTTCCGCCAGATCGGCGGCAGCGTCGGCGCCGCCGTCTTCGGCACCCTCCTCGCGAACCGGCTCACCGACTCCCTGCGCGAGCGCCTCCCCGGCGGCGCGGACGCCGGCGCCGGCCTGCCCGACCCCGAGTCGGTCACCCCGCAACTCGTCCACACCCTGCCCCCGGCGCTGCGCGACGCCTACGTCGGCGCGTACGCCGACGCCATGCCGAGGATCTTCCTGTACCTGGTACCGGTGCTCGTCCTCGGCCTCGTCCTCGCCTTCTTCCTCAAGGAGAAACCGCTGGTGTCCCACCACGCCACCGAAACGGAGCCCGCGCCCGTGACCCCCACCGTCCCGCAGGCCCGTACCGCGTACACCGCGGGTGTCCCCGTCTGCGGCACGGTGCAGCACCCCGACGGAACCGCCGTGCCGCGCGCCGCGCTCACCCTCATCGACGTGGCCGGGCAGCAGATCGGCCGCGGCGCCAGCGGCGAGGACGGACGGTACGCGCTGGCCACGCCCGGCTCGGGGTCGTACGTCCTGATCGCCGCCGCCGGCGGGCACCAGCCGCAGGCGGTCTCCGTGACCGTCGGCGAGCGCCCCGTCGAGCTGGACGTCGTCCTCGGCGGCGCCGGCCGCCTCGCCGGGGCCGTCGTCACCGCCGACGGCACGCCCGTGCGGGACGCCGCCGTCACCCTCACCAACGTCCACGGCGAGGTCGTCGCCAGTACCCGCAGCGGGCGCGAGGGCGGGTACGTCATCACCGAGCTGGTGGCCGGCGAGTACACCCTCGCCGCCAGCGCCCCCGCCTTCCGTCCCGCCGCGCTGCCGGTCACCGTGCAGGCCTCGCGGGAGACCCGCCAGGACGTCGAACTCGCCGGCGGCGCCGTGCTGCGCGGCACGGTCCGGGCCGGCGGCGGGAGGCCCGTGGAGGACGCGCGCGTGACGCTCCTGGACGCCGCGGGCAACGTGGTGGACACCCTCACCACGGGCCCGGACGGCACCTTCCGCTTCGTCGACCTGTCCTCCGGCGAGTACACCGTCATCGCCGCGGGTTACCCGCCGGTCGCCACCGTGCTGCACATGGCCGGAGGCGGCCGCACGGAGCGTGATCTGCAACTGGGCCACGAGGACTGAGGAAACGCCGGGGAAGCCCGTTACCCAGCACTTCCCCGGTGAAACCAATTCCAGAATTGCCGCACATCCCGAGCGGCGGGCGCCGTACGGTGGGGACGGCGGGGGAGATCATGTGCAGCTCTGGGGAGAGAGGTTCTGGGCCATGGACCGTGGCACCGAGAGGCACACACCTCCCAGCCGCGGAGCGGCGAGCGGTGCGCCACCCGAGCACGCGGACAGCGGACGGGTCCCGCTCGCCGTGGTCGTCGTCGACCGGGCCGGCCTCGTCTCGCACTGGAGCAGCGGCGCCCGCCGGCTGTTCGGCGTCCCGAGGGAAGAGGCGATCGGCGAGCCCGCCATCGACCTGCTGCCCGTCTCGGGCGCCCTCCCCGACATCGACGACCACCCGCCGTACGACGACCACCTGTCATACGGCTCGTACGACGGCCGTGCGCCGTACGACGACGACCCGTCGTACGACGGCCATGCGCCCCACGACGGCCTCGGGCCCGGGCTGGGGAACTCCCTCGACCGCGGGCTGGGTTACCCGGCCGCCGGGCGGGCCCGGCTGACCGTGCCCGAGCGGGCCGGTACGGCGCCCCGGCCCGCGGGAGGGGAAAGACGCCGCGTCGACGTGCTGTGGTGGGCCTACCCCCTCGTCGGACCGGGCAACGAGCGGCTGCTGGTGCTGGCCGCCGACGCCGAGGCCCTGCACCGGCCCGACCGGGACGACGGCCCGCACGTCGAGCGCATCGCGCCCGGCTTCGCCCTGCACACCGACTTCCCCGGCGCCGAGGACCTCGCCCGCCGGCTCCCCGAGATCCTGCCCAGCATGAGCGTCGGCGAGAGCGCCCGCATCGTCGCCCAGGTCCTCGAACTGGGCTATCCGATCCTGGAGTTCAGCCAGAACGACCGGGTTCCCGTCACCCCCGACTGGGGTGTCGCCCGCCGGGTCGGGCGCAGGGCCCGCCGCGAGCGGGCCGCCCGCGCCGCGGCCGCCGGCCGGCCCGCGCCCGAGGACGAGGGTGAGGGCGACGAGGGCGACGACCTCGAGCACGCCGCCGTCCGCGAACGCCTGGAGTTCCTCAACGAGGTCAGCGGGAGGATCGGCACCTCCCTCGACCTGACCCGCACCGTCGGCGAGGTCAGCAGGGCCGTCGTGCCGCGCTTCACCGACGTCGCCTGCACCTATCTGCGCGAACAGGTCGTCGCCGGCGAGGAGTTCCCCGAGGGCGTGCCGGACACCACGACCATGTGGCACCGGGTCGCCCTGGAGCACACCGACGAACCCGGCCGCTGGGACGACGTCGTGCCCCTCGGCGAGGCCATGCCCTTTCCGGAGCACACCCCGTTCTTCCAGTGCATGACCAGCGGCGAACCCGTCCTCGTCCCGCGCATCAGCGAGCAGCTGGGCCACGCCGTCGCCTCGCAGTTCGACAAGCGCGACCTCCGGCCCCTGATCACGGGCCGGTCGATGCTCGTCGTCCCGCTGAAGGCACGCGACGTCGTCCTCGGCTTCATGGTCCTGCTGCGCCACCCCGAGCGCGGCGAGTTCGACGACATGGACCGGGTCACCGGCGCCGAACTCGCCGCCCGCGCGGGCCTCGTGCTGGACAACGCGCGCATGTACACCCACCAGGAGAGCGTCGCCGAGACCCTCCAGGACAGCATGCTGCCGCGGATACCGCCGCGGATGGCGGGCTGCGACATCGCCACCCGCTATCTGCCCGGCACCCTGCTGGGACGGGTCGGCGGCGACTGGTTCGACGCCGTGAAACTCCCCGGCGCCCGCACCGCGTTCGTCGTCGGCGACGTGATGGGCCACGGCCTCCACTCCGCCGCCATGATGGGCCAGTTGCGCACCGCCGTGCAGACCATGGCGGCGCTCGACCTGCCGCCCGCGCAACTCCTGCGCAACCTCGACGACCTCGCCCGGCGCCTCGGCGACACCTATCTCGCCACCTGCCTGTACGCCGTCTACGACCCGATCGCGGGCGAGCTGCACCTCGCCAACGCGGGCCACATCCCGCCCGTGCTGGTGCGCGCCGACGACGGCCGCAGCGAACTGCTCGCCCTGCCCGCCGGCGCCCCCGTCGGCGTCGGCGGGGTGCCCTTCGAGGCGGTGCGCGTGCGCGTGGCCCCCGGCGACCGGCTCGTGATGTGCACCGACGGACTCGTCGAGATGCGCGGCGAGGACATCGGCGTGGGCCTCGCGGCCCTGTGCGAGTCCGCCGCCCACCCGGCCGCTTCCATGGACGACGCCTGCGACACCATCGTCCGCGCCCTCGCCGCGACGTTCTCGAAGGCGGGCCGGGGCAGCCGCAAGGACGACGTGGCGCTCCTGATGGCCCGCCTCAACGGCATCGCACCCGGCGACGTCGCCGAATGGTCCCTCCCCCTCGAGCCCGCCCAGGTCGGCCGGGCCCGCGCCGCCGTCCGCGAACAGCTCCACGACTGGCGGCTCGCGCAGCTGGCCGGCCCGGCCGAGCTGATGGTCAGCGAGGTGGTGACCAACGCCGTACGGCACGCGCACGGACGGCCGCTCACCCTGCGGCTGGTGCGCGGGGAGACGCTGCTGTGCGAGGTGGACGACGACGACCACGGGCTGCCGACCCTGACGAGCGCCGGACCCGACGACGAGTCCGGGCGCGGGCTGCGGGTGGTGAGCACGCTGGCCCGGGAATGGGGCACCGGCCGGACCGCCGCGGGCAAGTCCGTCTGGTTCGAACTCACCCTCCCCGGGCGCTGACCGGCCTCCCGCGGCCGAGGGGCGCACGGCGGCGTACGCCGTCCGCGCGAAGCGTGCGGGAACGCGCACGGCGCCTGTCCGCGCCACCGGCGGGCGACACACCGTACGGGCCCGCCGCCGGGCAGGGTGTCCCGGTGCCGGCCGCCGGGGCCGCCGTGCGCCCGTCCCGCCGGGGAGGCCCTCCGGCGGCCGCCCGGTGGACCGTTAAGCTCAGGGGGTTTTCCGGGAGAGGACGGACGCGGGCATGAAAATCCTGATCAGCGCCGACATGGAGGGCGCCACCGGCGTCACCTGGCCGGCCGACGTGCTGCCGGGGACGCCGCAGTGGGAGCGGTGCCGGGCGCTGTTCACCTCCGACGTCAACGCGGCCGTCCTCGGGTTCTTCGACGGCGGCGCCGACGAGGTCCTCGTCAACGAGGCGCACTGGACGATGCGCAACCTGCTCCTGGAGCGGCTCGACGAGCGGGCGCAGATGCTCACCGGGCGGCACAAGTCGCTGTCCATGGTGGAGGGCGTCCAGCACGGCGACGTCGACGGCATCGCGTTCGTCGGCTACCACGCCGGCGCCGGCGCGGAGGGCGTCCTCGCCCACACCTACCTCGCCAACTCCATCACCGGGGTGTGGCTGAACGACGTGCGGGCCAGCGAGGGGCTGCTCAACGCGCGGGTCGTCGCCGAGTACGGGGTGCCGGTCGTGCTGGTCACCGGTGACGACGTGGCCTGCGAGGACGCGCTCGGGTACGCGCCCGGGGCGCTGAAGGTCGCCGTCAAGGACCACGTGTCGCGGTACGCGGCGGTGTGCCGGACCCCGGCCAGGACCGCCGCCGACATCCGGGCCGCGGCGAAGGAGGCCGCCGCTCTGGCGGTGCGCGGGGAGCCGGTGGAGGCGGGACCGTTCACCGTCGCCGTGGAGTTCGACGCCGAGCACCTGGCGATGGCCGCGACCGTGGTGCCGGGCGTGGCGCGGACCGGTGAGCGCCGGGTCGCCTACACCAGCGGCACCATGTACGAGGGCATTCGCACGTTCAAGGCGGTCACGACGGTCGTCTCGGCCGCGGTGGAGGAGCAGTATGGCTGACGCGCAGGCGAGGGACGAGGTCGTCCGGTTCACCTCCGACCTCATCCGGATCGACACGACCAACCGGGGCGGCGGGGACTGCCGGGAGCGGCCCGCCGCCGAGTACGCGGCCGAACAGCTCGCCGGGGCGGGCCTGGAACCGGCGCTCCTCGAACGCGTGCCGGGCCGCACCAACGTGGTCGCCCGCATCGAGGGCACCGACCCCTCCGCGGACGCCCTGCTCGTCCACGGGCACCTCGACGTGGTGCCGGCCGAACCCGCCGACTGGCGCGTGCACCCCTTCTCCGGGGAGGTGCGCGACGGCGTCGTGTGGGGGCGCGGCGCCGTCGACATGAAGAACATGGACGCGATGATCCTCGCCGTCGTCCGGTCCTGGGCCCGCCGCGGCGTCCGGCCCCGGCGCGATCTCGTCATCGCCTTCACCGCGGACGAGGAGGCCAGCGCCGAGGACGGTTCCGGCTTCCTCGCGGACCGGCACCCCCACCTCTTCGAGGGCTGCACGGAGGGCGTCAGCGAGTCGGGCGCCTTCACCTTCCACGACGGCACCGGGCGCGAGATCTACCCCATCGCGGCCGGGGAACGCGGCACCGCCTGGCTGAAGCTGACCGCGCGCGGGCGCGCGGGGCACGGCTCCAAGGTCAACCGGGAGAACGCGGTGACCCGGCTGGCCGCCGCGATCACCCGCATCGGCGAGCACGAGTGGCCGCTGCGGCTCACCCCCACGGTGACGGCCGCGCTCACCGAGATCGCCGCCCTCTACGGCATCGAGGCCGGCCTGGACGACGTGGACGGCCTGCTGGCCAAGCTCGGTCCGGCGGCCAAACTGGTCGAGGCGACCGTCCGCAACAGCGCCAACCCGACCATGCTGGACGCCGGTTACAAGGTCAACGTGATTCCGGGAGAGGCGGTGGCGTACGTCGACGGGCGGTATCTCGCGGGCTGCGAGGACGAGTTCCGCGCCACCCTCGACGCGCTGACCGGGCCCGACGTGAGCTGGGAGTTCGAGCACCGCGAGGTCGCCCTCCAGGCGCCGGTGGACTCGCCGACGTACGCCCGGATGCGGGCGGCCGTCGAGGAGTTCGCGCCGCAGGGGCACGTGGTGCCGTACTGCATGTCCGGAGGCACGGACGCCAAGCAGTTCTCGCGGCTCGGGATCACCGGCTACGGCTTCGCCCCGCTGAGGCTGCCGGAGGGCCTCGACTACCAGGCCCTCTTCCACGGCGTCGACGAACGGGTCCCCGTCGAGGCGCTGCACTTCGGCGTCGACGTCCTCGACCGTTTCCTGCGCACGGCCTAGAGGAGCGAGACATGCAGATCCTGCCCCACGGCGCCTGGCCCTCCCCCCTCGACGCGCGTCTCGCCGCCGCGCACGACGGGCGTCCCGAGTACGTCGGCTTCGTCGGCGACGAGGTGTGGTGGACGGCGCCCCGGCCCGCCGAGGACGGCCGGCGCACCCTGGTGCGACGGCGCGAGGACGGCACCGAGGAGCCGGTCCTGCCCGCTCCGTGGAACGTGCGCAGCAGGGTCCTGGAGTACGGCGGACAGCCCTGGGCGGGCCGGGTGCGGGACGGCCGGACCCTGGTGGTGTTCACGCACTTCGCCGACCAGCGGCTGTACGCCTGCGAGCCCGGCGGCGAGCCCCGTCCGCTGACCCCGGTGTCGGAGGTGGGCGGCGGACTGCGCTGGGCGGAACCGCAGTTCCCGCCCGGACGCGACGAGGTGTGGTGCGTGCTGGAGGAGTTCACCGGCGACGGACCCACCGACGTGCGCCGGGTCCTGGCCGCCGTGCCGCTGGACGGCTCGGCGGCCGCGGACCGCGCTGCCGTGCGCGAACTCACCGACGACCGGCGGCGGTTCGTCACCGGGGCCCGGCTGTCGCCCGACGGCCGGCGGGCCGCGTGGCTGGCCTGGGACCACCCGCGGATGCCGTGGGACGGGACGGAGGCGCTGGTCGCCGAGGTCGGCGCCGACGGGACCTTCGGGGAGCCCCGCGTGGTGGCCGGCGGTCCCGAGGAGTCGATCGCGCAGGTCGACTGGTCGACGGACGGCGGTCTGCTGTACGCGAGCGACCGTACGGGCTGGTGGAACCTGTACCGGGACCACCGGCCCGTGTGCCCGCGCGAGGAGGAGTTCGGCGGCGCGCTCTGGAAGCTCGGCCACCGCTGGTTCGCCCCGCTGGCGGACGGCCTCGTCGCCGTCGTGCACGGCCGCGGGGCCGCCGCGCTCGGCGTCCTCGACCCCGAGACCGGTGAGGTCGTCGACGTGGCCGGGCCCTGGACCGAGTTCGCCCCCACCCTCGCCGTGCACGGGGAGCGGGTCGTCGCCGTCGGCGCCGGCCCGCACAGCGCCCACGAGGTCGTCGAACTGGACGTGCGCACCGGCCGCGCCCGGGTGATCGGCGCCGGGCACGAGGACGCCGTGGACCCGGCGTACTACCCCGAACCGCGGATCCGCACCTTCACCGGCCCCGACGGCCGCGAGGTCCACGCCCACGTCCACCCGCCGCGCCACCCCGGCTGCGCCGCCCCCGACGCCGGACCGCCGCCCTACGTGATCTGGGCGCACGGCGGCCCCACCGACCGCTCCCCGCTCGTACTGGACCTGGAGATCGCCTACTTCACCTCCCGCGGCATCGGCGTCGCCGAGGTCGACTACGGGGGGTCGACCGGATACGGGCGCGCGTACCGGGACCGGCTGCGCGGGCAGTGGGGGGTCGTCGACGTCGAGGACTGCGCCGCCGTCGCCCTCGCCCTCGCCGACGAGGGCACCGCCGACCGCGGCCGGCTGGCGATCCGCGGCGGCAGCGCGGGCGGCTGGACCGCCGCCGCGTCCCTGGCCGGCACCGACGTCTACGCCTGCGGCACGATCAGCTACCCCGTCCTCGACCTCACGGCCTGGGCGACGGGGGAGACCCACGACTTCGAGTCGCGCTACCTCGACACCCTGGTCGGCCCCCTCGACGAGGTGCCCGCCCGCTACGCGGAACGTTCGCCCGTCGAGCACGCCGACCGGATCGGCGTACCGTTCCTGCTGCTCCAGGGCCTCGACGACGTGATCTGCCCGCCCGCCCAGGCCGAACGGCTCCTCGCCCGCATCGCGGGACGCGGGGTGCCGCACGCCTACCTCGCCTTCGAGGGCGAGGGGCACGGCTTCCGGCGGGCCGAGACGGTGGCGCGCGCCCTGGAGGCCGAACTGTCCCTGTACTCGCAGGTGTTCGGGCTGAACACGCCCGGCATCCCCACCCTGGAGCTGGTCAGGTGAAGGAACTCGTGCGGCCGCCCCGGCTCGCCCCCGGCGCCCGGGTGGCGGTCGTCGCGCCCAGCGGACCCGTCGCCGAGGAACGCCTCCAGGCGGGCCTCGACCTGCTGCGCGGCTGGGACCTCGATCCGTTCGCCGCCCCCCATGTCCTCGACGTGCACGGCGCGCTGCCCCACCTGGCCGGCACCGACGCCGACCGGGCCGCCGACCTCCAGCGCGCCTGGTGCGACCCGTCCGTCGACGCGGTGATCTGCGCGCGCGGCGGGTACGGCGCCCAGCGCATGGTGGACCTGCTCGACTGGGACGCCCTGCGGGCCGCCGGGCCGAAGGTGTTCCTCGGCTTCAGCGACAGCACCACCCTGCACGAGGCGTTCGCCGTCCGCCTCGGCCTGGTCACGCTGTACGGCCCCGTCGCCGCCGGCGTCGACTTCGTGAAGAACGCCCGCGCCCAGGAGCACCTCAGGGCCACCCTGTTCGCCCCGGAGACCGTCCGCACCCTCACCTCCACCGGCACCGCCCTCGCCCCCGGCCGGGCCCGCGGCGTCACCCTCGGCGGCTGCCTCACCCTCCTCGCCACCGGGTACGGCACCCCGCACACCCGGTCCGGCGCCCGTGGCGGGCTGCTGCTCCTGGAGGACGTCGGGGAGCGGCCGTACCGCGTCGACCGCACGCTCACCCACCTCCTGCGCACGGGCTGGCTCGACGGCGTCGCCGGGATCGCGCTGGGCTCCTGGGCGCAGTGCGGCCCCTACGAGGAACTGCGGCCCGTGCTGGCCGACCGGCTCGGCGGGCTCGGCGTGCCGGTCGTCGAGGAACTCGGCTTCGGCCACTGCGACGGCGCCCTGACGGTGCCCTTCGGGATCGCCGCCGAACTCGACGCGGACACCGGCACGCTCACCCTCGCCACGCCCGCCCTGAGCTGATCCCCCGGACCGGTCCCCGCCGGCCGGCTCCCCGGGCCGGCCCCGGCCGGGGTTCCCGGCTGCGGGGGGCACCGCCGACCGGGGCGGGCGGTCCGGGGCGGTCCGGGCGCGTCACCCGTGGGCAGTGCTCCGCCGCGCGGGCGGGTGCCGGCGGGCCCACCCTGGGCGTATGAGTCAGAAGACCTCCGAGAGCGGCGGGAAGACCAGCGGGACGGGCGGGGCGCCGACGCCCACCCGGATCACCGTCCTGGCGCTCGCCCTCCTCGCCCTGATCTTCATCTTCGAGAACACGGGCGCCACCCGGATCAGGCTGCTGGTCCCCGACATGACGGTGACGGTGCCGCTGTGGACGGCGATGCTCGCCACGGGGGCCGTCGGCGCGCTGTGCGGCGCGTACGCCGTCAGACGGCGCGACTGACCGCGTCGTACGCTGGCCCGATGCCGCACACCACATCCCGCCACCTCGCCGAGGGCCCCCGCGTGGGCATACGCCACTTCTCCCGCGCCGACGCGGAGGAGTTCACGGCCCGGGTCCGCGAGAGCGAGGCCCTGCACCGTCCGTGGCTGTTCCCGCCGGCCACCACCGGGGCGTACGACGCCTACGCGGGACGGCTCATCGAGGACCCGACGAAGGCCGGGTTCCTCGTGTGCACCCTGGACGACGGGGCCGTCGCCGGGTTCATCAACATCAACAACATCGTCGGGGGCGGTTTCCAGTGCGGCGCGCTCGGCTACGGCGCCTTCGCGCACGCCGCCGGGCGCGGACTGATGCGCGAGGGGCTCGACCTCGTGGTGGCCCACGCCTTCGGGCCGATGCGGCTGCACCGGCTGGAGATCAACGTGCAGCCCGGCAACGCCGCCTCGATCGCCCTCGCGCGGGCCTGCGGGTTCCGGCTGGAGGGCTTCTCGCCGAAGATGATCCACGTCGACGGGGAGTGGCGCGACCACGAGCGGTGGGCGCTCACCGCCGAGATGCGCTCCCCGCGCCAGCCGGTCGCCCCGCCCGCCCCGGCTACGCCCGAGGCGCCCGGGCCCGGCCGCCCTTCCGGTTGATCTTCATCGTGTCCAGGTCCGTGACCGTCGACTTCAGACCGGTGAAGCCATAGCCCAGCTCCCGCAGCGTCGTCTCGGCGCGCTCCTCGGCGAGCGCGCCCGCCATCTCCTCGCCGTCCGCCGCGTCCGAGACCACCACGTAACGCAGCGAGAAGTGCTTCAGGGGCGACCGCTCGTACGTCAGCGAGCCCTCCTCGGTGAACCGCATGCTCGTCAGGCCGTGCTCGGCGGCCTCGGCGAGCAGCCGCGCACGCGCCGCCTCCGTCAGACCGTCCCAGGTGCCCCGGACGATGACCCGGTAGGTGTGCCGTTCGATCGCCCGCTCGGCCGTCTGCTCGCTCACCGCGTCCGCTCCTTCGTGACCCGCCTGTCCGGCGGGAAATCCGTCGACCGCCCGACTGTACGTCCGCGGGGGCGCCGGGCACGCGGAATTCCGTGGCGCCCGACGCCTCTCGCGGGCCCCGGCAGCCTCTCGCGGGCCCCGGCAGTCGCCCGCCGGCCGGGGCCCGCCGTCCGGCTCAGGCCGGGCGGCGGTCCACGTACTCGTACACCGCGCCGTCCGGGTGCCGCACGATCAGGTTGCGGCCCGCCGGGGTCGCCAGCGGGCCCGCGATGATGTCCGCGCCCAGCTCGTCCAGCGTCCGGTGCGCCTGGTCGACGTCGGTCACGGCGATCGTCGCGGAGACCTTGCGCAGCACCTCCAGCTCGGCCGCGGGCCCGCTCATCAGCAGGAAGCAGCCGACCGCGGCGACCCGCAC
This sequence comes from Streptomyces sp. NPDC014882, assembly GCF_043081325.1. Classification (NCBI taxonomy): domain Bacteria; kingdom Bacillati; phylum Actinomycetota; class Actinomycetes; order Kitasatosporales; family Streptomycetaceae; genus Streptomyces; species Streptomyces sp. NPDC014882. The sequence goes on from NZ_JBIBWL010000009.1 coordinate 331,663, forward strand.
GCCGCCGCGTTCGAAGCGCAGCGCCGGGGCGCCCGAGAGGCGCTCGTAGAAGGGGACGGCGGCTTCCAGATCGTCCACGCAGACACGCAGGGTGGCTCCCAGAATGTTCATGCCCGGAAGCCTAGTTGGGCCGGACGGACCGCGGAGATCCCTTCACCCGATCCCCTCGGCGGCCCGGCCGCGCCCGCGCACCGGCCCGCACGCCGTTACCGGCCGGGGGCGCCGGGTACCCGGGAGACATGGAGCGCATCGATCACCTGGAGCATCTGGACAAGCACCTCGTCGACGAGCTGGCGCAGGTGGCCCGCGAGACCATCCGCGAGGAACTGCGCGAACAGACCCGCAAGCAGCGCCGCAAGGCCACGCTGTACGCCGCCTCCGGCGCGCTCGCCCTGTACGCGGGTGCCGCCGTCGCGCTGGCCGTGGGCCTCGCCCTCGACATCGGGCTGCCCGACTGGGTCGCCGCGCTGATCACCGCGGCCCTCCTCGGCGCGCTGGCCTACCTCCTGCGTGCCGCCGCCCGTCCGCACCCGGCCCACCACGGCACCGACGCGCCCGTGCGGCCGGGGCCCGCCGCACCGTCCACGGGGGCGGCCGCCGGCCCGGGCGTGGCCTACCCGCCGATGCCGCCCACCGCCCCCGGCGTGGGCGTCCCCGAGCCGGGCGAGGCGCCGCGGCCCGGCCGCGTCGACCCCGAGACGCCCCACCACCGGGCCTGACGCGCCATGCGCACGCGCGGCAGGACCGTCGTGGTGACCGGGGCCAGTGCCGGTGTGGGCCGGGCCGCGGCGGTGGCCTTCGCCGCGCGCGGCGACCGGGTCGCGCTGCTCGCCCGCGGCCGCGCCGGACTCGCCGCGGCCGCGGACGACGTCCGGCTGGCCGGCGGCGAGGCCCTCGTGGTGAGCGTGGACATGGCCGACGCCGAGGCGGTCGAGGACGCGGCACAGCAGGTCGTCGACGTCTTCGGCCGCATCGACGTGTGGGTCAACAACGCCTTCTCCGGGGTCTTCGCCCCCTTCGCCGAGATCACGCCCGACGAGTTCCGCCGGGTCACCGAAGTGACGTACCTGGGCTATGTGTTCGGCACCCGGGCCGCCCTGCGGCACATGCTGCCGCAGGACCGGGGCACCATCGTGCAGGTGGGCTCCGCGCTCGCCTACCGGGGGGTGCCGCTGCAGTCGGCGTACTGCGGGGCCAAGCACGCCGTCCAGGGGTTCAACGAGTCCCTGCGCTGCGAGCTGCTGCACGCGCGCAGCGGGGTGCGGACGACGATGGTGCAGCTGCCCGCCGTCAACACCCCGCAGTTCGACTGGGTGTTGAGCCGCATGCCGGGGCGGGCGCGGCCGGTGGCCCCCGTGTACCAGCCCGAGGTGGCCGCCCGCGCCGTCGTGCACGCCGCCGGTCACGCACGGCGCCGGGAGTACTGGGTGGGCGCTTCCACGGCGGCGACGATGATCGCCAACGCCGTGGTCCCCGGCCTCCTCGACCGCTACCTGGCCCGCACCGGCTTCGACTCCCAGCAGGACCGGCAGGACCAGGTCGACCGGCACGGTCGGCGCGACCACCGGGAGGACGAGGCGTCGTCCCGGCGGGACGGCGGTCCCGGCAACCTGTGGAGTCCCGGCGACGGGCCGCACGGCCACGACCACGGGGCGCACGGCCGCTTCGACGCCGAGTCCACCGCCACCAGCCCCCAGCAGTGGGCCTCGCGCAACCGGGGCCGGGTGGGGGCGGGGCTGTTGGCCGCCGGGCTCGGCGCGGCGGTGACGGCGGGAGTGCGCGGACGCGCCCGGGGCTGAGCCGGGCCGGGTCCCGGGGCTGAGCCGTGCCGGGCGGGGCCGAGGATCCCGGCCCCGCCCGGCGGTTCCGCCGGGGTCGCGGCTCAGGGGAGCCGCGGCAGCACCTTCGTGCGGTAGAAGTCGAAGAAGCCGCGCTGGTCGGGGCCGATCTGGTTGACGTAGATCCGGTCGAAGCCCGCGTCGGCGAACGCCTTCAACGCCGTGACGTGGGCGTCGACGTCGTCGCCGCACACCGTGTTCCCGGCCACCATCTCCTCCGTGACGAGCGGCTCCAGCTGCTCGAAGTGGCTCGGCGTGGGCAGCACCTGGCCCATCTCGCCGGGCAGGAACTGGTTGAACCAGAGCCGGCGGACCGTGCGGACCGCCTCCTCGCGGTCGGGGCCGTAGCAGACCTTCGTGCCGCCGCTGACGAGCTTGGCCCCGCCGCCGCCCTTGCGGAACTGCTCGACCATCGGCTCCTCCGGCATCATCGTGATGTAGCCGTCGCCGACCCGGGAGGCGAGGGAGGTGGCCTTCGGGCCGAAGCCGGAGACGTCGATCGGGACCGGCTCGTCCGGGACCGTGTAGAGGCGGGCGTTCTCCACCCGGTAGTGCGTGCCGACGTGGTTGACCTCCTCGCCGGTGAACAGCCGCCGCATGATCTGGATCGCCTCCTCCAGCATCTCCAGACGCACGTGCGCGGGCGGCCAGGCGTCGCCCAGGATGTGCTCGTTGAGGGCCTCGCCCGAGCCGACGCCGAGCCGGAAGCGGCCGCCCGTCATCACCGCGCTCGTCGCGGCGGCCTGCGCCACCACCGCCGGGTGCATCCGCACCGTCGGGCACGTCACGGCCGTCTCGACGGGCAGCGACACCGCCTGCGACAGCGCGCCGATCACCGACCAGACGAACGGACTCCGGCCCTGTGCGCCGTTCCACGGGTGGTAGTGGTCGGAGATCCAGAGCGCCGTGAAACCGGCCTGCTCGGCCATCCGCGCCTGTTCGACCAGGTCCGCGGGGCCGAACTCCTCGCAGGACAGGAAATAGCCGTACTCGGGCATGGGGGGTACCTCCGCTGGGGTGCGGCGGGTGGGCGGTCGCGGTCCGGGTTACCCCGCGCGCGGGCGGGAAACCGGGGCTCCGCGGGGCCCGCGGACGTTTGGCGGGCCTGCCCCGGGGGACGCGGAAACCTCCGTACGACACCCTTCCCCGCGCCCCCGACGGCGCGGGGCCACCGGAGGCGAACGTGAGTCGACCGCGCATCGTGATCGTCGGAGCCGGCTTCGCCGGATACCGCACGGCCCGCACCCTCGCGCGGGCGGCCCGCGGCCGGGCCGACATCACCCTGCTGAACCCGACCGACTACTTCCTCTACGTGCCCCTGCTGCCCCAGGTGGCCGCCGGCATCCTCGAACCGCGCCGGGTCACCGTCTCCCTCGCCGGCACCCTGCCGGACGTGCGGCTGGTGCTCGGCGAGGCCGGCCGCGTCGACCTCGACGGGCGCACCGTGCACTACACCGGCCCCGAGGGCGAGGCGGGCACCCTCGGCTACGACCGGCTGGTGCTGGCCGCCGGCAGCGTCAACAAGCTGCTGCCGATCCCCGGCGTCGCCGAGCACGCGCACGGCTTCCGCGGCCTGCCCGAGGCGCTCTACCTGCGCGACCACGTGACCCGGCAGGTCGAGCTGGCCTCCTCCGGCGACGACGCCGCGCTCCGCACGGCCCGCTGCACGTTCGTGGTGGTCGGCGCCGGCTACACCGGTACCGAGGTCGCCGCCCACGGGCAGCTGTTCACCGACGCGCTGGTGCGCTCCCACCCCCTGCGCAAGGGCATGCGGCCGCGCTGGCTGCTGCTCGACCTCGCCGGCCGGGTCCTGCCCGAACTCGACGAGCGGCTCTCCGCCACCGCCGACCGGGTGCTGCGCGACCGGGGCGTCGACGTGCGGACGGGAACCTCGGTGAAGGAGGCCACCCCGGACGGGGTCCTGCTCACCGACGGCGAGTTCGTCGACACCCGCACCCTCGTGTGGTGCGTCGGCGTACGGCCCGATCCCCTCGCGGAGTCCCTCGGACTGCCCATGGAGCGGGGGCGGCTCCTCGTCGAGCCGACCCTGCGCGTGCCGGGCAGGCCCGAGGTGTTCGCGTGCGGCGACGCCGCCGCCGTACCCGATCTGGAGAAGCCGGGGGCGTACACGCCGATGACGGCACAGCACGCCTGGCGGCAGGGCAAGGTCGCCGCGCACAACATCGCCGCCTCGCTGACCGGGCGCGAGCCGCGGCCCTACCGGCACAAGGACCTGGGCTTCGTCGTCGACCTCGGCGGGGTCAAGGCCGCCGCGAACCCGCTGGGCATCCCGCTGGCGGGACTGCCGGCCGGCGCGGTCACCCGCGGCTACCACCTGGCCGCCATGCCCGGCAACCGGGTGCGCGTCGCGGCCGACTGGCTGCTGGACGCCGTACTGCCCCGCCAGGGAGTCCAGTTGGGCCTCGTCCGGTCCTGGTCGGTACCCCTGGACACGGCCTCGCCGGAACTGGCCCGGCTGCCGGACGGGCGCGAACGGCGGCCGGACGCGACGTCCGCGGCCGGCGCCCCCGGAGCCGGTGCCCCCGGGACCGGTGCCCCCGCCGCCGGCGGCGGGCAGAGGGCCCTGGGCGGAGGCGGCGGTGACGACACCTCCCGGACGATCACCTCACCGACCCCCGAACCGGTGAAGAGCGAGCCGGCGAAGAACCGCCCGGCACCGGAACCCGCGAAGAACCAGCCCGGTGGCGAGCCGGCGAAGAGCCAGCCCGGTGGCGAGCCGGCGAAGAGCCAGCCCGGTGGCGAGCCCGCGAAGAGCCAGCCGGGCGGTGAGCCCGCGAAGAACCAGCCCGGTCCCGGGACCGCCGGCGACCAGCCGCGTCCCCTCCCTCGAGAAGGAGAGCAGTAACCCGATGGACACCGCCGAACTCAGCGAGCTCGCACAGCAGTTGCGAGTGGACAGCGTCCGTGCCTCCGCCGCCGCGGGGTCCGGGCATCCGACGTCGTCGATGTCCGCCGCGGACCTGATGGCCGTCCTGCTGGCGAACCACCTCCGCTACGACTTCGACCGCCCCGCACACCCGGCCAACGACCGCTTCGTCCTCTCCAAGGGACACGCCTCCCCGCTGCTGTACGCGGCGTACAAGGCGGCCGGGGCCATCGACGACGAGGAACTCCTCACCTTCCGCGCGCTCGGCAGCCGCCTCGAAGGACACCCCACCCCGCAGCGCCTGCCCTGGGTCGAGACGGCCACCGGCTCCCTCGGCCAGGGGCTGCCCGTGGGCGTGGGCATCGCCCTCGCCGGCAAGCGGCTGGACCACTCCGACCACCGGGTGTGGGTGCTGTGCGGGGACAGCGAGATGGCCGAGGGCTCGGTGTGGGAGGCCGCCGAGCACGCGGGCCACGAGCACCTGGACAACCTCACGGTCGTCGTCGACGTCAACCGGCTCGGCCAGCGCGGCCCCACCCGGCACGGCCACGACCTGGACGCCTACGCCCGCCGCTTCCAGGCCTTCGACTGGCACACCGTCGAGGTGGACGGCCACGACGTGGACGCCGTCGACCGCGCCTACGGCGAGGCGGCCTCCACCAAGGGCCAGCCCACCGCGATCCTCGCCCGCACCCTGAAGGGCCGGGGCGTCGAGGCCGTCGAGGACCGGGAGGGGCTGCACGGCAAGCCGCTGCCGGACGCCGACGAGGCGATCGCCGAACTCGGCGGGATCCGCGACCTGCGCGTCCAGGTGCACGAGCCGCCCGCCACCCGCATGCTGCACTCCGTGCCCACCGGCCGCCTCGACCTGCCCCGCTGGGAGAAGGGCGAGCCCGAGAAGGGCGTCGCCACCCGCGACGCCTTCGGACAGGCCCTCGCCGCCCTCGGCACGGCCCGCGGCGACGTCGTCGCCCTCGACGGGGAGGTCGGCGACTCCACCCGCACCGAGGCCTTCGCCAAGGAGCACCCCGACCGCTTCTTCGAGTGCTACATCGCCGAGCAGCAGCTCGTCGCCACCGCGGTCGGCATGGCCGCCCGCGGCCGGGTGCCCTTCGCCTCCACGTTCGCGGCCTTCCTGACCCGGGCGTACGACTTCGTGCGCATGGCGTCCGTCAGCGGCGCCGGGATCAACCTGGTCGGTTCGCACGCCGGGGTGGCCATCGGCCAGGACGGGCCCTCGCAGATGGGCCTGGAGGACCTGGCGATGTTCCGGGCCGTCCACGGCTCCACCGTCCTGTACCCGTGCGACGCCAACCAGACCGCCCACCTGGTCGCCGCCATGGCCGGGCTCGACGGCATCCGCTACCTGCGCACCTCGCGAGGCGAGAGCCCGGTGATCTACGGGCCCGACGAGGAGTTCCCGGTCGGCGGCAGCAAGGTGCTGCGCTCCTCCGGCGGCGACCGGCTGACCCTCGTCGCGGCCGGTGTGACCGTGCACGAGGCACTGAAGGCCGCCGACGCCCTCGACGCCGAGGGCATCGCGGTCCGCGTGATCGACCTGTACTCCGTCAAGCCCGTCGACCGGGACACCCTGCGGCGGGCCGCCGAGGAGACCGGCTGCCTGGTGACCGTCGAGGACCACCACGAGGAGGGCGGGATCGGCGACGCGGTCCTCGACGCCTTCGCCGACGGGCGTCCGGTGCCCCGCCTCGTGCGGCTCGCCGTGCGGACGATGCCGGGGTCGGCGACCCCCGAGGAGCAGTTGCACGCGGCGGGCATCGACGCCGAGTCGATCGCCGCCTCCGCCCGGCTGCTGGTGGAGACGGCGGTCGTCCCGTGAGCGACGGCGGTCGTTCCGCGAGCGGCGGAGGCCGTTCCGCGAGCGGCGGCCTCCGCCCGGACGACGACGGCGGCCGTCCCGTGCGCGACGACGGCGGCCGCCCTGCGCACGACGACGGCGACCACGCCGTGGACGACGACGTCCGCCGGGTGCGGGCCGGACGCCGCACCGTCGAGGTCCACCGGCCGGGCAAGGTGCTCTTCCCGGCCGGCGCCGACGGCAGGGAGTACACCAAGGGCGACCTGGTGGCGTACTACCGGTCGGTGGCCCCGTACATGCTGCCGCAGCTGCGCGGCCGGCCGCTGATGCTGGAACGGCATCCGGACGGCGTCGACGGCCCCCGGTTCATGCAGAAGAACACCCCCGGGCACTACCCGGAGTGGATCACCCGCGTGCGGGTCGGCAAGGAGGACGGCACCGTCCTGCACACCGTCTGCGACGACACCGCCACCCTGGCGTTCCTCGCCGACCAGGCCTGCCTCACCTTCCACCGCTGGCTGTCGCGGACCGGCCGGCTCGACCGCCCCGACCTGATGATCTTCGACCTGGACCCCTCCGGCGACGACTTCGCCGCCGTGCGCGAGGCGGCCCGGTGGCTCGGCGACCTGCTCGAGGAGGTGCGGCTGCCCTCCGCCCTGATGACCACCGGCTCGCGCGGGCTGCACGTCGTCGTCCCCCTGAACGGACGGCACGACTTCGACGAGGTGCGCGCCTTCGCGCGGGACGCCGCCGAGCTGCTCGCCGCCCGGCACCCGCGGGAGCTGACCACCGCCGCCCGCAAGAAGGACCGGGGCGAGCGGCTCTACCTCGACGTGCAGCGCAACGGCTACGGGCAGACCGCCGTCGCCCCCTTCACCGTGCGCGCCCGTCCCGGTGCCCCCGTCGCCATGCCCATCGGCTGGGACCAGCTCGACGACCCCGGTCTCGGGCCCCGCCGGTGGACCGTGGCCGACGCCCTCGAACAGGCCCGGACCCGGCCGTGGTCCGGGGCGGCCGGGCGGGGGCGCGCCCTGGGGCCCGCCCGGCGCCGCCTCGACGCGCTGCGTGACGGAGTCCCGCGCGCCGCGTGACGGAGTCCCCTGTGCCGCGTGACGGAGACCCGCGTACCGCGTGGCCGATGCACGTACCACCGGTACGCAGGGTGTCCGGCGGGCGACGCAGACGCATGCGCTCCTGAAGGTTTGGCCATGGTCCTTCCGGCCACACGGAAGGAAGAGGTGGCCATGGCGAACACAAAGAACACGGCAGACACACAGGCTTCACGAGACGAACAGACTTCACGAGACGAACAGGCGCCCCGAAGTGCACGGACTTCACGAGGCACCCGGACTTCGCAGGGCACCCGGACTTCGCGGAAGACCCCGAAGGACGGTTCCCGGACCGACGACCAGGACGAGGGCAGGGACGACACCGTGACGGACGACCGGCCGAAGCCCATGGAGGTACTGCGCCAGGCGCGTGCCCAGCTCGCCGAGCTGACCGGCATGACCGCCGAGAGCGTCTCGTCCTTCTCGCAGACCGAGGACGGCTGGTCCCTGGAGGTCGAGGTCCTCGAACTCGAGCGGGTGCCCGACACCATGAGCCTCATGGCGAGCTACGAGGTCGAACTCGACCCGGAGGGTCAGCTGACCGGCTACCGCCGCATTCGCCGTTACGAACGCGGACGGGCCGACGCGCGGCCCGGTGGCCGGTAGACCGTTCGCCCGTCGAACGGCCCGGCTCCACAACCGTTCATCACACACAGGTATCCATCACACACAAGGAGGTGCGGTCGGCATGACCGTGGTCCCGGCACAACAGTCCGGTGGCGGAGGCGGCTCCAGCGGCCTCTACGACGTCCTGGAACTCGTCCTCGACAGGGGGCTCGTCATCGACGCCTTCGTGCGGGTTTCGCTGGTCGGCATCGAGATCCTGAAGATCGACATACGGGTCGTCGTGGCCAGCGTCGACACCTATCTGCGGTTCGCCGAGGCGTGCAACCGGCTCGACCTGGAGGCGGGCCCGCGCAAGAGCCCCGGCCTGCCCGAGATCGTCGGCGACGTCACCGAGTCCGGAGCGCGCGGCAAGTCCAAGGGGGCGCTGTCCGGCGCCGCCGAGACCATCTCCGGCGCCTTCAAGCAGGCCCGTGAGGAAGGCGAGACCGAGTCGAGGCCGCGTGCGCGCAAGTCGACGTCCGCGCGCCGGAAGGAGGAGCAGGAGTGAGCACCTACGTCTACGGCATCACCGCCGCTTCGCACCCCGCCCTCCCGGACGGTCTGAGCGGGGTGGGGGAGCCGCCCCTGCCCATACGGGTGCTGCGGGCCGGTGACCTGGCGGCCGTCGTCAGCGACGCCCCGGAGAACCTCCGGCCCAAGCGCCGCGACCTCCTCGCCCACCAGACGGTCCTCGGCGAGGCGGGAGCGGAGGGCTGCGTGCTGCCCATGCGGTTCGGCAGCGTCGCCCCCGACGACGACGCGGTCGCCGGCGTCCTGACCGAGCGCGCCGAGCACTACCTGGAGCGGCTGCGGGCCCTCGAGAACAAGGTCGAGTACAACATCAAGGCCTCCCACGTCGAGGACGCCGTGCTGCACCTGGTGATGGCGGACAGCCCCGAGCTGCGCGCGATGGCCGAGGCGAACCGGCAGGCCGGCGGCGGCTCGTACGAGCAGAAGATCCAGCTCGGCGAGATGGTGGCGGCCGCGGTCAAGGCCCGCGAGGCCGAGGACGCGGCGGAGGTGCAGCGGGTCCTGGAGCCCCTCGCGGCGGGCGTCGAGCCGGGCCCCGAGTCCACCGGCTGGCTCGCCAACGTCTCGTTCCTGGTGGACCGCGACGAGGCCGCGCGTTTCCTGGAGGCGGCGGACGGACTGCGCGAGGCCCGTCCCCACCTGGAGGTGCGGGTGAACGGTCCGCTGCCGCCCTACAGCTTCGTCGAGCCCGGCCCGGCGAAGCCCGCGGTGCCGACGGCCGGCTAGCGGGGGCACGGAAGCGAAGGAGCAGGGAGATGGGCCTGATCTCAGAGGTGCTGCTGTTGCCGTTCGCCCCGGTGCGCGGCAGCGGCTGGGTGATCCAGCAGGTGGTTCAGGAGGCCGAGCGGATCTATTACGACCCCGCCACGGTTCGGGCCGAACTCTCCCGTCTCGAAGAGCAGTTGGAGGACGGGGCGATCACGGAGGAGGAGTTCGACCGGATGGAGGACGAACTCCTCGACCGGCTGGACACCGCCATGCGCAGGAGTACGGGAACCGACGACGGGACAGCACGATGAACCGAGTGGGACTGGGGCTCGCGGTAGGGGCCGGATACCTTCTGGGACGCAGCAAGAAGATGAAACTGGCGCTCGCCGTCGGTTCGATGGTCGCGGGCAAGAAACTGAACCTGACCCCGCGCGGTGTGGCCGACCTGCTGTCCCAGCAGCTCAAGGACAACCCGCAGTTCAAGGAGATCAGCGAACAGCTCCGCGGAGAACTGCGCGGTGTCGGCAAGGCCGCCTCGGGCGCGATGGTCGAGCGGCAGATGAGCGCCCTCGCCGACCGGCTGCACAGCCGTACCGACCGGGTCCGCGACCAGCTCGACGGCGTCGTCCCCGACGCGCGGGGCGGGAAGTCGCGGGACGAGGCGGACGAGGACGAGGAGTACGAGGAGCCGGAGTCCGCGCGGGACGAGGGCGAGGACTACGACGAGGGCGCCGAGGGCGACGAGGGCGCCGAGGACCGGGCCGACGAGGGCGACGAGGCCGAGGACGAGGACGCCGAGGGCCGGGCCGACGAGGAGGAGGCCGAGGAGGAGCCCGAGGAGGAAGAGCCCGAGGAGGAGGAGCCGCCGCGCAAGAAGACCGCGGCGAAGAAGGCACCGGCGAAGAAGGCCCCGGCCAAGAAGACCGCTGCGAAGAAGGCACCGGCCAAGAAGGCTCCCGCCAAGAAGACGTCCGCGCGCGGGGCGGCCTCGCAGAAGACCGCCGGCTCGGCCCGGAAGACGGCCGCGAAGACCGCGTCGCGGACCCGGCGGTCGACGGGAGGCGGTGAGTGATGACCGAGACACTGGGATCGGCGAAGTCCGCGGCCGGCAAGGCGACGGACAAGGCCGGCGGCAACCCGCTGACGGACCTCGCGCAGAGCGAGGCCGCCGACCGACTCAAGGCGGAGGCGCAGGAGTACCTCGCCGCGCAGGCCCAGCGCCTGCTGGTCGGCTTCGGCCGCAAGCTCGGTGAGACCACCGGCAAACTCAACGACATCGCCGAGGGCAAGAGCCCCGGTCTGGCCAAGATGGCCCTCGACGGGGGCCGCAAGCTGGCCGAGGGCAAGAGCCCGATGCGCACCGCGATGGAAGTCGGCGCCTCGAACATCAAGGACAAGGTGACCGGCGCCTTCAAGAACCTCGGCGGCAAGGGCAAGGGCAAGGGCAAGGGCGGGTCGGGCTCCAAGCCCACCGTCATCATGGAGCAGATCGACGTCGGCGTGCCGCTGCGCACCGCCTACGACCAGTGGACCAAGTACCAGGACTTCAGCACCTTCGCCAAGGGCGTCAAGAGCGCGAGCCGCGCCGACGACACCACCAGCGACTGGCAGCTGAAGGTCTTCTGGTCCAACCGGAGCTGGAAGGCGAAGACCACCGAGCAGGTCCCGGACGACCGGATCTCCTGGACGTCCGAGGGTGCCAAGGGCACCACCAAGGGTGTCGTCTCGTTCCACGAGATCGCCGAGAACCTCACCCGCGTCGTGCTGGTCATGGAGTACTACCCGACGGGCCTGTTCGAGAAGACCGGCAACATCTGGCGCGCCCAGGGCCGCCGTGCCCGCCTCGACCTGAAGAACTACGCCCGCTTCATCACCCTCAAGGGAGAGGCTGAGGACGGCTGGCGCGGTGAGATCCGCGACGGTGAGGTCGTCCGCTCCCACGAGGACGCCCTCGAGGAGGAGGAGCGCGAGTCCGAGGAGTCCGAGGAGTCGCAGGAGCCCGGGGAGTCGGAGGAGGCCGAGGGCGAGCACGACGAGGACGAGGCGGAGTACGACGAGGAGGGTGAGCCCGAGGGCGAGTACGACGAGGCCGGCGAGGCCGACGAGTACGACGAGGAGGGTGAGCCCGAGGACGAGTACGACGAGGCCGACGAGTACGACGAGGAGGAGGGCGAGCCCGAGGCCGAGGCCGACGAGGCCGACGAGTACGACGAGGAAGACGAGGAAGAGGCCCCGGAGGACGAGGGCAGGAGGAGCCGTCGATGAGCATGCCGAGTCGGATGCCGGAACCGTACGGCCAGGGCGGCGGCGCCAACCTCGCGGACATCCTGGAACGCGTCCTCGACAAGGGCGTCGTCATCGCCGGTGACATCCGGATCAACCTGCTCGACATCGAACTGCTCACGATCAAGCTCCGCCTCATCGTCGCCTCGGTCGACAAGGCCAAGGAGATGGGCATCGACTGGTGGGAGGACGACCCGGCGCTGTCCACCCGTGCCAGACGCGATCAACTCGCCAAGGAGAACGCCGAGTTGCGTGAACGGCTGGCCCGCCTGGAGGAACTGGAGCCGGGCCGGGCCCGCACCAGGGAGGAGTCCTCATGACCGGACTGCGGTACGTGTACGCCGTCTGCCGGCCGGTCGGCGCGCCTCTGCAGGCCCAGCTGACGGGCGTGGCGGGCGCACCCGCCAAGATGCTCCAGCACCACGGTCTGATCGCGGTCGTCAGCGACGTCCCCGAACGGGACTTCGCGGAGGAGCCGCTCCGGGCCCGTCTGGAGGACCTCGACTGGCTGGCCGCGACCGCGCGCGGTCACCAGCAGGTGATCGACGCGCTGACCGCGGTCACCACGCCGCTGCCGCTGCGGCTCGCGACCGTCTTCCGCGACGACAGCGGCGTCCGCGTGATGATGGAGGAACGCGAGGAGTTCTTCCGGCGCACCCTGGACCGGCTGGAGGGCCGCGTCGAATGGGGCGTGAAGATCTACGTCGAGCCCACGGGAGAGGAGACCGCCGGCCCGGACGAGGCGGCGAAGCCCGCGTCGGGCCGCGACTACCTCCGGCAGCGGCGGATGAAGGCGCGGGCGCACGAGGACAGCTGGCAGCGGGCGGAGCGTTTCTCCGGCCGGCTGCATTCCCTGCTCTCGGAACACGCGGACGCGGCCCGTCTTCACGCACCGCAGAACCCGGCCCTCTCCCGGGCCTCCGGGCAGAACGTGCTGAACGCCGCCTACCTGGTGCCGCGTGCGCGGTCCGAGGAGTTCGTGGAGCTCGTGGACCGCACGAAGGACGAGGAGCCCGGGATGCGCGTCGAGCTCACGGGACCCTGGGCGGCGTACTCCTTCGTGGAGCTCCCGGAGGACGCGGCGGACACGGCGGACACGGCGGACACGGACGCCGCGAACGGCGCGCGGAGCGCCGGTGGTGGCACGGGCGTGGGGGAGGAGGGCTCATGACCGTCGTGGAGCGCCGCGAGATCGCCCTCGTCGACCTGCTCGACCGGCTGCTGGCCGGCGGGGTCGTCATCAAGGGCGACATCACCTTGCGGATCGCGGACGTCGACCTCGTCCGCATCGATCTCAACGCGCTGATCAGCTCCGTGAACGAGAACGTGCCGTCGCCCTGGGAGGAGCTCTCGTGACCACGCCGAGCGAGCGTCATGTCGATCTGGAGCCCGACACGGTCGAGCGGGACCTGATCAAGCTCGTCCTCACCGTCGTGGAGCTGCTGCGCCAGCTGATGGAGCGGCAGGCGCTGCGGCGCTTCGACCAGGGCGACCTGTCGGAGGAGCAGGAGGAGCGGATCGGGCTCACGCTGATGCTGCTCGACGACCGGATGACGGAACTGCGCGACCGTTACGGCCTGCGGCCCGAGGACCTGAATCTGGACCTCGGGCCGCTCGGACCGCTGCTGCCCCGGGAATGAGACGTCCACCGGCGTGGGGGGGGGGCGGGGGGGGGGGGGGGGGGCGGGCGGGGGGGGGGGGGGGGCGCGGGGGCGCCAGCCCCCCCGGCCCCCCCGCGCCCCCCCCCCGGCGGGGCGGCGGGCCGCGCCGCC
>NZ_JBIBWL010000010.1:0-81349 GCF_043081325.1 Streptomyces sp. NPDC014882
AACGCGGTGTGCAACACCGCCCGATCCTCCGTGGTGTTGATCCTCTCCCCACGCAACATCGCGTCCCGCAGACCGAACACGTCCGTCGCGGCGGCCAGCTCGCGCAGCAGCCGCAGGGTCTCGTCGGTGACGAGCTGCTTGGAGTAGTCGATGCGCAGGTCGCCGACCCGCAGTGTGTACCCGCTGCCGCGCCCGGGGTCGGCGGCGAACAGCTCGCGCAGCTGCACCTCGCCGAGTTCCTCGCGGTGCTTGGCCAGAGCGGTCCACTCGGGCGTCTGGTCGAGCCTCGTACGGCCGTCTGCGTTCATGTCGGACCCAGCCCTCTTCTCTCACCTGTCCGTGCCGCGCGTCTTGTCCCGCTGCGGTCCCAACCTAATTGATCAGCGCGTGACGTGAGCCGTCGTAGGACCGTCCCGCGGTGCGACAGGAGGTACGTGCGCGTGGCCCGCGGGTGTCGGCGTGGCGGCCGACAAAGGTGAAGGGGGAGGCGTGGGGGGGGGCAGAGGGGAGGGTGACGGGACGGCATGGTCCGCCCACCGGACGGCGCCCGGCCGTCGGTGCGCGGAACAGGTGCGGGGAGCAGGTACGCGGAACAGGTGCGGCCAAGTGCCGTGGGCGCCCGGCCGGTCCGCGACTGCTAGATCTCGCCCCGCAGTTTGGCGAGCGCCTCGGCGAGGATCGCCTCGCCGTCCGCGTCGCTGCGCCGCTCCCGCACGTAGGCGAGGTGCGTCTTGTAGGGCTCGGTGCGCGGCGGGGCCGGGGGGTTGTCCCGGTCCTGGCCGGCCGGGAAGCCGCAGCGCGGGCAGTCCCAGGTATCGGGCACCTGTGCGTCGCTGGCGAAGCTGGGCTGCGTCTCGTGCCCGTTGGAGCACCAGAAGGAGATGCGCGCACGCGGCGCGGACTCGCCGCGCTCGGCCTCGCCCATCGGCCCCGCCCCGACCCGGCTTCCCCGGATCGCGTTGCCACTTGCCACGGTTGTAACTCCCTGCGTGATGGTGCCGCGAAGCGAGTCGGCGTTTCGCTTCGCTGCGAGCGCCTCAGTCTACGTAAGGCCCAACGCGCGTCCAGTGATTGGAGATACAACCCCCCACACGTAGACGCAAGCCCCATGATAGGCCGCGCTCAGCTGCGCGTACCCGACATGGGGCCTTACGTACGGAATGTGTGTCGGTGAGCAGCTGGTCAGCTGTTCGTCTTCATCAGGATGCCGAGGACGATGATGCTGGCGAACCAGAGCAGACCGATCACCACGGTGATGCGGTCGAGGTTGCGCTCGGCGACCGAGGAGCCGCCGACGGAGGACTGCATGCCGCCACCGAACATGTCGGAGAGGCCGCCGCCCTTCCCCTTGTGCATCAGCACCAGCAGCATCAGCAGCAGGCTGAAGACGATCAGGGCGATCGAGAACCCCAAAACCACGGCTGGACCAACTTCCTCGGATTCGGATGACGACGGGGGCACAGCGTCACGCTGTGCCCCCGCAAGGGTACGACGGATCGCCGCTACCGCATACTCACAGACCGGTCACTGGTCGCGGAAGCGCACGATCTTGACGAACTCCTCGTGGTCCAGTGAAGCGCCGCCGACCAGCGCGCCGTCGATGTCGGCCTGCGCCATGATCTCGGCGACGTTGCCCGACTTCACCGAGCCGCCGTACTGGATGCGGATCTTGTCGGCGACGTCCTGGGAATACAGCTCGGCGAGCTTGCCGCGGACGGCCGCGCAGACCTCCTGGGCGTCCTCGGCGCCGCAGACCTTGCCGGTGCCGATGGCCCACACCGGCTCGTAGGCGATCACGACGGTCTCGGCCTGCTCGGCCGGGACGTCCTTCAGGCCGCCCTCGACCTGGGCGAGGGTGTGCGGCACGTGGTTGCCCGCCTCGCGGACCTCCAGTTCCTCGCCGACGCACAGGATCGGGACGAGACCGTGCTTGTAGGCGGCCTTGACCTTGGCGTTCACCTGCTCGTCGGTCTCGCCGTGGTACTGCCGGCGCTCGGAGTGGCCGACCGCGACGTAGGCGCAGCGCAGCTTGGCGAGCATCGGGCCGGAGATCTCGCCGGTGTAGGCGCCGCCGTCGTGGGCGGAGATGTCCTGGGCGCCGTACTTGATCTTCAGCTTGTCGTGCTCGACCAGCGTCTGCACGGAGCGCAGGTCGGTGAAGGGCGGCAGGACGGCGACCTCGACGGCCTCGTAGTCCTTGTCGGCCAGGGCGAAGGCGAGCTTCTGGGTGTGGGCGATGGCCTCGAGGTGGTTGAGGTTCATCTTCCAGTTGCCCGCCATCAGCGGCGTACGGGTGCTCATGCGGGGTCAGTCCTCCAGTGCGGCGAGGCCGGGGAGCGTCTTGCCCTCGAGGTATTCGAGGGAGGCGCCGCCACCGGTCGAGATGTGGCCGAATGCGTTCTCGTCGAAGCCCAGCAGCCGGACGGCCGCGGCGGAGTCGCCGCCGCCGACGACCGTGAAGGCCGGGGAGTCGAGGAGGGCCTGGGCGACCGCCTTGGTGCCCTCGGCGTAGTCGGGGTGCTCGAAGACGCCCATCGGGCCGTTCCAGAAGACGGTGGCGGCGTCGGCGAGCTTCGAGGCGTACAGCTTGCGGGTCTCCGGGCCGATGTCCAGGCCGAGCTGACCTGCGGGGATGGCGTCCGCGGCGACGGTGTTCGGGTGGGACGGCGCCTTGGTCTTCAGGTCCGGGAAGGCGGTGGAGGTCACCACGTCGACGGGGAGGACCAGCTCCACGCCGCTCTTCTCCGCCCGCTCGATGTACTCCCGGACGACCGGGATCTGGTCCTCCTGGAGCAGCGAGGCGCCGACCTCGTAGCCCTTGGCCTTGAGGAAGGTGAAGACCATGCCGCCGCCGATGAGGAGACGGTCCGCCTTGCCGAGCAGCTGGTCGATGACGGCGAGCTTGTCGGAGACCTTGGATCCGCCGAGGGCGACCACGTAGGGCCGCTCGACGTTCTCGGTGAGCTTCTTCAGGACGCCGACCTCGGTGGCGATGAGGTAGCCGGCGGCGTGCGGCAGCCGGGCCGGGAGGTCGAAGACCGAGGCGTGCTTGCGGTGGACGGCGCCGAAGCCGTCGCCCACGTACACGTCGGCGAGTTCGGCCAGCTGGTCGGCGAAGGCGCCGCGCTCGGCGTCGTCCTTGGCCGTCTCGCCCGCGTTGAAGCGCAGGTTCTCGATGACGGCGACCTGCCCGTCGGTGAGGCCCGCGACGGTCGAGCGGGCGGAGTCGCCCACCGTGTCGGTCGCGAACGCCACGTCGGCGCCGAGGAGTTCGCCGAGGCGCGCGGCGGCCGGGGCGAGCGAGAAGGCCGGGTCCGGGGCGCCCTTGGGGCGGCCCAGGTGCGAGGCGACGACCACCTTGGCGCCCGCGTCCGCGAGGGCCTTGACGGTCGGGAGCACGGCGCGGATACGGCCGTCGTCGGTGATCGTGCCGCCGTCCAGCGGCACGTTGAGGTCGGCGCGGACGAAGACCCGCTTGCCGGCCACGCCTTCGGAGAGGAGTTCGTCGATCGTCTTCATGTAAGGGGCTCCCGGGAGGACTCGTGTTCTCCGTGATCGTAGAGAGGGCGGTCTGCACGTGAGTCAGGGCCCGGCGACGCGTCCCCGCGCCGTCCGGGCCCTGCCCTCACATCGAGGTGCCTGATCCGTCGATCAGAGCTGGTCGCCGACGAAGACCGTCAGGTCGACGAGGCGGTTGGAGTAGCCCCACTCGTTGTCGTACCAGCCGAGGATCTTCACCGTGTTGCCCTCCTGGACCATGGTCAGGGAGGAGTCGAAGGTGCAGGAGGACGGGTCGCTGACGATGTCCGAGGAGACGATCGGGTCCTCGGTGTAGGTCAGGAAGCCCTTGAGGTCGCCGTCCTCGGCGGCCTTCTTGAACGCGGCGTTGACCTCGTCCTTGGTGACCTCGCGCTGGAGCGTCACGACCAGGTCGGTGGCCGAGCCGGTCGGGACCGGGACGCGCATCGCGATGCCGTCGAGCTTGCCCTTGAGCTGCGGCAGGACCAGGGCGGTGGCCTTGGCGGCACCCGTCGTGGTCGGGATGATGTTCTCGGCTGCGGCGCGGGCGCGGCGCAGGTCCTTGTGCGGGAAGTCCAGGATGCGCTGGTCGTTGGTGTACGCGTGGACCGTCGTCATCAGACCCTTGACGATGCCGAAGTTCTCGTCGAGGACCTTGGCCATCGGCGCCACGCAGTTGGTGGTGCAGGAGGCGTTGGAGATGACGTGGTGGTTCGCCGGGTCGTACTTGTCCTGGTTGACGCCCATCACGATGGTGATGTCCTCGTCCTTGGCCGGAGCCGAGATGAGGACCTTCTTGGCGCCGCCGGCGATGTGCTTCTCGGCGTCGGCCTTCTTGGTGAAGATGCCCGTCGACTCGATGACGATGTCGACGCCGAGGTCGCCCCACGGGATGTCGGCGGGGTCGCGCTCGGACAGGACCTTGATGGTGTGGCCGTCGACGGTGATCGTGTCGGCGGTGTGCGACACCTCGGCCTTCAGGCGGCCCAGGATGGTGTCGTACTTGAGCAGGTGAGCGGTTGTCGCGGTGTCACCCAGGTCGTTGACAGCCACGATCTCGATGTCAGCACCCTGCTCCAGCAGCGCGCGGAAGTAGTTACGACCGATGCGGCCAAAGCCGTTGATGCCTACGCGGATCGTCACGAACCGATCTCCTCGTTGGTACGCCGGCCACGAGGTGCCGGCGAGCTGTATTTGGGATGTCCCCGACCACCCCCGACCCTACCTCTCCGAGGCGGCCGGGGTGACATCGACTTCGCCCATACCCGGCAGGGCGGTCCGTACCCACCAGTAGGGGTACGGACCGCCCCGCCCCGGAGGGCCGAACAGCCGATTCGGTCACTCCGTGTCGTGCCGCGGCGACCTGTGCGTGTCAGTCGTCAAGTGAGTCGAGGGCCTTTCCGATGAGCGCGGTGCGGTCGGCCGCCGCGGCGACGTGCTCCAGGCCGAAGCCGAGCAGCACGGTGTCGTCGGTGGTGACCGCCCCGTGGGTCCGGAACAGCGTGCCGGTGCGCGTCCAGTCCTTCAGGACGGCCGGACTGCCCGGGGGCGGTCCGGCGACCCGCCAGGCGCCCAGGGAGGTCTCGAAGCCCTCGGTGCCGGTGGCGGTGCCGCCCACGACGAGCGAGGCCTCGTCGGCGAGGACGCCGTGGCCGCCGCCGCCCGGGTCGGTGACGTAACCGAGCGAGACCTCCACGGACTTCCCCGCGTAGGCGCTCAGGTCGAAGTCCACCTGCTGCCAGCCGCTGGAGGCGCCGGTGAGGGCGTTCCAGGAGCCGGTGGTGCCGGTCGCGGTGCACCCGTCCGCCGTCAGGGTCAGGTAGTGCCGCAGCTGCGGGTGCCCCCCGATGTAGTAGCCGGCCCCGCACTCGGCGGGTACGGCGGTGCCGGTGGCGCCGCCGGCCTCGGGCAGGGTCGTCCAGTCGTCGGCCCCGACGGTGTGGATCTCGACCAGCGCGTGGTCGTAGCCCGGCTCGGTGTCCCACAGCAGCCGGGTGCGCAGGGCGGGCCGGTCGGCGGCGGTGACGCCGGTGAGGTCGACGGTGCGGGTGAGGCGCTTGTAGGCGTCGTCGGTGTGGACGGCGGCCGCCATGCCCGTGCCCGCGTACGGCCCGTACGGGTTGACGGTCCCGGCGAACTGTCCCGCTCCCGCGCTCGCGAACCGCGGGTGCGTGGCGGCGGGCAGCTCGTCGGAGGTGACGCCGTAGGTGCCGGCCCGGTCCAGCGGGTTGCCGGGGGCGCCGGCGAGCGGTCCGGTGTACCCGGAGAGCGCTCCGTCGCCGGTGAACCCGGTGGCGCCGGGGGTGGACGTGCGCGAGTAGGCGCCCAGGTAGTACTGGCTGAAGTCGTCGGACGGGGTGCCGTCGCCGAGGTCGACGTCGCCGCCGGCCAGCTCGCCGGCCTCGATGAGCTTGCCGCCCTCGTTGAGGAAGGCGCGCAGTTCCAGCTGGGTCGGATGGCCGGGGGCACCCGCTCCCGTGTAGTGGACGACCGTGCCGAAGTGGCTCAGCACGCCGAGCGCGTCGGGCGCGCCCCGCGTGGCGACGTCCCAGACGACCGCCCTGCGGCCGTTGGCCCGGAGCGCGTCCACGTAGGTCCGCGCCTGCGTGGCGGTCGCGCCCTCCTCGGCGACGACGAGGGTGTCGGCCCGCGGCCGCTCGGCGATCGTGTAGGTGAAGTGCGAGCTGGAGACCTTCGCGCCGTCGGCGGTCTCGCCGGTGAACCACACCTCGACCTCGTCGCCGGGTTCGCCGTCCTGGACCTCGGCCCGGTACTCGTCGTAGAACAGGTTGTCCTCGCCGCCGTAGGTCTCACCGCCCTTCCAGGGCCTGAGCGCCTGGTCGTACGTGCGGCCGCCGTTGACGCGGTACCGGAGTTCCTTGTCGCGGACCGCCTTGCGCACGACGACGGAGACCTCCTGGTCGGCGCCGCGCGCGTACGACGTGGTGAAGCCCGCCGGGGTGAAGTCGGCGGCGTCCAGGCCCACGGAGGACTTCGGCCGGTCGGGGCGGGCGGCGCTCTCGGCGACGGAGAGCGCGAAGGGGACGTTCTTCTCGAACTCCTGCTGGATCAGCTTCTCGTCGTCCGGGAAGTGGAACACCGACCGGCAGTCGGCGGCGTTCCACCGGTCGTCCGGGGAGATGTTCGAGGCCGTCTGACAGGTCGACATCTCGGGGGTGAACATCGCGGTGCCGTTGACGTTGGCGGCGTGGCCGTCGGCCTCGCCGTTGGTGGTGTACAGCTCCGAGGAGACCTGCGGGCGGTAGCCGGGGATCGCGGAGTTCTCCGGGGTGCCGGCCAGCGCCCGGTAGGCGACGTCGTCCGGGGTGCCGGTGGCGACCTGCCAGCCGACGCCGTAGAGGAGGAGTTCGGCCGCGGAGTGGTAGTTGATGCCGTAGGCGAAGCCGACGCGCTTCTCGAAGGCGTCGAGCGCCTTGGTCTCGGGCTCGGAGTTCGGGCCCGCGCCGCGGTAGGTCTGGCTGGTGGCGTTGGGGGACGAACCCTCGTCGTCGTAGCCCCACTTGTAGGCGAAGTTGCGGTTGAGGTCGACGCCGTCGCCGGTGCGGATCTCGCCGTCGCCGTTGACGTCCCGCAGGTTCTTGCGCCACAGGCGGTTCGCGGGGTCCTGGAAGGTGTGGTCGTAGCCGTCGGGGTTGGCCGACAGGACGAACCACAGCTCGGTCGAGTCGACGAGCTTCTTCACGCGCCGGTCGGTGCGGTAGCCGTCGAGGTAGTGGTGCATCAGCCGCCGGGTCATCTCCGGGGTGATCCACTCGCGCGCGTGCTGGTTGGACATGTACAGCACCGAGGGCTTGGAGCCGTCCTCGGACCTCTTCGCGTTCTTGGTGAGCTTGAGCGCGAGGATGTCCTGGCCGCGGACCGTCTTCCCGATGGAGACGACCTTGGTGAGGGCGGGGTTCTCCCGGGCGGTGCGGAGGATCTCCTCCTTGAGGCCGCCGCTGCCGCTGTACGGCCGGAACACGCCGTCGGCCGCGGCCGCCACGCGCTTCTCCGCCCCGGCGGGGAGGGTGTGCTCGGTGAGCGGGACGCCCTGCTTCTCCAGCTTCCGCGCCTGGTCGTCGGTGAGGTACACCTCGACGGTGGCGGTGCCCTGCTCGGGCGCCTGCTCGCTGAGTTCGTGGCCGTCCTGTCCGGCCGCCAGCAGCAGGGGCACCTGCTTCTTGGTGACCTCGGCGCGGAAGACCTTGACCTCGCCGGCGTCGGACGCGCCGGAGGCGTCGGAGGAGCTCGCGGGCTGCGCCCGGGCGACGGGCGCGACGCTCGCCCCGCCGATCAGGAGCGCGCCGACGGCGAGGATCGATCTCGCTCTACGTCTCATGGACCCCCCTTGCGTGGGTCCGCCACGGCGGCGGACAGAGTCAGGCTCATGACTGTTCATGATCGAGTCAAGGGTGCGTCAAGAAGGCCCCGGTGGTGGGAAGTTGGCGTCGGCGAGGGGTCCCGGGGAGGGGGAAGGCCGGTGTCGCGGGCCGTGAGGAGAGCGGTGGGGCGAGGGGGACGACGCCGGTGGGGCGGAGGGACGACGCCGGTGGCGCGGGAGGTGACGACGCAGGTGTTGCAGGGTGACGACGCCGGTGCCGGCCGTCTCCCGGAGGGGCGGTCGGCACCGGTGTGGCGGTGCCTCTCACCGGCCGTTCGGGCCCGGCCCGGCCCGGCCCGGCCCGAACGGGGTGGGGCGGGGCGGGGCGGCGTGCGGCCGAGTCCGGGCGGACGGGACGCCGGGCGACGGGGGCGCCGTGCGCCGGAGTCCGGTCAGGCGGTCGGGAGACCGAGCCCGGTCAGGCTGGCACCGGTCGGCCGGAGCACCGGACGCCCGAGCCCGGACGGACGCCCGTGCCCGGACGGACGCCCGTGCCCGGACGGGCGGCCGAGCCCGGACGGGCGGCCGTGCCCGGGCGGACGCCCGTGCCCGGACGGGCGGTCAGCCCACCAGGTTGTCGGCGAGTTCCTCGCTGAGGTTGGCGTCCGTGCCCGGGATGCCGAGGTCCGACGCCCGCTTGTCGGCCATCGCCAGCAGCCGGCGGATCCGGCCGGCGACCGCGTCCTTGGTCAGCGGCGGGTCGGCGAGCGCGCCCAGCTCCTCCAGCGAGGCCTGCTTGTGCTCCATGCGCAGCCGGCCGGCCGCCGCCAGGTGCTCGGGCACCTCGTCGCCGAGGATCTCCAGGGCGCGCTGGACGCGGGCACCCGCGGCCACGGCGGCCCGGGCGGAGCGGCGCAGGTTGGCGTCGTCGAAGTTGGCGAGACGGTTCGCCGTGGCGCGCACCTCGCGCCGCATCCGTCGCTCCTCCCAGGCCAGCACCGACTCGTGGGCGCCGAGGCGGGTGAGCAGCGCGCCGATCGCGTCCCCGTCGCGGACCACGACCCGGTCGACTCCGCGCACCTCGCGGGCCTTCGCGGCGATCGACAGCCGGCGGGCGGCGCCGACCAGCGCGAGCGCGGCCTCGGGGCCCGGGCAGGTCACCTCCAGGGAGGAGGACCGGCCGGGTTCGGTGAGCGAGCCGTGCGCCAGGAAGGCCCCGCGCCAGGCCGCCTCCGCGTCACAGGTGGCACCGGAGACCACCTGCGGGGGCAGCCCGCGGATGGGACGCCCGCGGCCGTCCACCAGACCGGTCTGGCGGGCCAGCTGGTCACCGCCCGCGACCACCCGCACGACGTAACGCGAGCCGCGGCGCAGACCGCCGGGCGCCATCACGATCAGTTCCGAACTGTGGCCGAAGATCTCCAGGACGTCCCGCTTGAGCCGGCGGGCCGCCATCGCCGTGTCCAGCTCCGCCTCGATCACAATGCGCCCGCTCACCAGGTGGAGGCCGCCGGCGAACCGCAGGATGGCGGAGACCTCCGCCTTCCTGCAGCAGGTCCGGGTGACGGGGAGCCGGGAGATCTCGTCCTTCACCGCTGCCGTCATCGCCATGGGCCGATCCTTCCATGCATCCGAAAAATACGGTCGTACGCGGCGGCCAACAGCTCCGGGTCGTGCCTCGGGGTGCCGTCGGGCCGGGCCACCGGCGCCAGCTCGACCGCGGCCCCGAACCGCTTGGCGGCATCGGTGAGGGAGTCGCGGTCGGGCACGGCGGCCGCGTCGGCCAGCACCACGTCCAGGGCGAGTTTAGGGGCGTGTCGTCCCAAAACCTCCAAATGACGCTGCGGGGAGAAGCCCTCGGTTTCTCCCGGCTGCGGCGCGAGATTGAGCGAGAGTACCCGGCGGGCCTTCGTCTCGGTGAGCGCGTCCAGCAGTTCGGGCACCAGCAGGTGCGGGATGACCGACGAGAACCAGGAACCGGGGCCGAGCACCACCCAGTCCGCGTCGAGGACGGCCGCCACCGCCTCCGGGACGGCCGGCGGGTCGGACGGCACGAGGTGCACGGACTGCACCTCGCCGGTGGTGAGCGCGACGGTCGCCTGCCCGCGCACGGTGTCGACGTCCTCGGGGCGGGCCGGATCGTGCCCCTTGACCAGTGCCTGGAGTTCCAGCGGCACGGCGGACATGGGCAGCACGCGGCCCTGTGCGCCGAGGAGCTTGCCGACCAGGTCCAGGGCCTGCACGTGGTCGCCGAGCTGCTCCCACAGGGCGACGATCAGCAGGTTGCCGACGGCGTGGCCGTTGATCTCGCCCTGGGACTGGAAGCGGTGCTGGATGACCCGGGCCCAGGTCTGGCCCCAGTCGTCGTCGCCGCACAGGGCGGCCAGGGCCTTGCGCAGGTCGCCGGGCGGCAGCACGCCCAGCTCGTCGCGCAGGCGCCCGCTGGAACCGCCGTCGTCGGCCACCGTGACGACACCCGTGAGGTCGCCGGTGATCCGTCGCAGCGCGGTGAGCGAGGCGGACAGCCCCATGCCGCCGCCGAGGGCGACGACCTTGGGCTGGGTGCCGCGACGACGCGGTCTGCCGCCGCGCGCCTCGACCGGCCGGCCGGTGCGCCCCTCCGGCGCCGTTCTGCGCAGCCTGCCCAGCCGCGGAGTGCGTCCCGTCATTCCCGTCCCATGTCCCGGTGCACGACCACCGTCTCCACTCCCTCGGCCGCGAGGCGCGCGGCGAGCTTCTCCGACATCGCGACCGAGCGGTGCTTGCCGCCCGTACAGCCGACCGCGACGGTCACGTAGCGCTTGCCCTCGCGGCGGTAGCCCGCGGCGACCAGCTGGAGGAGTTCGGCGTACCGGTCGAGGAACTCCTTCGCCCCGGGCTGGTTCAGGACGTACGCGGAGACCTCCTCGTTCAGCCCGGTGAAGGGGCGCAGCTCCGGGACCCAGTGCGGGTTGGGCAGGAAGCGCATGTCCACGACCAGGTCGGCGTCCACCGGGAGGCCGTACTTGAAGCCGAAGGACATCACGGTGGCCCGCAGCTCGGGCTCCTCGTCGCCGGCGAACTGGGCGTCCATCTTGGCGCGCAGCTCGTGCACGTTGAGGCTGGAGGTGTCGATCACCAGGTCGGCGTCGCCGCGCAGTTCGCGCAGCAGTTCGCGCTCGGCGTCGATGCCGTCGACGATCCGGCCGTCGCCCTGGAGGGGGTGCGGGCGGCGCACCGACTCGAAGCGGCGGACCAGGGCGTCGTCGGAGGACTCCAGGAACACGATCCGCCGGGTGACGCCCTTGGCCTCGAGGTCGGCGAGGGACTCGCGGAGGTTGTCGAAGAACCGGCGGCCGCGCACGTCGACGACGACCGCGATCCGCGCCACGTTGCCCTGGGAGCGGGCGCCCAGCTCCACCATGGTGGGGATCAGGGCGGGCGGGAGGTTGTCGACGACGAACCAGCCGAGGTCCTCCAGACACTTGGCGGCCGTCGAGCGGCCGGCCCCGGACATGCCGGAGATGATCACCAGCTCGGGGATGGCGGCCTCGGGGATCCCGGGCGGCGTGACGTCGGTACTCACCTGTGCTCCGTCTTCGTGACCTGCGGTGTGCGCGGCGCCGGGGGCGTCCACGGGGTGTCCGGCCCCGGCGGGGCCCGCGTCGTGCCGGGGGTGGTGCTGAGGGTGATCGTCGCTGGTCCGGCTGTGGTTTTGCTGAGGGGTGGTCCCCGCCGTCGCCGTGGGCGCGGGCTGCGCCTCGGGCCCGGGCTGCGCCGTGGGCGCGGGCGTGGGTTCTCGCTCCGGTGCGGGTCGTGCGTCGTGCTCGGTCATGTCTCCTGCCCCCGTCGGTCTTCCGGGGCTCCCGCGGCCACGGGCTCCCCGGGGGAGTCCGCCGTCGTGTCGGTCTCCCCCTCGTCCATGATCTCTCCGGTCGCCGTGTTCACGGCGGGTGCGGGCGCGGCCGCCCCGGCGAAGGCCACGGCGATCGTCTCGGCCGTCTTGCGGCCGATGCCGGGCACCTCGCAGATCTGGTCGATCGTCGCCGCACGCAGCCTCTTCACCGAACCGAAGTGCTTGATGAGCGCCTGCTTGCGCGTTTCGCCGAGGCCCGGCACGTCGTCCAGCGGGCCGGCGCGGAACCGCTTGGCCCGCTTGGTCCGCTGGTAGGTGATCGCGAAGCGGTGCGCCTCGTCACGGACCCGCTGGAGCAGGTAGAGGCCCTCGCTGCTGCGCGGCAGGATCACGGGGTCGTCGTCGTCCGGCAGCCAGACCTCCTCCAGGCGCTTGGCGAGGCCGCAGACGGCGACGTCGTCGACGCCCAGCTCGTCGAGCGCCCGCTTGGCCGCCGCCACCTGGGGCCGGCCGCCGTCCACGACGACGAGCTGGGGCGGGTAGGCGAACCGCCTGGGCCGGCCGTCGTCCTCGGTGAGGCTGTCGGCGACCGGGCCGTCGACGGCGACGGTACCGGCACCGGCTCCAGCTCCGGCTCCGGCTCCGGCTCCGGCTCCGGCGGGGATCTCGGCGGAGCCGTCGACGGTGTCCGCGCCGCCGTCGCCCCACTCCCCCGTCCGCTCCTTGTCGGCGAGGTAGCGGCGGAAGCGGCGGGTGATCACCTCGTGCATCGAGCGGACGTCGTCCTGGCCCTCGAAGCCCTTGATCTGGAAGCGGCGGTACTCGCTCTTGCGGGCCAGGCCGTCCTCGAAGACGACCATGGAGGCCACGACGTCGTCGCCCTGGAGGTGCGAGATGTCGTAGCACTCGATCCGCAGCGGGGCGCTGTCCAGGCCCAGGGCGTCGGCGATCTCCTCCAGCGCGCGCGAGCGGGTGGTGAGGTCGGAGGCGCGCTTGGTCTTGTGCAGGGCGAGGCCCTGCTGGGCGTTGCGCTCCACGGTCTCCATCAGGGCCCGCTTGTCGCCGCGCTGGGGGACGCGCAGCGAGACGTTGGATCCGCGGCGGGCGGTGAGCCACTCCTGGACCGGTTCCAGCGGATCGGGCAGGGCGGGGACCAGGACCTCCTTGGGCACCGCGTCACCGGTCTCCTCGCCATAGAGCTGCTGGAGGGCGTGTTCGACGAGGGCGCCGGTGGTGATCTCCTCGACCTTGTCGGTGACCCAGCCGCGCTGGCCGCGGACGCGTCCGCCGCGGACGTGGAAGATCTGGACGGCCGCCTCCAGCTCGTCCTCGGCGACCGCGATCAGGTCGGCGTCGGTCGCGTCGGCGAGCACGACCGCGTTCTTCTCCATGGCCTTCTTCAGGGCCCCTATGTCGTCGCGCAGGCGGGCGGCCCGCTCGTACTCCATCTCCTCGGCCGCCTGCGCCATCTGCTTCTCCAGGCGGCGCAGGTAGGTGCCGGTGCGGCCGGTCATGAAGTCGCAGAACTCGTCCGCCAGTTCCCAGTGGTCGTCGGGCGAGATCCGGCCGACGCAGGGCGCGGAGCACTTGCCGATGTAGCCGAGCAGGCAGGGGCGGCCGGTGCGGGCGGCGTTCTTGAAGACGCCGGCCGAGCAGGTGCGGACCGGGAAGACCCGCAGGAGGAGGTCGACGGTGTCGCGGATCGCCCACGCGTGCGCGTACGGCCCGAAGTACCTGACGCCCTTCTTCTTGTGCCCGCGCATCACCTGCGCGCGCGGGAACTCCTCGTTCATCGTCACCGCGAGGTACGGGTAGCTCTTGTCGTCGCGGTACTTGACGTTGAACCGGGGGTCGTACTCCTTGATCCACGAGTACTCCAGCTGGAGCGCCTCGACCTCCGTGGACACCACGGTCCACTCGACGGACGCGGCCGTCGTGACCATCGTGCGGGTGCGCGGGTGGAGGCCCGCCAGGTCCTGGAAGTAGTTCGCCAGGCGCTGGCGCAGGCTTTTCGCCTTTCCGACGTAGATCACCCGGCGGTGCTCGTCGCGGAACCGGTACACCCCGGGGGAGTCGGGGATCTGTCCCGGCTTGGGGCGGTAGCTGGAGGGGTCGGCCATGTCTCACACCCTACTGGCGTGCGGTGACAGTCGGACGGGGCTGTGGACGACGGCGCGGGGCGCTCGGGGCGGGGGCGCCGACTCGGCCACGGTCGCGCCGCGTTCCGGCGTCACCTGTTGTCGGGACCATGCCGACGCGCTTCAATGCGGGGAACTCCGGGCGGTGGACCGCGCGCCGCGGAGGTGAGGGCGCGCCCGCGTCGCCGGGGCAGCCCGGACGCCCGGCCGGCGGGGGCGGCCCGGACACTCACGCGAACGGCCCGAAGCCGCCGCGAGCATTCACAGAGAGGCCCCTGCATGCCGCACGCCCCACAGCACGCGGACGCCGACGCGCACACCGCCACGGAGACCTCCGCGGAGGCCGGCCCGGAGCCCGACGCGGTGGCCGGCGCCCGGCCCGGGCCCGGTGCCGCCGCCGAACTCGACGGGGTCCTGAGCGGCGGCCCCTTCCACGTCGCCCTGCGTGCCGCGATCGCCGCCCGGGGGCTGCCCCTCCAGCGCGTCCAGCACCACCTGTCGCGGCGCGGGGTCAAGGTCGGGGTCACGAGCCTGAGCTACTGGCAGCAGGGGGCCCGGCGCCCGCAGCGCCCGGAGTCGCTGCGGGCCGTGCGCGCCCTGGAGGAGATCCTCCGGCTGCCGGACGAGTCCCTGATCCGGCTGCTCGCGGAGCCCGGCGCCAAGGTGCCCGCCACAGGGCCGGCCGGCCGCACGTACCGGTCGTTCCTGGAGGCCTCGAACGTGCTGGAGGAACTCTTCGCCGAACTGGAGTGCCCCCTGGACGACGGGCTGCACGCCCTGGGCCACCACGAGCGGGTCCGCGTCGGGGCCTGCCGCGAACTGCTGGGGCACGAGTCGCAGCATGTCGTCCGCGCCCACCGTGACGGCGTCGACCGTTTCGTCGCGGTCCACCGCGGGGACCCCGGCTGCGCCCCGGAACGGATGTCCGTGCGCGCCCTGGAGAACTGCCGGACCGGCCGCGTCCGCCGGCACCACGGCACCGGCGTCCTGGTGGCCGAGTTCCTCTTCGACACCCGCCTGCGCGCCGGCGACACCTTCCTCTTCGGCTACGGCGTCCAGGACGGCACCGGCGGGGCCGCCCGCGAGTACGTCCGCGGCTTCGGCGCCCCCGGCGGCCAGTACACCCTCCAGGTCCGGTTCGACGAGAGCGCCGTACCGGTGCGCTGCCACCGCTTCACGCGGCACTCCCCGGCGGCCCCGCGCGGCAGCCGTCGGGAGCTCGTCCTCAGCCGACGCCACCGCTCGGTGCACCTCGTCGAGCCGCGGGTGCGGCCGGGCATGGTGGGCATCGGGTGGGACTGGGAGTGAACGGGCGGTCCCCGGCGGGCGGGACGGCGGCAGGAGAACGGCGCGGAGGAGGGCGGCGGGTCAGACGGCCGGACCCGAGACGATCTTGCCGTTCTCGGTCCTGACGGGGAGTTCGTTCAGCGGCACGGTCGCCGGTGCCCGCAGCACCTCGCCGGTCGTGGCGTCGAACTCACTGCCGTGGCAGGGACAGATCAGGGTCGTCCCTTCGAGCTTGTTGACGGGGCACCCCGCGTGCGTGCAGATCGAGCTGTACGCCTTCAGCTCGCCGCCCGCGGACCGGCTGACCACCACGTTGTGGTCCCGGTAGAGCTTGGCGCCCCCCTTGGCGACCTCGCCGTCCGCGCCCAGTTCGACGGGCGCGGTCGGTGTGGCGGGCGCGGTGGTCCCGCCGGCCGGCGAACAGGCGGCCAGACCGAGGCCCGCGGCCGGCGCGAGGGCCGCTCCCCGCAGGACGGTACGGCGGGTCGCTGACGGGCGGGCGGGCATGCGCATCTCCAGGGTCCGGGGCGGAGGCGGGGCCGACGGCGCGGGACGGCCGTACGGCGTGCGGCCGGCGGGCCGCCGCCCCGCGCACATTACCGGCCCGGTCCGCCCCGGACGGCGGCGGGTTGCCACGGAATGCCACGGGTTGCGCCGAAGCGGTCGGTGCGGAGCGCAGGGGGGCGCGACGGCGCTCGCGGAGGAGCGGGGGGCTCGAAGGAGCGGGGGTCGCGAAGGAGCGCGCGACCGCGTGGGGTTGCACGGACGGGAACGCCTGCGTCAGCGTGTACGTCCGCCGTCCGGCGCCTGCCGTCCGGCGGGGAACCGCCCCCGGACCCCCGGGGTTCGTGCGACCCTTGGCCACCGACAGCCCGAGCGGTGCGCTCGATGAGCCACCGGAGAGGAACCGCCCCGTGATCGTCGTCGCCGGTGAGGCCCTGATCGACCTGGTACCGGGGGGCCCTGGTGCCCTCGCGGCTCTGCAGCCGGCCCTCGGCGGCGGCCCGTACAACACGGCCGTGGCCCTGGGCCGCCTCGGCTCCGCGACCGCGTTCTGTTCCCGCGTCTCCTACGACGCCTTCGGCGAGGCGCTCCTTCGCGGGCTGCGCGACTCGGGGGTGGACGTGTCGGCGGTGCAGCGCGGCACGGAGCCGACCACCCTGGCGGTCGCCACGCTCGACGGGGACGGCTCGGCCGCCTACTCCTTCTACGTCGAGGGCACCGCCGACCGGCTGTTCACCGCCCCCGCCGGCCTGCCCGCCGGCAGCCGGGCGGTGTCCTTCGGCACCTGCTCGCTGGTGCTGGAGCCGGGTGCGAGCGCGTACGAGGAGCTGATGCGGACGGCGGCGGCCCAGGGTCTCTTCACCGCCCTGGACCCGAACGTCCGGCCCGGTCTGATCCCGGACGCCGACGCCTACCGGGCGCGCTTCAGGAGCTGGCTGCCCTCGGTGTCCCTGCTCAAGCTCTCCGAGGAGGACGCCCTCTGGCTGGGCGGCACCCCGCGCGACTGGCTGGCCGCCGGACCCGCCGCCGTCGTGATCACGCACGGCGGCGACGGGCTGACCGCCTTCACCCGGGACGGCTCCGTGTACCCGGTGCCCGGCGAGAAGGTCGACGTCGTGGACACCATCGGCGCCGGCGACACCGTGAACGCGGCGCTGCTGCACGCCCTCTCGGTCCAGGACGCCCTCTCCCCGGCGGCCCTCGCGGACCTGGGCCGCGACGGCTGGGAACGGCTGCTGCGCTTCGCCGCCCGCGCGGCGGCGGTCACCTGCTCGCGGGCGGGCGCGGAACCGCCGTACGCCTCCGAACTCGGCGAGCTGTGAAACGGCGGCGCCCCGCGGGGTCTCCCGCGGGGCGCCGCCGCTTCCGCGGCTTCCGTGTCGCCTTCTTCTACTTCTTCGTCGCCTTCTTCGCGGTCGTCGCCTTCTTCGCGGTGCCGGCGGCCTTCTTGGCCGCCGTGCCGTCGACGGCGGTCCTGGCGGTCGCCGTCCTCCTCGGCGTCGCCTTGGCCGCGACCGTCTTCTTCGCCGCTCCGCGCGGGGCCCTGACAGGCTGCGCGTCGCTGACGCGGTCGCCGAGGACCTCGCGCAGGAACTTGCCGGTGTGGCTGGCCGGGACCCCGGCCACCTCCTCCGGCGTGCCCTCGGCGACGACGACGCCGCCTCCCGCGCCGCCCTCGGGTCCCATGTCGACGACCCAGTCGGCGGTCTTGATCACATCGAGGTTGTGCTCGATGACGATGACCGTGTTGCCCTTCTCCACGAGGCCGGAGAGGACCTTCAGGAGCTTGCTGATGTCCTCGAAGTGCAGACCCGTGGTCGGTTCGTCGAGGACGTAGACCGTGCGGCCGGTGGAGCGGCGCTGGAGCTCGCTGGCGAGCTTGACGCGCTGGGCCTCACCGCCGGACAGGGTGGTCGCGGACTGGCCGAGGCGGACGTAGCCGAGACCGACGTCCTTGAGGGTGTTGAGGTGGCGGGCGATCGCGGGGACGGCCTCGAAGAACTCGGTCGCCTCCTCGATCGGCATGTTCAGGACGTCGGCGATGGACTTGCCCTTGTAGTGGACCTCCAGGGTCTCCCGGTTGTAGCGGGCGCCGTGGCAGACCTCGCACGGGACGTAGACGTCCGGGAGGAAGTTCATCTCGATCTTGATCGTGCCGTCGCCCGCGCAGTTCTCGCAGCGGCCGCCCTTGACGTTGAAGGAGAAGCGACCGGGCAGGTAACCGCGGACCTTGGCCTCGGTGGTCTCGGCGAACAGCTTGCGGACGTGGTCGAAGACGCCGGTGTAGGTCGCCGGGTTGGACCGCGGGGTGCGGCCGATGGGCGACTGGTCGACGTGGACGACCTTGTCGACGAGGTCGTCGCCGTCCACACGCGTGTGGCGCCCCGGCACGTTCCTCGCGCCGTTCAGTTCGCGGGCCAGGTGCGTGTACAGGATGTCGTTGACCAGGGTCGACTTGCCGGAGCCGGACACGCCGGTGACGGCGGTGAAGACGCCCAGCGGGAAGGAGACGTCGATGTCCCGCAGGTTGTTCTCGCGGGCGCCACGCACCGTGAGCTGCCGGGACGGGTCGCGCGGGCGCCGGAGGTCGGGCAGCGGGATGGCCTTCTTGCCGGACAGGTACTGCCCGGTCTGCGACTCGTCGTTGGCGAGCAGTTC
Source organism: Streptomyces sp. NPDC014882 (assembly GCF_043081325.1). Lineage (NCBI taxonomy): Bacteria > Bacillati > Actinomycetota > Actinomycetes > Kitasatosporales > Streptomycetaceae > Streptomyces > Streptomyces sp. NPDC014882. Next base: position 18,263 of record NZ_JBIBWL010000010.1, read on the forward strand.
CTTCAGGGAACCGCTGTGCACGACCTTGCCGCCGTGCTCGCCGGCGCCGGGGCCGATGTCGACGATCCAGTCGGCGATCTTGATGGTGTCCTCGTCGTGCTCGACGACGATGAGCGTGTTGCCCATGTCGCGCAGCCGGACGAGGGTCTCGATCAGCCGGTGGTTGTCGCGCTGGTGCAGGCCGATGGACGGCTCGTCGAGGACGTACAGCACGCCGACGAGGCCGGAGCCGATCTGGGTGGCCAGGCGGATGCGCTGGGCCTCGCCGCCGGAGAGCGTGCCGGCGGCACGGTTGAGCGAGAGGTAGTCCAGGCCGACGTCGACCAGGAACCGCAGGCGCTCGTTGACCTCCTTCAGGACGCGCTCGGCGATCTTCTTGTCGCGCGCGTCGAGCTTCAGCTCGCCCAGGAAGTCCGCGCAGTCGCTGATCGACATGGCGGAGACCTCGGCGATGGACTTCCCCATGACCGTGACCGCGAGGACGATCGGCTTGAGGCGGGTGCCCTCGCAGGTCGGGCAGGGCACCTCGCGCATGTAGCCCTCGAAGCGCTCGCGGCTGGCGTCGCTCTCGGCCTCGCTGTGCCGGCGCTTCACGAACGGGACGGCGCCCTCGAACGGCGTCGTGTACACGCGCTCGCGGCCGTACCGGTTGCGGTAGCGGACCTCGATCTGCGTCTTGTGGCCGTGCAGGAGGGCCTTCCTGGCGCGCTGGGGCAGACCGGCGAAGGGGAGGTCGGTCCGGAATCCCAGGGCGTCCGCGAGGGCGCCGACCAGACGGCCGAAGTATTCCTTGGTGTGCCCGTGGGACCAGGGGTGGATGGCGCCCTCGTCGAGGGACTTGTCCTCGTCGGGGACGATCAGCTCGGGGTCGACCTCCATGCGCGTGCCGATGCCGGAGCAGTCGGGGCAGGCGCCGAAGGGCGAGTTGAAGGAGAAGGAGCGGGGCTCCAGTTCCTCGAAGGACAGGTCGTCGTACGCGCAGTACAGGTGCTCGGAGTACATGCGCTCGCGCTCGGGGTCGTCCTCGGGCAGGTCGACGAAGTCGAGCACGACCATGCCGCCGGACAGACCGAGGGCGGTCTCGACGGAGTCGGTGAGGCGGCGCTTGGCGGACTCCTTCACCGTGAGGCGGTCGATGACCACCTCGATGGTGTGCTTCTCCTGCTTCTTCAGCGTGGGCGGGTGGGAGAGCTGGACGGTCTCGCCGTCCACCCGCGCGCGGCTGTAGCCCTTGGTCTGGAGCTCGGCGAACAGGTCGACGAACTCGCCCTTGCGCTCGCGGACCAGCGGCGACAGCACCTGGAAGCGGCTGCCCTCGGGCAGCTCCAGCACCTTGTCGACGATGGCCTGCGGCGACTGGCGCGAGATGGGGCGGCCGCACTCGGGACAGTGCGGCTTGCCGATGCGCGCGAAGAGCAGGCGGAGGTAGTCGTAGACCTCGGTGATGGTGCCGACCGTGGAGCGCGGGTTGCGCGAGGTCGACTTCTGGTCGATCGAGACGGCCGGGGAGAGGCCCTCGATGAAGTCGACGTCCGGCTTGTCCATCTGGCCGAGGAACTGCCGGGCGTAGGAGGAGAGGGACTCGACGTAGCGCCGCTGCCCCTCGGCGAAGATCGTGTCGAAGGCCAGCGAGGACTTGCCCGACCCCGACAGGCCCGTGAAGACGATGAGCGAGTCGCGTGGCAGGTCGAGCGAGACATTCTTGAGGTTGTGCTCGCGCGCGCCACGGACGATGAGACGGTCGGCCACGCCGGTCCGCACCTTTCTTGAGAGAAGTGACAGGGGCGGGGCCCCCGTCCTTCTCAGACTAGGGGGAGCCACTGACAACGCCGGTCGGATTCCCGGGTCGACAACAATCCCCTGCCATCCAGCATGCCCGACGCCGCCCACAATCTTATGGCACACACATTCGATTTCAGGGCGGCCGTCGATTTCCTTCACCCGAAGGAGTGACGAAGCTAAGGTCAGCACCATGATTGATCACGCTCATGACCTGGCGTCCGTACGGGACGCGACGGACCGGCTGCTCACCGCGGTCGCCGAGCTGGACGACGCGTCCGTGACGCAGTCGTCACGCCTGCCCGGCTGGAGCCGCGGCCACGTCCTCGCCCACCTCGCCCGCAACGCCGACGCCCTGGTGAACGTCTTCCAGGGCCGCCCCATGTACGTCGACGCCACCGTGCGGGACGCCGACATCGAGCGGGACGCCCCGCGCCCCCTGGACGTCCAGCTCGCGGACGTCCGGGAGAGCGCCGCCCGCTTCCAGGAGGCCGCCGCCGTCCCCGCGGACTGGTCGCGCACGGTCGAGCTGCGCAACGGCGTCACCGACTCGGCGGCGAGGGTGCCCTTCCGGCGCTGGGCGGAGGTGGAGCTGCACCACGTGGACCTCGGGATCGGCTACGAGCTGGAGGATCTGCCGGCGGAATTCGTCACGCGGGAGATCGACTTCCTCGCGGACCGCTTCCGCGGCCACGGGGACGTACCGCCGACGCGCCTGAGCGGCGACGGCGGCGGGACCTGGACCACGGGCGGCGGCGCGCCCGGCGGGCCCGGCGGGCCCGTTGAGGTCGGGGGCCCGGCCGCGGACCTGCTCGGCTGGCTCTCGGGACGCCGCGACGGCTCCGCGCTCACGGTCGGCGGCGGCCCGCTCCCGGCCCTCCCCCCGCTATAGGCTGGCGCCATGACGTACAGCGGAGAGGTGCGGGTCGGCGGCTCGGCGGACGTGCACGAGCTGAAGGACCTGATGATCACCAAGGTCGCGGTCGGCCCGATGAACAACAACGCCTATCTGCTGCGCTGCCGGGCCACGGACGAGCAGCTGCTGATCGACGCGGCCGCCGAAGCCGGGACGCTGCTCGGCACGATCGGTGACGACGGCATCGCCTCCGTCGTCACCACGCACCGTCACGGAGACCACTGGCAGGCGCTCGCCGAGGTCGTCGCGGCCACGCGCGCGCGTACGTACGCCGGCCGGGAGGACGCCGAGGGCATCCCGGTGCCGACCGACGTCCCGCTCGACGACGGCGACGTCGTCCGGGTGGGCGAGGTGCGCCTCACCGCACGTCACCTCGTCGGACACACACCGGGCTCGATCGTCCTCGTGTACGACGACCCGCACGGGCATCCGCACGTGTTCACGGGCGACTGCCTCTTCCCGGGCGGTCCCGGAAGGACGACGAACACGGCGGATTTCACGAGCCTGATGGACGGCCTGGAAGAGAAGATCTTCGGCCCGCTGCCCGACGAGACGTGGATCTATCCGGGGCACGGGAACGACACGACGCTCGGGTCCGAGAGGCCACGGCTGGCGGAGTGGCGATCCCGGGGCTGGTGATCCGTCGATCCGTGCGGGACGACCGGTGAGGAGCCTGCCGCACGCCGTTTCCCGCACCGCGGCTGCCGCAGGGTACGGAGCCGGCTTCCCGTGACGGGCCCGGCGCCGGTCGAGACGACCGCCGGGCCCGACGACCGGACAGTGCCCGCACCGGAGATCGCCGCCCGAGGGTGGAACAAGTCAGGGAGGCCGCCTCCGGAAGCTCCGAAGTGCCCCGGAAGACGGCCTCCCTGACTCCACGACAGGATCGCTCGCCGAGCCGGTGCGGCTCAGCAGTACCGGTTCTCGGCCCGGGCGAACCCGGCGCTGTAGCCGTCGGCGTAACCACGGGTGTAGTCGTTGCTGCTGAAACTGCGATACCCCCCGCCCCGCCGACAGTCGTCCCTGGCATCCTGATAGCCGTCCCGGAACCCGTCCCTGTAGCCCTGCCGGTAGTCGCGTGGGCTGTTGACGGCCGCGGGCGCGCCGGCGTGGGTCTCGGCGGGCGCGGCCGCCGAAGCCTGCTGTATGCCCACGGGTGCGAAGCCGAGGACGAGGGCCGAGCAGGCGATGACCGAACGCTTCCAATGCCTGGTGGTCATGGCTACCCCTTGGGTACATAGAGTGCGGGAGACTAATTTCCACACTAATGCCCCATATGGGTCACGCAACTTGCCCCCGTCGGTGCGGGAGGGCGTGCGCGACCGAGGAGTACGGCGCCTCGCCCCCTGAAGACCGGACGCCCGCGAGGGGCGCCGGACAGGAGCGGGGGTTCACGCGCGGCCGGGTCGACGCACCGCCGGTTTTCACGTGCTCACCCGCCCCGCCCCCACCAGGGCGGCGACGCGCTCCACGGCGAACACGTAGCCCTGCACTCCGCAGCCCGCGATGACGCCGTCGGCGCGCAGCGAGACGTACGAGTGGTGCCGGAAGGACTCCCGCCGGTGGATGTTGGAGATGTGGACCTCCAGAACCGGCAGTCCGTCACAGGTGTTGAGCGCGTCGAGGATCGCGATCGACGTGTGCGAGTAGGCGCCGGGGTTGATCACGACGCCGCAGTGGTCCCGCCGCGCCTCGTGGATCCAGTCCACCAGCTCGCCCTCGTGGTTGGACTGCCGGAAGTCCACCGTGCCGCCGTGCGCCGCCGCCGCCTTCACGCACAGCGCCTCGACGTCGGCGAGCGTGTCGGAGCCGTAGATCTCGGGCTGGCGCTGCCCCAGGAGGTTCAGGTTGGGGCCGTTGAGAATCATGATGGGGGCGCTGGCCAGGGTGCGGGGCACGGTTCCTCCGGTCCGTTCGGCGGGGGCGGCCCGTCGGGCCGCTGCTCGGACCCGGTTTATCACGGTGAAACAGCGGGGCGGGAAGCCCTAGTCTCACCGGCATGACCACACCGTCGTACCCGCCGAAGCCCTCCCCCGGTGACCGCGTGGCCGTCCTCTCCCCGGCCGCCGGCCTGCCCGGACTCTTCCCGGTCCCCTTCGAACTGGGCCTGGAACGGCTGCGCGAGGAGTTCGGCCTCGAACCGGTCGAGTACCCGACGACCCGCACGACGGGCGCGACGGCGCGGGAGCGGGCCGACGACATCCACGCCGCTTTCGCCGATCCCGGCATCAAGGCGGTCATCGCGTCGATCGGCGGTGACGACCAGATCACCGTCCTGCCGCTGCTGGACCGCGAGTTGATCCGGGCCGGCCCGAAGCCGTTCTTCGGCACGAGCGACAACACCAACCTCCTGGCCTTCCTGTACAACACCGGGATCGTCGGCTACCACGGCGCGAGCGTGATGGTACAGCTCGGGCGGCCGGTGGCCATGGATCCGCTGACCGCGGACTCCCTGCGGGCGGCCCTGTTCACCTCGGGCGCCTACGAACTGCGGCCGGCCGAGCGCTGGAACGACGTCGACCGCGACTGGGCCGACCCGGCGACCTTCGCTTCACTGCCGGAGACCCGGCCGGGCACCGGCTGGATCTGGCGCAACGCCGACCGCGTCGTCGAGGGCCGCGGCTGGGGCGGCAATCTGGAGATCCTCTCCTGGCTCCTGACGGCCGACCGCGAGATCTCCCACGACCTGTCGGTCTACGACGGCGGCGTGCTGTTCCTGGAGACCTCCGAGGAACTCCCCAGCGCCACGGAGGTCTTCCGGATCCTGCGCGGCATGGGTGAGCGCGGCCTCCTCCGGCGGTTCTCCGCGCTCCTGATGGGCCGCGCAAAGACTTGGTCCTTCGAACGCCCCAACGGCCCCGAGGCGGCGGCCCGTTACGCCGCGGAGCAGCGCGAAGCGGTACTGAGCGCGCTGGAGACGTACGCGCCCGACGCCCTCGCCGTCTTCGACGTGGACTTCGGCCACACGGACCCGCAGCTCGTCCTCCCCTACGGAGGGGCGATCCGCGTCGACGGCCCCGAACGGCGCATCACCGTCACCTACTGAGCCCCGCGCGACACGGTTGCGACCTCGTGCGCCCCGTACCCCTTCGGTCACGAGGGGTGGTCGACGCGGCGTGCACGACGTAAGCACCGTGAACACCGCAAGCGCCGCCAGTACCGCGAAGGCGCCTTTCCTGCCGTGGCTCGTCACCGTCTGCCTGCCGGAGCCGTACGAGCCGCGGATCCGCCGTACGGGCGCGGCGGACGGCTGCGGTCTCGGCGGAGCCTCGGCGGAGTTCCCGCGGAGTTCCCGGGGCGCGCTCACGCCCCCCGTGGCCACGGCGCTCGCGCAGCACTCGGGGCGCGCCCCCTGGGGCGCGGGCGCGTACCTGACGGGCATCGCCCTGTCCGGCCTCGGCTGCTTCGCCCTGCTGCCGGAGACCGGACCGACGCCGGTCCGGACGAGCGCCCCTAGGGATTGACGGCCAGCTCCAGGTACGCCGCGAACAGCACCAGGTGCACGCCGCCCTGCAGCGGTGTGGCCCTTCCCGGAACGACCGTCAGGGAGCTGACGACGACGGTCAGTGCGAGCAGCACCATGTGGGTGGGTCCGAGGCCGAGGACGAGCGGACCGGAGAGCCAGATCGAGGCCAGGGCGACCGCCGGGATCGTCAGGCCGATGCTGGCCATCGCGGAGCCGAGCGCGAGGTTGAGGCTGGTCTGCACCCGGTCGCGGCGGGCGGAGCGCAGTGCGGCGATGGTCTCGGGGAGCAGGACGAGCAGCGCGATGATCACACCGACGACGGCGTGAGGGAACCCGGCGGCCTCCACGCCGTCCTCGATCGTGGGCGAGACGCCTTTGGCCAGGCCGACCACGCCGACGAGGGCCAGGCCGAGCAGGCTCAGGCTGATCAGCGCGGTCCGCGACGAGGGCGCGGCGGCGTGGTCGTCCCCGGTGATCACGCCGCCCTGCCGGGTGACCGGGAGGAAGTAGTCACGGTGCCGGACGGTCTGGGTCGTCACGAACAGGCCGTACAGGGTCAGCGAGGACAGGGCGGCGAAGGTGAGCTGGACGCTGGAGAACTCCGGACCCGGCTTGCTGGTGGTGAAGGTCGGCAGGACCAGGCTGAGGGTGGCCAGGGTGGCGACGGTCGCCAGGGCCGCGCCGGTGCCCTCGGGGTTGAAGATCGCCGTGCCGTGCCGTAGGGAGGCGACGAGGAGGCACAGGCCGACGATGCCGTTGCAGGTGATCATCACGGCCGCGAAGACCGTGTCCCTCGCGAGGGTGGAGCTCTTGTCGCCGCCGTCCGCCATCAGCGTGACGATGAGCGCGACCTCGATGATCGTCACGGCGACCGCGAGTACCAGGGAGCCGAACGGTTCACCGACGCGGTGCGCGACGACCTCGGCATGGTGCACGGCCGCCAGGACCGCTCCGGCGAGGACGACCGTGATCAGGGCGACGACCACGGGGGCGAGGTCACGACCCCAGGTCAGGACCAGCAGGACGACGGCGAGCGCCGGCACGAGGGAGGTCCAGCGGGTCGTGAGCGACCTGAGCCGAGCGGTCATGCAGCGATCGTCGCAGAGCGGTACGGGCCCCGCATTCCGTCCGGGAGATGCCGGGAACGGTCGGGAGGAGCACCGGGAGCGGTGCCCGGCGAATCGCCGCACACCGCTCCCGGTGAGGGTTCCCTCGTCGTCCGTGGTCAGACGTCGATGCTGTCCTTCGGGGCGCCGCCCCCGGTCTGCGCTTCCTCGGCCGCCGCCTGCTTCCTGGAGGCCCGCAGGCTGGTGATCGTGGTGACGATGAGGACGGAGCAGATGACGCCGAGCGAGACCGGGATGCTGATCTCGGGGACGTGGACCCCGGACTCGTGCAGCGCGTGCAGTACCAGCTTGACGCCGATGAAGCCGAGGATGATCGACAGGCCGTAGCTGAGGTGGACGAGCTTGCGCAGCAGGCCGCCGATGAGGAAGTACAGCTGCCTCAGACCCATCAGCGCGAACGCGTTGGCCGTGAACACGATGTACGGGTCCTGCGTCAGGCCGAAGATCGCGGGGATCGAGTCGAGGGCGAACAGCACGTCGGTCGTGCCGATCGCGAGCATCACGACCAGCATCGGGGTCATGACCCGCTTGCCGTTCTGCTCGATCCACAGCTTGGTGCCGTGGTACCGGTCGGCGACACCGAACCTGCGCTCGGCGGCCTTGAGCAGCTTGTTCTCCTCGAACTCCTCGTCCTCCTGGTCGGCCCGGGCCTCCTGGATGAGCTTCCAGGCCGTCCAGATCAGGAAGGCGCCGAAGAGGTAGAACACCCAGGAGAAGCTGGCGAGGATCGCGGCACCCGCGGCGATGAAGATCGCCCGCAGGACCAGGGCGATGAGCACGCCGACGAGCAGGACCCGCTGCTGGTACTGCGAGGGGACGGCGAACTTCGCCATGATCAGGACGAAGACGAAGAGGTTGTCGACACTGAGCGACTTCTCGGTGATGAAGCCCGCGAAGAACTCTCCGGCGGGCTGTCCCCCGCCGAAGACGAGCAGGCCGAGCCCGAACAGTGCGGCCAGGGCGACCCAGACGACGGTCCAGATACCGGCTTCCTTGATCGACACGTCATGCGGCTTACGGCCGATGAAGAAGTCGATCGCGATGAGGGCACTCAGGCCCACGATGGTCAGGACCCACAGGGTCAGGGAAACATCCACTGCGCCTCCGGCAGTACGTAACGGCAGGTGATCAGCGTCGTCGCGCTGCCGGAGGTCTCTTCCACCCCGGGTCCCGGCGCAGGGCGTGCGCACGGGGCCACACGGGCCGGCGCCCCGGGATCAGCTCTGATCCGTATTGACGGGTACGCCGCAGTTGGCAGGGAGTACTCCCCTCCGTACGAAAAACAGTACCCAATCACCAAGGAAAGGTAAAGGGATGGGCAAAATAAAGATCAAATTCGCTGGTCAAGGCCACTTTGCGGTCGCTTGGTGAAGTGGTGGGAGCGATCAGTCCCGCCACGTCCGGCGGGCCGCGGCGACCTGCGTCAGGACCTGCTGGAGAACCTGGCTGCCGGGCGGCACGAGGGCCGGCTCGTACGTCCAGGCGTGACCGACCCAGGGATCGGCGAGGTGGTCGTCGGGCACCGGGGTCAGCCGCATCAGCCCGCGCCACAGCGGATCCAGCAACGGACCGTAACCGGCGGCGTCCTCGCGGTCGGCGACCATCATCAGGTGGACGCCGACGGACGGGCCCTCGTCCGCGAGGTAACGGAGCTGGGTCACGGCACGGTCGTCGAAGCCGTGCGGGAAGTCGTTGACGACCAGGAGCTGCTGGGCGGTGTCGAAACCGGGCGGGAGCGAGTCGGCCGCACCGCCGCGCACCGCCATCTGCACCAGGTCGACGTGCTGCGTGAGCCGGGTGAGCACGTCCGTCACCCCGGCCGCGCCCACGGCCGGCGGCGCCGCCAGCACTCCGCTCCGCACCAGCGGGGCGAGCGCCGGCGCGCCCGAACCACCCGGGTCGACGACGTGCACCGTGAACTCGCCGGCCGGATGGACCGCCAGCAGCCGGACCGTGTGCGCCACGGCCGAGTCCAGCGCGAGACGGCGCAGCTCGTGGGAGTCGAGGAACGAGCCGTCGGGCGAGCCCGTCCGCCCGCTGTCCATCCACAGACCGCGCTCCAGCGGAAGGCGGATGAGCATGGGGATGCGCAGCCGGTCGCTCTCGGGAAGGTGGAGGTCGCCCAGGCGCAGCGCCATGGGCATTTCCATCGGAACGCGATAGGCGTGCCAGACGGGGTTGTCCCAGCGCGCGAAGGCCGGCGGCAGCGCCGGCTCGACGACCTCGGACTCGGCCACGAGCTGGGCGAGATCGCGATCCAGCGCCTGCCGGGCCTGGTCGACGAGCTGTGCGTGCTTGGCGCGAGCGGTCTCGCGGGCGGCGTCGCCCCGGCCGCCGATCCGGCTGCGCGGGTCGGAGAGGACCTCGTCGAGTTCCCTCTCCCTGCGCGTGTCGGCGAAGTCGACGGCGCTGCGGTACGCGGCCGTGGTGCGGGCCAGGTCCTCGAACATGCCCCAGACCTGGTTGTACAGCCGCTCCTCCATGGACCAGCCGGTGGCGTCGCCGGCGACCGGCCGCGCGGGCCTGCCGGGCTCGGCCGGGGGCGCGACGGGCGGAGGCGGCGGGGCGGTGGTGCGGCGCCGCGGGTGGCTGTAGTCGACGGGGCCGCCGGTGCCGGACGCCACGGGGGTGCCCGGCCGGGTGGCGGCCGCGGGGTCCGCGGGCCCCGCCGGATGTCCCGCCACGGCATCCGCCGCGCCTTGCGCCGGCTGGGAACCCGCGTACGGTCCGGCGGCGCCCTGGGGGCTCTGCCCGCCGTACGGGGATCCCCCCTGGTCGGGGCCGAGGGCGGAGGCGGCCGCCTGCCGGGAGCGGTCGGCGTCGGCCGTGCGCGGCGGTGGGGCCGGCACCGAGCGGACCGACCCCCGGGCCACGGCCTCGTCGATGTCGGACGCGAGCTGCCGGGCCTGCGCCAGGCCCTGGTCGGCGAGGAGGGCGGCGAGGCCGCCCGCGTACCCCTGGCCGACCGCCCGGACCTTCCAGGCGCCCTGGCGCCGGTACAGCTCCAGGGCGACGACGGCCGACTCGGGGCCGAGGCCGGTGAGGGTGAAGCAGGCCACCTCGGAACCGTCGAGGCCGGTGACGGCGACGACGGGGGCGGCGAGGGAGCCGAAGACGGCCGGGCCCCCCACCCCGGTGGGCAGGGCGAGCAGGACGCTGACGCGGTGCACGCTCTCCGCGACGGCGTCCAGGTCCACCGCAAGGCGGTGGTCGGCGGCCGCCTGCCGGGAGACCTCGAGACCGGGGAGGGCGGGCGCGCCCGGGTGGGCGACCCACTCCACGCCGTGGATCCTGCCGCTCTCGTCGCAGAGGGTGGCCGCCGCCACGACGGGGGCGCCCGCCGAGACCCGGATCTCGAGGCGGACTTCCAGAAGCGGGTGGTTCTGGCCCCGCACCAGCTCGGCCGTCATCGCCTGTGGTCCCCCTGCGTCGCGTGTCGTGTCGTCGTGCGCCGTCCGGCCCGGTTACAGCGCGGGCAGGATGGCCGGCATCAGGTCCTGGAAGGTGCGGCCGTTGGCCGGGGTGCCGAGGGCGGTCATGTTCCAGCCCGCGCCCACCCGGTGCACCTTGGCCATGATCTGGGCGGTGTAGGCGCCGCCGCCCGCGAGCGTGTAGCGCGCCAGCTCCTGGCCGTTGGTCTCGTCGACCAGGCGGCAGAACGCGTTCTGCACCTCCTGGAAGGTCTGGCCGGTGAAGGAGTTCACCGTGAAGACGATCTGGTCGATGTGGACCGGGACGCGGGACAGGTCGACGAGGATCGCCTCGTCGTCGCCGCCCTGGCCGACGCCGCCGACGAGGTTGTCACCGGTGTGCCGGACCGAGCCGTCGTCGCTCACCAGGTGGCGGAAGAAGACGACGTCGACCGGCTGCCTGTCCGCGAAGAGGACCGCGGAGGCGTCGAGGTCGATCTCCCGGGTGCGGGAGCCGAACAGGCCGCGCCGGGGGGCAGCCTGCCAGCCGAGACCCATGCGCACCGCGGTCAGGCTGCCTCCGTCGGTCTTCTGCAGACTGATGGCCTGACCCTTGGTCATGTTGACGGTCACGCGCTGATTCCCCTCTCGGACTGTCCCCTGTTGCCGCGATCCCCGCGGTTGACGAAAACCCTACGCAAGGGCACCGACAGTGCCGTACCCAGGACCGCACTTTGTGTCGTTCTTGCAACACGGCCTTGCGACACGGCGCGTACGGCGGCCGGGCCCCGCGCGGCACGTCAGGCGATGCCCGCCTCCTTCATCTGCCGCAGTTCCTTCTTCATCTCGGAGACCTCGTCGCGCAGTCGGGCCGCGACCTCGAACTGGAGGTCCGCGGCGGCCGCCCGCATGCGCGCCGTCATCTCCTCGATCTGGTCGGCGAGTTCGGCGGCGGGGCGGTCCGTGGGGACCGTCTTCTTGGCCTTGCCCTTCGCGGGCCCGGCGGACTTCGCGCCCTTGGCCGCCTTGCCGCCGAGGGAGGGCACCGGCGCCTTGGTGCCGCCGCCGTCCTTCTTCGCGCGGTAGCCGGAGCCCAGCAGCTGCTCGGTGTCGACCTCCTCGCGCGCGATCTGCGCGACGATGTCGTTGATCTTCTTGCGCAGCGGCTGCGGGTCGATCCCGTGCGCCGTGTTGTAGGCGATCTGCTTCTCCCGGCGGCGGTTGGTCTCCTCGATGGCCCGCTCCATGCCCGGGGTGACCTTGTCCGCGTACATGTGGACCTGGCCGGAGACGTTGCGCGCGGCGCGGCCGACGGTCTGGATCAGTGAGGTGCCGGAGCGCAGGAAGCCCTCCTTGTCGGCGTCGAGGATCGCCACCAGGGACACCTCGGGCAGGTCGAGGCCCTCACGCAGGAGGTTGATGCCCACCAGCACGTCGAACTCGCCGGACCGCAGTTCGCGCAGCAGCTCGATGCGGCGCAGGGTGTCGACGTCGCTGTGCAGGTAGCGGACCTGGATGCCCAGCTCGAGGAAGTAGTCGGTGAGGTCCTCGGCCATCTTCTTGGTGAGGGTGGTGACCAGGACCCGCTCGTCCTTCTCGACGCGCGTGCGGATCTCGTGCACCAGGTCGTCGATCTGGCCCTCGGTGGGCTTGACGACGATCTCGGGGTCGATGAGGCCGGTGGGACGGATGATCTGCTCGACGACGCCGTCCCCGCGCGAGAGTTCGTACTTGCCGGGCGTCGCCGACAGGTAGACGGTCTGCCCGATGCGCTCCTGGAACTCCTCCCACTTCAGCGGGCGGTTGTCGAGGGCGGAGGGGAGCCGGAAGCCGTGGTCGACGAGGGTGCGCTTGCGGGAGGCGTCGCCCTCGTACATGGCGCCGATCTGCGGGACGGTGACGTGGGACTCGTCGATGACGAGGAGGAAGTCGTCGGGGAAGTAGTCGAGCAGGGTGTTCGGCGGGGAGCCCGGCCGGCGCCCGTCGAAGTGCATCGAGTAGTTCTCCACGCCCGAGCAGCTGCCGATCTGGCGGAGCATCTCGATGTCGTACGTGGTGCGCATGCGCAGGCGCTGGGCCTCGAGGAGCTTGCCCTGCTTCTCGAGTTCGGCGAGGCGCTCGCCCAGTTCCTTCTCGATGTCGTTGACGGCGCGCTCCAGGCGCTCCGGGCCGGCCACGTAGTGGGTGGCGGGGAAGACGTACAGCTGCTCGTCGTCGCTGATGATCTCGCCGGTGAGCGGGTGGAGGGTCGACAGGGCCTCGATCTCGTCGCCGAACATCTCGATGCGGACGGCCAGTTCCTCGTAGACCGGGAAGATCTCGATGGTGTCGCCGCGGACCCGGAAGGTGCCGCGGGTGAAGGCCATGTCGTTGCGCGTGTACTGGATGTCGACGAAGCGGCGCAGCAGCTGGTCGCGGTCGATCTCGGCGCCGACCTTCAGCGGGACCATGCGGTCCACGTACTCCTGGGGGGTGCCGAGGCCGTAGATGCAGGAGACCGAGGCGACCACGACGACGTCCCGGCGGGTGAGCAGCGAGTTGGTCGCGGAGTGGCGCAGCCGCTCGACCTCCTCGTTGATCGAGGAGTCCTTCTCGATGTAGGTGTCCGACTGCGGGACGTACGCCTCGGGCTGGTAGTAGTCGTAGTACGAGACGAAGTACTCCACCGCGTTGTTCGGCAGCAGCTCGCGGAACTCGTTGGCCAGCTGTGCGGCCAGCGTCTTGTTCGGCGCCATCACGAGCGTGGGGCGCTGGAGCTTCTCGATCATCCACGCGGTGGTCGCGGACTTGCCGGTGCCGGTCGCGCCCAGGAGGACGACGTCCTTCTCACCGGCCTCGATGCGCTTGGCCAGCTCGGCGATGGCCGCCGGCTGGTCACCGCTGGGCTGGTAGGAGCTGACGACCTCGAAAGGCGCCACCGTGCGTTCGATGCTGGAAACGGGCCGCATGTCATCCACCGTACGGCCCACCACCGACAATGCGGTCCGATCAGCGGTTCTGCGGGGTCCGGCGCTCGTGGGGGACCTGCCGACGGGTGCGGAGCCGGGCCCGGGGGGCGGGGTGCGGGTGGGCCGGGACGCCGGGCCTGTGCCCGTGCCCGGCGGGGGCCCGGCCGGGCCTGCCCGTCATCATGCGGGGGTCGAACAGCACCACCATGCCGGCGAGGCAGAGGAAGGCGAGGGGGCCGATCAGCATCGGCGCGAGGAGACCGGCGGGCGGGTCGCCCGCGGACGGCGATCCCGTGGCGTGCAGGTGGACGCTGAGGGCGGCCATGCCCGTGTAGTGCATGCCGGTCACGGCGAGGCCCATGACGAGGCTCGCGCCGACGCTCCACAAAAGGCCCCTGACCTGCCCGGCGGCCCACAGCGCGGCGGTGGCGGCGATCATCGCGACGGCCACGGAGACGCCCACGGTGAAGGTGTCGTACTCGAACTTGCCGTCGAACCGCATGCCGGCCATGCCCAGGTAGTGCATCGAGGCGATCCCGAGGCCCGTGAGGGTGCCTCCGGTGAACAGGGCGGTGCCGGACGCGCCCCGGTAGCCGACGATGAAGATCCCGACGCCCACCATGACGACGGCGACGCCGAGGCTGGCGTAGGTCATCGGCCTGTCGTAGCGGATCGGGGCGCCGGCGACCGTGAAGCCCGTCATGGCGATGAAGTGCATGGTCCATATGCCGGAGCCGATCGCGGTCGCGCCGAGGGCGAGCCATCCGGGGCGCCAGGAGTGGGCGACGAGCATGGCTCTGGTCGTGCAGCGCAGGCCGAGGGCACCGCCGAGGCAGGCCATGAGGTAGGCCACCAGCGGTGTCACGAGTCCGTAGCTGAATCCGTCGGCCGTGCCGTGCATGCGCGGTTGCCCTTCCGCCCTGTTGCTGGAATGCCTGGAGCGCGCCGTGTACCCGGGATCGCGCGAGCGATCAGGGTTGACGCAGAGCAGTATGACTGCCACCGGAATGGTCGAACGATTTTCCGGCAAAGAAACACGGCCTTGCCGCAATGTGCGGCACCGGTGTGCGTCCCGGCCGTCAGCCTTCGTCCTCCGGGTCCTCCCGCGCGCGTCCGCCGTTGACTCTTCGCTGTCACAGTGGTGCCGTACGTGATCGGCCGACGCGAGGAGTACGCATGCACGCGCGCGCAGTCGCCGCGGCGACCACCGCCCTGGTGGGTTTCGTCGCCCTCCTGCTCCCTGTCCACGACGCCCGGGCGGGGATCGTCGGACGGCCCGCGGTGATCGCCCACAGGGGCGCTTCCGCCCAGGCTCCCGAGAACACCCTGGCGGCCGTCGACGCGGCCGCCGACCTGGGCGTCCGCTGGGTGGAGAACGACGTCCAGCGCACCAGGGACGGCGAACTGGTGGTGATCCACGACGACAGTCTCGAGCGGACCACCGACGTCGAGGAGGTCTTTCCCGGGCGGGCCCCGTGGAAGGTGCGGGACTTCACCGCGGCCGAGGTCGCACGGCTCGACGCGGGCGGCTGGTTCGGCCCCGCCTACGCGGGCGCGCGCGTACCGACGCTCCGGGAGTACGTCCGCCGTGTCGAGCGTCACGGCCAGAAACTGCTGCTGGAGCTGAAGAACCCCGCGCTGTACCCGGGGATCGAACAGGACACCCTCAAGGTGCTCGCCGACGAGGGGTGGCTGGACCGGGAGCATCTCGGCCGGCTGGTCGTGCAGAGCTTCGACACCGGCAGTCTGCGGGCCGTCCACGACCTCGCGCCGTCGGTGACGACCGGTCTGCTGGGCAGGCCGGCGGTGCGGGACCTGCCCGGCTGCGCGGTCTTCACCGACCTGATCAATCCCTCGTACGTGTCCCTCTCGGCGGAGTACGTCGCCGCCGTGCACGCGGTCGGGGGACCGCACGGCAGCCCGTTGAGGATCTTCGTGTGGACCGTCGACGACGCCGCGGCGGCCCGGACGGTCGCCGGGTACGGCGTCGACGGCATCATCACCGACAGGCCGGACGTGGTCGCGCGGGCACTGTACGGGAGCTGACCTCCGGGACCGGTCGGGCGTCGGGCCGGGGGCGTTGTCGGTGGGAGGTCGTACGGTGGGTGCATGGACAGCCACGGGCAGTACGAGCAGCAGGTCGTGTGGACCGTCGTCGACACCGGCATCGGTCCGCTGCTGCTGGCCGCGACCCGCGAGGGCCTGGTCAACGTCGTGTTCCACGCCGACGGGCCGGTGCGCGAGAAGGCGCTCCGCCGCCTCGCGCACCGGCTGGGCGCGGAACCGGTCGAGTCGCCCGGATCGCCGTTGCTGTCCGAGGCGATACGCCAGGTCGGCGCCTACTTCGCCGGGGAGCGCCGGGACTTCGCGCTCCCCCTGGACTGGTCGCTGATCTCCGGCTTCAACCGACAGGTCCTGCGCGAGCTGGCCTCCGGCGTCCCGTACGGCGCGGTCGTCGGCTACGGCGACCTGGCCGAACGGGTGGGCCGGCCCGGCGGGGCGCAGGCGGTGGGGATGGCGATGGGCGCCAATCCGCTGCCGGTCGTGGTGCCCTGCCACCGGGTGGTGGAGAGCGACGGCGGGATCGGCGGTTTCGGCGGCGGTCTGGAGGCCAAGCGCACGTTGCTCGCCCTGGAGGGGGTTCTGCCCGAGCCGCTGTTCTGAGCGGCTCGGGCAGGCGGCGGCGTCCGGGCGGGCGGCGCGTGCCCGGTGGCGTCCGCGTCAGTCGTAGTGCCGGATCTCGACGACGTTGCCGTCCGGGTCGCGGAAGTAGAGGCTGCGCGTGGCCGCGCCCCGGGCGCCGAACGAGCCGTGCGAGACGTCCGAGACGGGGACGGCGTGCTCGGCCAGGCGGGTGCGGAGGGCGTCGAAGGCGGTGCGGGACAGGGCGAGGCAGATGTGGTTCACGGGGTGTCCGGCGCTGTCGGCCGCCCCGGGAAGCATCGTCATGCCCTTCACCATGGTCAGCGGCATCAGGTCGAGGAGGCTCCCGTCGTCGACACGGACGGAGGGGAAGGGCTCCTCCCCCGCGGCGAACGCGGCGAGCCGGACGGGGGCCAGGCCGACGACGTTCTCGTAGAAGTCGGCCGCGGCGAGCGGGTCGCGCACCCACAGGACGACGTGGTCGAGGCGGGGCGGGTTGTCGGTCATGCCTTCCAGGCTGGTGTCGTCCCCCACGGGCCGCAAGGGTTTGGCCGGGCGTATCGCCCGCCAGGGATGAGGGAGGACCGACGGACAGGAGGCGGGCACGTGGTGCTGGTGGTGTCGGAAGAGGTGCGGGAGGCGGTCGAGGCGCGTCGCCCCGTGGTGGCGCTGGAGTCCACGATCATCGCTCACGGGCTGCCCCGGCCGCGCAACCTTCAGGTGGCGCGGGAGCTGGAGGCGGCGGTGCGTGCGGAGGGCGCCGTACCGGCGACGATCGCCGTGCTGGACGGGCGGCCCCGTGTCGGCCTCGACGAGGAGCAGTTGGAGCGGGTCGCCGACGAGGACGGCATCCGCAAGCTGGGCCACCGCGACCTGCCGCTCGCGGTCGCCTCGGGGGCGAGCGGGGCGACCACGGTGTCGGCGACGGCGCTGCTCGCGGCGTTGGCCGGGGTGCGGGTGTTCGCGACGGGCGGACTCGGCGGGGTGCACCGGGGATGGACGGCCACCCAGGACGAGTCGGCCGATCTGGGTTTGCTGGCGCGCACCCGGATCACGGTGGTGTGCGCGGGGGTGAAGTCGATCCTGGACGTGCCGGCGACGCTCCAGCGGCTGGAGACGCTGGGGGTCGCCGTCGCCGGGTACGGCACCGACCGCTTCCCCGGCTTCTACCTGTCCGACTCGGGGTCTCCGGTGGACTGGACGCTGGAGAGTCCCGCTCAGGTGGCGGACGTGATGCGGGCTCAGGTCGCCCTCGGGCTGCCGGAGTCGGCGCTGATCGTCGCGAACCCGGTTCCGGAGGAGGAACAGCTGGATCCCGCGCTGCACGCGCGCGTGCTCGCGGAGGCGCTCAGGGCGTGTGCGGCGGAGGGGGTCACGGGCCAGGCCGTCACGCCGTTCCTGCTCGACCACCTGGTCCGCCGCACCGACGGCGCCTCTCTGAGCGCCAACCTGGCCGCGGTGCGCGGCAACGTGCGGCTGGCGGGGCGGATCGCCGTGGCGTGGGCCGGGGCGTGACCGGCGGTCCGGACGGGGCGGATCCCGGCTCCGGGGGCCCGAACCCGCGTTCTGGCGGGGCGGATCCCGGCTCCGGGGGCCCGGAGCCGGGCGCCGCTCCCGCGGGCGTGCGGCGAGGGGGCGGGGCGCTGCTGGTGGTCGGGGACGTCGTCACGGACGTCGTCGCGCGCCACCGGGGACCGCTGGCGCCGGGGACGGACACGGCCGCGGTGGTCCGGACGCTGCCGGGCGGCGCGGGCGCCAACGTGGCGTGCTGGGCGGCGCACGGGGGCTGTGCGGACGTACGGCTGCTCGGCCGGGTGGGTGCGGAGGCGGCGGCCTGGCACGAACGTGAGCTGGTCGCGTGCGGGGTACGGCCCCTGCTCGTCGTCGATCCCGAGGCACCGACGGGGACGGTGGTCTGCCTGGTCGACACCGGGGCCGCGGCCGAGCGGACGTTCCTCACCGACAGCGGCGCCTCCCTGCGGCTCGGACCGGACGACTGGTCGGGCACGCTGCTCGACGGGGTCGCCCGGCTGCACCTGTCGGGCTACCTGCTGTTCTCCGCGTCGGGGCGGGCACTGGTGCGGACGGCACTGGTGTCGGCACGCGCGCGCGGGGTGCCGGTGAGCCTGGATCCGGCGTCGGCGGGATTCCTGGCGGAACTGGGCGCCGACCGGTTCCTGGCCCTGGTGCGGGGCGTGGACGTGCTGTTGCCCAGCCGGGACGAGGCCCGTCTGCTGACCGGAGCGGCCGACGGGGCGGACGCGGCCGCCGAACTCAGTCGGCGTGTGCCGCTGGTGGTGGCCAAGCAGGGGGCGGACGGAGCCGTGGTGGCCCGGGGCGGTGCCGTCGTCGCCCGGGTCCGCGCCGTCCCGGCGACCCCGCGCGACACGACGGGCGCCGGCGACGCCTTCACCGGCGCTTTCCTCGCCGCCCTGCTCGGGGGTGCGGAGCCCGCGGAGGCCGCGGTCGAGGGGTGCGGTGCGGGCGCGCTGGCGGTGGAGCGGGTGGGTGGCAGACCGGGGCGGTCGGCCGGGCGGGGCCCGTCGTGAGACGTCGACGTCGGTGGTGAGGATCCTGCCCGTGGGGCCGGCCCTCCTCGCCGGCCGGGACACCACCGGGGTGCCGCCCGCGCCGGCCTCCCGGCAGCGCCGGCCGGGGCTCACGCCCAGGTCATCGAGGTGCCGGAACGCCGTCGGGTCGAAGAGGGTGGCGAGGGCGTCGAAGCGCTCCCCCGCCTCGGTCCGCCGGTTGTCGGGGAGGTGGCGGCGGTCGGCTCGCGTCATGCCGCGATCGTCCCCGTCGTCCCGGTCCGGCCGACCGGGGCGGGCGGCGGGACCGGGACACGGGAGCGCAGGCGCCCCGACATGGTGCGGAAGAGGAGGGGAAGCCGTCTCCGGGGCGGAACCCTTTCCGGGTCGTCCACAGGCGGGAACCAAGCGGAACATCCCCTTTCCACAGGCTTGCCCGGGTTCTGCGCGGGCCTGGCAGACTGGCGCGCCACGGCGTGAGATCACGCAGGGGGATCCGAGAAGGAGGTCGGGATGACCATGGCCGGGAATCTGCGGAAGGTCACTGGCCTGGGCGGGGTGGGCGGCCTGCGCAGGGTGGCGCGCCTGGCCCGCCGGCGGCCTCGGGTCGATCTGAGCCATCCCGCGCGGTCGCCGCTGGGTTCCTCTGTGGTGAACTGCGTGACCTACCGCGAGGGCGCGCGCGTCCCGGCCGGCGGCGACCTGGTCGACACCGTGGAGCGGATGCGCAGGAGCGGGCACGGATTCGTCTGGCTCGGTCTCCACGAGCCGACGAACGCGGAGTTCGCGGGCATCGCCGACCTCTTCGACCTCCATCCGCTGGCGGTCGAGGACGCGGTCGAAGCCCATCAGCGCCCGAAGGTGGAGCGGTACGGCGAGACGCTGTTCGCGGTGTTCAAGACGGTCTGCTACGTCGAGCACGAGCAGCTCACGGCGACGAGCGAGGTGGTCGACACCGGCGAGATCATGGTGTTCGTCGGCCGGGACTTCGTCATCACCGTGCGCCACGGCCGGCACGGCTCGCTGGGCCCGTTGCGCGAGGGGCTGGAGTGCGATCCCGGCCAGCTCGCCAAGGGACCGTCAGCGGTGCTGCACGCGGTCGCGGACCACGTGGTCGACGAGTACCTCAACGTCATCGACGCCGCGCAGATGGACATCGACCAGGTCGAGACGGACGTCTTCGCGGAGAACGGGGCGCGGACCGACCCCGGGCGCATCTACCAGCTCAAGCGGGAACTGCTGGAGCTGAAGCGGGCGGTGGTGCCGCTGAGCCGGCCGCTCCAGGATCTGGCGGGCCGGCCGATGCGGGTGGTCGACCCCGAGATACAGGCCTACTTCCGGGACGTCTCCGACCATCTGCTGCGGGCCACGGAACAGATCGCGGCCTTCGACGAACTGCTCAACTCGATCCTCCAGGCGCACCTCGCCCAGGTCACCGTCGCGCAGAACGAGGACATGCGGAAGATCACCGCGTGGGCCGCGATCGTCGCCGTACCGACCATGATCTGCGGGGTCTACGGCATGAACTTCGACCACATGCCGGAGCTGCACTGGAAGTACGGCTACGGCATGGCCCTCGGGCTGATAACCGCCGTCTGCCTGGCGTTGTACCGCGGCTTCCGCCGCAACGGCTGGCTCTGAGGGAGCGGTTCGCGGCGGCCTGATCAGGAGGGGGCGGTGCCGGTCCTGGCGTAGACGCTCTCGGCCCAGGACGCCATCTGGTCGTCGGTCAGGTGCCGGGCGAGATCGGCCTCACTGATCATGCCCACCAGGCGCTTGTTCTCGATCACCGGCAGCCGCTTGATCTGGTGCCCCTGCATCTCCTGGAGCACCTCGCTGACATCGGCGCCGGCATCGACCCAGCGCGGGGTCCCCTTGGCCATCTCACCGGCGGTGACCTCGGCGGGGTCGTGCCCCATGGCGACGCAGCCGACGACGATGTCGCGGTCGGTGAGGATGCCGCAGAGCCGCTCGTTCTCGTCGCTGACGGGGAGGGCTCCGACGTTGAGGTCGCGCATCAGCTGGGCGGCGCGTTCGAGGGTCTCGTGGGCGGGGATCCACTGGGCGCCCCGGTGCATGATCTGTCCGGCGGTGGTCATGGTGTGCCTCCCGGTGCGGGACGGCCGGCGCGACGCGGTGTGCCGCTGTCCCGGCGTCCTGCGCTCTCGTGTCCCGGCGTCCCATTCTCTCCGGGCCGTTCACCGTCCGCATGTCCGGCGGGAGGCGGCGGGCGGGCGTCCGCGGATCGGCCGCCCCAGGCCGGGCGTCCGCGGATCAGCCGCCCCAGGCCGGGCGTCCGCGGATCAGCCGCCCCAGGCCGGGCGTCCGCGGATCAGCCGCTCCAGGCCGGGCGTCGCGGGTCGTCCGCGCGGACCAGGACGTCCGCCGTGGCCGCCGGGTCGGTCTCCCGGTCGTAGCGGTCGAAGGCGGGCAGCGTCCACCGGTCGGCCTCGGCGGTACGGCGGCGCAGCGCGGGCGGGGAGAGGAGGACGTGGACGGTCAGGTCGAAGGGGAACCAGTGGCGCAGCAGGAGGGGGCCGTGCAGCAACAGGAATCCGTCCCGCGGGAGGGGGACGTAGGGGCTGCGGGTGGCGCGGTCGGTGACCGGATCCCACAGGTCGGGCAGGATCCGTCCGTCACCGCCGGGTTCGAGGGGGCCGAACACCTCGCGCCACAGGGCGCCGGTGTCGAACCAGCCGTCGTGGTAGGCGTCGGCGTCGTGGTGGCCGTACTCCAGGCGGACGGAGGCCGGTCGCAGGAAGCCCTGGGTGCCGATCACGCGGGAGGGGCGTCCGCGTATCCGCAGCGCTTCGGCGACGCGTTCGGCGAGGTCTCCGGGGCGGGCCGCCGGGGCGCCGTCGAAGGCGATGCGCGGCCAGGGGCTGCCGTCCTCCGGCTTCAGGTCGAGCAGGCGGTCGGCGAGGAGGTCGCCGAGGCGTTCCCACGTGATCGCTTCGAGTCGCACACGGCCCATGATGCGACAGATACCGGTTCGGGACGACCATGTCGCTCCACGGGCCGGCCACGGGGAGGAGGGGCCTGGTGGAGGTGGTCCGGACGCGTCCGCGGCGGTGACGCCCCGCCGTACCCGGGTGCTCGTGCTCACGCCGCGCGGGAGGGTCGGGGCGCGTTCCGGCTCGGCGTGGCGTGCGGGATGGGGTGGGCCCGGGAGGGGGAATGCAGCAGGTATGCGGGTTCCCCCGACTCCACTGCCCGGTAGCGGGCTTGTCGCGGTCCAGCCTTCGCGTCGGCGGCACTGTGCCGGATGCCGGCGAGGACCGCTGCCGCTGCTCGTCGTCGAGGACGGCGCGCCGCGCTGCCTCGGTTGCGCGGACCTGGGGCATCTCGTCTTCCTGCCGCGCGGCGACACGGCGCTCACGCGCAGGGCGCGGGAGGAGAGCCCGCTCTCCGTGGTCGTCGTGCGGTTCAACCGCCGTAGGGGCCGCTACGAGCGGCAGGGCGTCCTCGTCGAGGAGGCGGGGCTGGTGCGGGCGGAGGCGCGCTGCCTGGCGGACGCCGAGGCGCGTGGACGGCGCCGGGTGCGGGACGCCCGTCGGCGGGCGGCGCAGGACGAGCAGTTCGCGGAGGCGTTCGCGGAGGAGGTCCTGCGGCTGTTCCCCCGCTGCCCGCGGGACCGGGCCCGCGCGATCGCCGCGCACGCGTCGGAGCGGGGCAGCGGGCGGGTGGGACGCAGTGCCGCCGGGCGGCGGTTGTCCGAGGGCGCGGTCGTGTCGGCGGTCGCGGCGTCCGTACGGCACCTGGACACCCCGTACGACGAACTGCTGATGAGCGGGGTGCCGCGGCGGGAGGCGCGGCAGCGGATCACGGCGGGCGCGGTGGCGGTCCTGCGGCAGTGGGGGTGGGAGGGGGCCGGTGCCGCAGGCCGCTGAGGCGGGCGGCACCGAACAGGTCCGCGGCCGAACACTCCCGTGTCCACACGCCGCAGCCGAACACGCCGGCAGGCGGACAGACGGACAGGCGGGCAGGCGGACAGACGGGCAGACGGGCAGGCGGACAGACGGGCTCGTGGAACCGGGCTGGTGGCGAGGGTCTTCTCCGGGTTCTCGGCCTTCGTGGGGAGAGGCCCGGCCGCACTGCCGCAGGCACGGGGCGCCGCAGCTGGGGGAGTGATCGACATGACGGCGGTCAGGTCGGCGTACGTGTGGGGGGCGGCCTGGCATCACGTCCGCGCGGTCGCCTCGGGCGCCGCCGCGTCCGTCCGCGTGCCGGTGCCGAGCCGACGGCCGGCTCGCCCGTGGCAGGCGTCGGCCGGGCGGCCGGGCCCGCCCGTGGCAGGCGTCGTCTGGCGTCCTGCGCGGGGCGTGGAGCGGACGTATCGTGGCTGCAGGAGTGCCGCACGTGCCGCCCGACGGTGCGGCACGGCCCCGTCGCAAGCGCACGCAAGGAAG
Organism: Streptomyces sp. NPDC014882; assembly: GCF_043081325.1. Classification (NCBI taxonomy): domain Bacteria; kingdom Bacillati; phylum Actinomycetota; class Actinomycetes; order Kitasatosporales; family Streptomycetaceae; genus Streptomyces; species Streptomyces sp. NPDC014882. The sequence goes on from NZ_JBIBWL010000010.1 coordinate 41,489, forward strand.
ACGGCCATGGCCGATCCCAAGGGATTCCTGACCACCCCCCGCCAGGACTGGCCGCGCCGGCCGGTCGGGGAACGGGTCCGCGACTGGGACGAGGTGTACGTCCCCGGGGCACTGCTCCCCCTCATCAGCGCACAGGCCGACCGCTGCATGGACTGCGGCGTCCCGTTCTGCCACGACGCCTGCCCGCTCGGCAATCTGATCCCCGAATGGAACGACCTGGTCTCCCGCGAGGACTGGCGGGCGGCGAGCGACCGGCTGCACGCGACGAACAACTTCCCGGAGTTCACCGGGCGGTTGTGTCCCGCTCCGTGCGAGGCGGGTTGTGTGCTCGCCATCAACCAGCCCGCCGTCACCATCAAGAACGTCGAGGCCGCCATCGCGGACCGGGCCTGGGCGGACGGGCTCACCCCGCCCCGGCCGCCGGACCGGCTGTCCGGGCTGACGGTGGCGGTGATCGGCTCCGGGCCGACCGGGCTGGCCGCCGCCCAGCAGCTGACGCGGACCGGGCACACGGTCGCCGTCTACGAGAAGGACGACCGGATCGGCGGACTGATGCGGTACGGCATCCCCGAGTTCAAGATGGAGAAGCGGCAGCTGGACCGCCGGATCGAGCAGATGCGGGCGGAGGGCACGAAGTTCCGTACGTCGACCACGGTCGGGCGGGATGTCATGGCCGACGACCTGCGGACGCGTCACGACGCCGTGGTGATCGCCACCGGAGCGACCGAGTGGCGGGAACTGCACGCACCCGGAAGGGAGTTGACCGGCATCCAGCAGGCGATGGAGTACCTGCCGCTGGCCAACCGGGTGTGCGAGGGCGACCTGGAACGGTCCCCGATGTCCGCCGTCGGCAAGCACGTCGTCATCGTCGGCGGCGGCGACACGGGCGCCGACTGCCTGGGCACGGCGATCCGGGAGGGGGCCGCGTCCGTGACGCAGCTGGACATCTACGCCCGGCCGGGCGCGGAACGCGACGAGGACACCGATCCCTGGCCGACGTACCCGAAGATCTACCGGCTGTCCGCCGCGCACGAGGAGGCGCGCGACCTCGGCGTCGCGCCGGCGGCGGACGCGGACGCGCGCCTGTTCGCGGCGTCCACGCTCCGCTTCACCGGCGACGGGAGCGGGCACGTCCGGGCGCTGCACCTCGTCGAGGTCGACGCCGAGCGGCGGCCGGTGGAGGGCACCGCGCGGACGCTCCCCGCCGACCTCGTCCTGCTCGCCCTCGGCTTCTCCGGTCCCGACCGGGACGACGGGCTCACCGAGCAGCTGGGGCTGGCGCTGGAGCCGCGCGGCACGGTCGCGCGGGACGCGGGTTTCGCGACGAACGTGCCCGGTGTGTTCGCCGCCGGGGACGCCGCGCGCGGGCAGTCGCTGATCGTGTGGGCGATCGCGGAGGGGCGGGCGGTCGCCGCGGCCGTCGACCGCCATCTGACGGGAAGATCACGGCTGCCGGCACCGATCGGCCCGTACGACCGGCCGATGAGCGTGTAGGGGGCACGCGCGAACGACCGCTGAGCGTGCGGGGGATGCGCGCGAAGGCCCGGTGGGCGGGCGGGAGTCACGCGCGGGGACCAGCAGGCCGGCGGGGTGCGCGGCCGGTGCCGACGAGCGCGCGGAACGCCTTGCGGGCGGACCTCACGAAGTCCAGACGGCTCGTGCCGGTCGTGTCCGTCCCACTCACCGCGTGCGTCCCACTCACCGCGTTCCCCGTGCTCGCCACGTGGGCCGTGCTCGCCACGTGGGCCGTGTCCGTCGCGACGGCGGTGTGCGCGGCGTCGGCCGTGTGCGTCGCGTTCGTCGTCATGCAGATCGGTCCATGCCCCGGAAAGACCCTCTGTAGGGTGCGTTCCCATGGAGGAATCGTGGGTCAGTTCCGCTGAGCGGATCGGTGCCGACCTGCATCTGGAGCTGTCCGGTCCGGGCGGACGGCGGGCCGCGCTGATCCGGGCGCTGCGCGAGGCCGTGCGCGGCGGACGGCTCCCTCCGGGCACCCGGCTGCCGCCCTACCGTTCCCTCGCCGCCGACCTCGGGGTCGCACGCAACACGGTGGCCGACGCCTACGCCGAACTGGTGGCGGAGGGCTGGCTGACGGCTCGGCAGGGATCCGGTACGCGGGTCGCCGACCGCGCGGAGCCCTTGCGCCACGCCGAGCGGAGGCCCGGTGCGGCACCTCCACGCGCGCGTGGTCCGCGGCACGACCTGCGCCAGGGCACCCCGGACGCGTCGGCGTTCCCGCGTGCGGCCTGGCTGGCTTCCTACCGACGGGCGCTCCAACGGGCGCCCAACGAGGTGTTCGGGCCCGGCGACCCGGCCGGGCGCCGCGAGTTGCGCGAGGCGCTCACCGAGTACCTGGCACGCGCGCGCGGCGTGCGCACCGAGCCCGACCGCATCGTGATCTGCTCCGGCTTCGCGCACGCCCTGCGGCTGCTGTTCGGCCAGGGCGGGAACGGTGGCGGGGTGCTGCGCGGCCCGCTGGCGGTGGAGGCGTACGGGCTGCGGTTCCACCGGGAGCTGCTGGCCGCGGCGGGCGTGCGGACGGTGCCGCTCCCGCTCGACGGGGACGGGGCGCGCGTCGACCTGCTGGGACGCGAGCGGGGTGTGCTCCTCACGCCCGCCCACCAGTTCCCGACCGGCGGTCCGCTGCACGCGAGCCGCCGGGCCGCCGTGATCGACTGGGCACGCGCGCGGGGCACCGTGGTGCTGGAGGACGACTACGACGGCGAGTTCCGCTACGACCGCAAGCCCGTCGGCGCGCTCCAGGGCCTGGACCCCGAGCGCGTGATCCACCTCGGCTCGGTCAGCAAGAGCCTGTCACCGGCCCTGCGGCTGGGCTGGATGGTGCTGCCGGAGCGGTACGTCGGCGACGTCCTCGCGGCCAAGGGCGACCGGGAGGCCTGGGCGAGCGTGCCGGACCAGCTGGGCCTGGCCGACCTCGTCGTCTCCGGCGCCTACGACCGCCATGTGCGGCGTATGCGACAGCGGTACCGGGGCCGCCGGGACCGGCTGGTCGCGGCGCTCGCCGCGCACGCGCCGCGGGTCGGCGTCACCGGGGTCGCGGCCGGACTGCACGCGGTGCTGCGGCTGCCGCCGGGCACCGAGCGGGCCACGGTCGAGGCGGCCGTCCGGCGGGGCGTCGCGCTGGACGGCCTGGCCGGCTTCCGGCACCCGGAGACGGACATGGCGGCCCACGACGGACTGGTCGTGGGATACGCCACGCCCTCCGAACACGCCTACGGGGCGGCGCTGGACGCACTGCTCGGCGTGCTGCCCTGAGCTTCCGCTCCCCGGGGCCCGTATCTCGCGCCCCGGCTGCCGTGCCCCACCCCGATGGGGCGCCGGACACCGCGCCCCGGACGCCGGCCACCGCCCCCACGGACACCCCGTCGCCGCCCCGAGGCCCTGAAGCCCCACGGCCCCAAGGCCCCAAGGCCCCAAGGCCCCAAGGCCCCAAGGCCCCAACAACCCGGTACCCGGGCAGCGCCGGCACCCCGGACGCCTACGGCTTGCGTGCCACCGCGCCGTAGCCGGGAATGACGCCGTCCTCCTGGCCCGGCACCGGCTCGCCGAGTTCGGGGTGCCACTCGGGCACCACCGCGACACCGGGTTCGACCAGTTCCAGTCCGTCGAAGAAGCGGGCGAACTCGTCGCGCGAGCGCAGTGCCAGCGTGACGCCGGCCGCCTTCAGCTTCGCCGTGGCCGCCGCCGACTCCTCCGGGGTGAAGTCCGCGGTGGCGTGGGTCATCATCAGGTAGCTGCCCGAGGGGACTTCGGCGAGCAGCCGGTCGACCAGCTCGTGGGCCCCGTCCTCGTCGGAGACGAAGTGCAGCAGCGCGATGAGGGACAGCGCCACGGGCTGCTCGAAGTCCAGGATCTTCCTGGCGCCCTCGATGATGGTGGCCGGGTTCCGGACGTCCGCCTGGAGGTACTCGGTGACGCCCTCGGGGGTGCTGCGCAGCAGGGCTGCCGCGTGGGCCAGGACGATCGGGTCGTTGTCGCAGTAGACGACGGCGGCGTCGGGCGCGACCTGCTGGGCGACCTGGTGGAGGTTCGGCTCGGTCGGGATGCCCGTGCCGATGTCCAGGAACTGCCGGACGCCGTGACCCGCGAGCCAGCGCGTGGCGCGGTGCATGAACGCCCGGTTGACCCGGGCCATCACCGGGACGCGGGGGTCGAGGGCCAGCATCTGGCGGCCCATCTCCTCGTCCACGGGGTAGTTGTCCTTGCCGCCGAGGTACCAGTCGTACATCCGCGCGGGGTGCGGTTTGCCGGTGTCGATCTCGACGGCGCCGGCGGGGTCCTGCCCGGTCATGAGGAACTCCATGAGCATGCGACACGAATAATGATCAAGTCAGTACCAAGATAAGGAAGTTGAGCAAAGTGTGCACAGGGGAGAAGGAACGGGCGGGCTGGTTCAGGACAGCAGGAAGTCCGCCTCTCCCGCCTTCGCTCCCTGGATGAAGGCCGTCATCTCGTCGGAGGTGTAGATCAGCGCAGGACCGTCGGGGTCGGTGGACTGGCGGACGGCGATCCGGCCGTCGGCGAGCTTCATGGCCTCCAGGCAGTTGCCTCCGTTGCCGCCGCTCCACGGCTTGTGCCAGCCCTCGCTGCCCAGTTCCCTCGCGGGCATGCCGTTGTAGATCCGCTGAGCGCGGCCACGCGGCCTGGTGGGGGACTTGATGCGTTCCATTCACAGCTCCTTGCGGAGATCCCGGAGGATCTCCTTCGTGCGATGTGCCGTAGCGGACTGCGCCGCCATGCGGTCCATGACCTCGAGGTGGGTCGCCACCTCGGTGCGCGCGTCCAGGTAGACGGCGCCTGTCAGGTACTCGCTGTAGACCATGTCCGGAAGTTCGGGCATGGCGAATCGGAACAGCACGAAGGGCCCGTACGTGCCGGGGTGCGGCCCCGAGGAGAACGGGGCGACCTGCAGCGTCACGTTGGGCAGCTTCGTGGCGTCGAGCAGTTTGTCGATCTGCGCGCGCATCACCTCCGGGCCGCCCACCGGGCGGCGCAGCACGGTCTCGTCCATGACGACCCACAGCCGGGGCGCGTCCTCACGCGTGAGGAGCCCCTGGCGCTGCATGCGCAGGTCGACGTGGCGCTCGATGTCCTCCGGCCGGGTCTGGCCGATGGCTCCGGACCTCAGCACTCCGCGCGCGTAGTCCTCGGTCTGCAGCAGACCGGGGACGAAGTGCGGTTCGTACTGGCGGATCAGGGCGGCCGCGCCCTCGAGGCTGACGTGCATCGAGAACCAGCCGGGCAGCACGTCGTGGAAGCGCTGCCACCAGCCGGGCCGGTTGGCCTCCTCGGCGAGCTGGACGAAGCCCTCGGCCTCCGCGTCGGTGACGCCGTACGCCTTCAGCAGCAACTGGAGGTAGGGGATCTTGAGGGAGACCTCGGCCATCTCCATGCGGCGGACCGTGGCGGGCGCGACCCGGAGGATGCGGGCGGCCTCCTCGCGTTTGAGGCCTGCGCGTTCCCGCAGGTCCAGCAGGCGCCGGCCGAGGACGACCTGCCCCACCGTCGGCGCGGACCGCGGTTCGCTCACGCTCCACCTCCACGAAGAGCCCGGCCGAGGGCCCACTTGGCCCGGCCGGGCGGTCACGAGAACTTCCCAACAGCCCTGCGGCGCCACGCGAAGACCTCAGAGGAAGACACGTACGAAAATACGGATCTCCGTGATCCCAACTGGCGCCGCTCGACATGCTGTTGCGAGCAGTGTGCCACGGCCCTTCACCGCGTCACACAGCACTCTGCATTTTTCAGAGTGACACTTGCCAAGTGTTCACGGCGGGGCGATAGTGGCAAGCGTGATTCCGTCCGCGCCCTTAGGAACAGACGCCGCCGCAGGCCACCCCCAGGGTCTCGGTGCCGATGCGGGTTCCCCCGGTCGAGCGCATTCGAGAGTGGGGGAGGGAGCGGGCCTCGACCAGGCCGCTGCCCAGCGCCGGTTCCGATTCGAACTGGCCGCGCATCCGGGTTCCCCGGCACGGGCCAGACGCCTGGTGCGGGCCCGGCTGACCGGCTGGTCGGTGTGCGAGGACACCTGCGACACGGCTGCCCTGGTCATATCCGAGCTGGTCACCAACGCCATCGTGCACACCGCGAGCGGCGTGGTCGTCTGCGAGCTGTACGACGGTGACGACCTGGTGCGCATAGCCGTGCGCGACGAGGGCTGCGCGCCGGGTGAGCCGCATCCCTCGCCGCAGCGTCCCGAGGAGGAACACGGACGGGGCCTGTTCCTCGTCGACGCCCTCTGTCACTCCTGGGGCGCCAGGGAACACGGTCCCGGACTGCTGGTCTGGGCGGACCTGGCCCGGCGGGCCGCCTCCGAGGACGCGGGAGGACCCGCTTCCCCCGAGCGCGCCGAGCACGTCGAGCACGCCGTCCGTGACGCCGTCGGCCCCTCCGACACCGGCCCGGTGCCCGCGCCGCGCGCCGACCTCGGCTGGGGCGCCCGCCCGAAGCCGGACCCGGCCGGCGGCTCGGACGACGAGGGCGAGGCCCCCGCCGAGCACGACGATCACGCAGACGCACGGCACGCCGACGCGCTGCTCGAAGACGCCCTGCTCGAAGACGCGCGCCGCCCAGACACCCGGCACGGCGACCTCCGGCGCGGAGACGTCCGGCACGGGCACCCGGCGCACGGTGAGGTCCGGCACGGTGACGTCCGGCACGGACACGAGGCGCACGGCGACTCCGAACCCATCGAGCAGGCGCACAGGACACACCCCGCGGAAGGCCGCACGGAAGCCCGCGTCCCCGGCCACACGCACCGGCCCCCTCACGCCCCCGCGGTCGAGGGCCGGGCCGACCTCCGGTCGGGCGGCCCTCTCGGCCGGCTCCCGCACCCGTCCGACAGCACTCCGCCCCGCGTCGCGCCGCAGTGGCACCGCGGCCCCGGGGCCGGCGAGCCGCCCCGGCCGGCCGACCGCACCGACCACGCGACCGACCACGCGCTCGACCGGACGAGCGGGGCTCCCGTCCGGCGCCCGCACCCCGGCGCGGATCCTGCGGGCTTCCCTCCGCGCGGCCGGGACACGGCGTGAACGCGGCCCCCGGCCGGATCGGGGTGCTCAGCCTGGACACGCTCGTCCGTCTGGGGCGCGGCCCCGGCGGTGTCGTCCCGCGGGCTCCGCTCCGGCTCGCGGTTCCGGAGGGGATGACGGCCCCGCTGGGCTGCGACGCCGTGGCCGTCCCGGCGCGGCTGGGCCCGCTGGTGATGCCCCGCCTCCCGCGTGTGGGCTGCGTGTACGCCGACGAGGCGCACTGGTGGTGGCTGGTCCCGTCGGACTCCGACTACGCCCTGGACTGGCCCGCCCCCGCGCGGTACGCCACGGGCGCGCTCGTGCCGGACTCCCGGCAGGCCCCCGGCCTCATCCACCGGCCGGACGGCACGCTGCCGTACACCCCGCCCATCCCCCTCTATCTGACGCTGTGCCGCCTCACGGACACACCGCCCACCTGGTCGCGGCCGATCAGCGCGTGACGCACGTCCGGGCGCACGGACACACCGCCCTGAGCACAGCCCTGCTCGACGCACGGACCGGGCCGGAGGTCTTCGAGGAGATCGGTGCGCCGGCCGACGGGCCCGGTGCCCGCCGCGGAAGCGGGCCGGCCGCGGCGTCAGTCGGTGGCCTCGCCGCCCCGGACGACCACCAGGAACGTGTCGGTCGCGAGGTCCATGACCACCTCTGCGGCCAGTCCCTCCATGCGCCGCGCCTGCGCGAACTCCTCCGCGGGCCACGATCCACGCGGCCCGCCCGCGGGAAAGCGTTCGAGCACCGTTCGCCCGTTCACCATCTCGCACACCTCCGATAAGCGTTGTACCTGTAGGAGTTAACGCTCTTCGGAGAGGGAACGCCTCGGTCGGTGACGCTACTGAGACGCAGTTGACACACGTTCAACGCGGAGTGTGAGGGTCAGGTCACCTTCTGAACGCGTCGGCTACCCTGCGCGTCGGAACTCGCACATGTCGTGACGTGGGCCGGGAGTCCGACCCTCTCCCGGTGGGCGGCCAGTTCCGCGAGGAGTCCGGTGAGCCGGTCGCCGTGGCGGCGGTCGAGCCGTCCGGTGTCGTCGAGGTGGACGGCGGCGGCGGTGGTCGTGTCGACGAGCCGTTCGAGGAGGGCGGCCACCTCGTCGGTGCCCTCGGTGTGCCGGGCGAGCGCGGGCAGTTCGGCGGCCGAACGGGCGATGGCGGCGCGGGCCTCGGCGAGCGCCCGGTAGGCCTCGCGGCGCAGGGTCCAGCGGGTGGCCCGGTCGCCGGAGCCGTCCGGACCGTCCGGGCCGTCCAGTACATGAACGAGGTAGGCGTGCGCGGCCCCCGCGGCGGACGCGAGCCGGGCGCGCACGTGCCCGCCGCGCTCCCCCGGCATCGGCAGGTGTCCGACGACGAGCACGAGCGCGCAGGCCAGCAGCGTCTCACCGATGCGTCCGACGGAGGCCTGGGGCTCCCCGCCGACCATGACGAGCGACAGGACGAGGACGGTGACGACGGCGGTCTGGGCGGCGAAGTGGCGCGTGGCGACGGGGATCAGCGCCCCGCACACGGCGACCAGGGCGACCAGCCCCTCCGGACGCGGCAGCACCGCGGCGAACCCGGCGAAGAGCAGCGCCCCCAGGACCGTCCCGGCGGCTCGGCACAGCACGCGGGAGACCAGCGGCCCGAGGTCGGGCTTGACGAGGAAGACCGCGGTGGCGGGCAGCCAGTACCAGTGCGTGTGCTGCCCGTACCAGCGCGAGTGGTACAGCGCCTGGGCGATGGCCGCGCTGGCGCCGAAGCAGAGGGCGACCCGCAGCCCGTACTCCCGCCCGCCGGCCCCGAACGCGGTCCGCAGCAGGTCCCGGGCGCCGCGCCGGCGCGTGTGCAGATCCGACCCGGCGCCCCGGTCGAAGGCGTCCGCGGCGCGGAGCAGGGCGTCGTCGAGGGCCCGCAGCGCGGGCGCGGACCGGGCGGGCGCGGGCAACGGCCCGGTGGCCGCGCTCCCCCGTACGGCCGCGGCGAGGCGCCGGGGTCCCTCGGCGGCCCGGTCGGCGAGGGGGGCGCCGGCCCAGGCGAGGGCGGTGGCGGCCTCGGCGAGCGGCAGGGCGGCGGCGTACTGGGCGTGCAGCCGGCGTTCGGCCGCGGAACTGGCGCAGCGGCGCAGCCGGGGCCCGGCGAGGGCGTCCTGGGCGTGGTCGAGAGCGGCGGTGAGGGCGGCACGGCGGGCGGTGGCGTGCTCGGTGCCGGCGGCGTCGAGGAGGGCGGCGACGGCTTCGTACACGCCGGCCACGGCCGCCCGCTCGCCGTCGAAGCGGAAGTCCCCGGCCAACGCGCCCGGCGTGGGCAGGGCGAGCCGCAACGCGATCAGCCATCCCGCGCCGGCGAGGAAGGCGAGGGCCCGCGCCCCGCCGCTGTCGGGCAGCGGCATCCCGGCGCCGACCGCCGCGGCGACGAGCAGTTGGGTGCCGCCCGCGGAGGCGACGGGCCCGATGGCGCTCGCGCCGCCGGCCAGGAGGCCCAGAGCGGTGAGGAGGAGCGTCAGCGCGACCGGGCCGGCGTGGTCGCCGGCGTAGGTCCCGACGAGGAGTCCGGCCGCTCCGGCGAGCGCGGGCGCCCCGAGCCGCCGGACGGCGGCGCGCCGGCCGCCGGGACGGTCGTTGATCCCGGCGAGCATGGCGGCGATGGCGGCGACGACTCCGAGGGAGGTGTGCCCGGCGAGGACGGCGACGAGCAGCAACGGCCCGGCGGCGAGCGCGCCGCGTACGACCGCGCTCCACGGGACGGGCCCGCGCTGGGCGCGCAGGACGTGCGCGAGCCAGGGCGGCAGGGCGGTGGGTGTGCGCACGGCGACGGCGGAACGCGGGGACACGGGGCTCCGTTCGGGCGAGGGCGGGATGTGCCTTCGGGCGACGGTGGCCGGGGCTGGTACTGGGGCTGGTGCTGGTGCTCGGGGTGCGTCTCCACGGTACGCGTCGATCGAGGAGAAGGTGGAACGGCGGCGTTTCGGAAAGGTGACGCCCGGGCCGGATCCCGGGTTCCTCGTGAGCGCGACCGCTCGGGCGTCCGCCGGGGGCCGGCTCCTCGCCGGCCGTTCCCCTCATCCGCGCGTGGACCCGGCCGCCGCCACCGTCTCCTCGAACAGCGCGCGGGCCCGTTCGAGCGCCTCCGGGACGCCGCCCCGGGCGATCCGCGCGACAAGCGCGTCGACGTCCCTGAGCCCGGCGCGCTCCAGCAGCCGCTTCTCGTTCGTCACCCACTCCCCGCGCGCGGCGAGCACCGCGTGGCCGGCCTGCGCGGCGGCGACGGCCAGGGCACCCGCGGCCTCCGTGCGCCGGTCCCGCGCCGCGTGGTGGGCGGCCGCGTAGGCGAGGGTGGCGCTCGCGGTGCCGTACCAGCGGTCGCGCGCCGTCCGGCGGAGTCTTTCGGGGTACGCGGCCGGGCGCGGCAGCTCCCCGTGCAGCACCCGGTTGATCGCCAGCTCGGCGACGACCAGGTAGCTCGGGATGCCCGCCAGGTGGAACAGCAGGGGTTCCACACGGAACCGCCCCTGTTGCGCCTCCGCCAGTTCGTGGGCGACGACGTCCAGGTCGCGGTAGTGGACGTCGACGCGCCGTCCGTCGACGGTGAGCCAGGCGCCGCCGTTGAAGACGCCGCCGCCCCAGCCGCCGATCTCCGACACCTCGCCCTCCCAGCCGACGGCGCGCAGGTCGGCCGGGTCGAAGGCGCCCCGGTAGTAGACGGCCAGGTCCCAGTCGCTGTCGGGGCGGTGGGTGCCCTGGGCCCGGGAGCCGCCGAGGGCGACGGCGCGGACCCCGGGGAGGGCGGCCAGGCGGTCGGTGGTGGCGCGGAGGAAGGCGGCGTCCATCAGAAGTCCCAGATGTTCCGGTGGCGGTGGCGGGTCGGCGGGTGGTCCAGGTCCTCGGCGACATCGAGGAGGGCGCCGGGCGGGGCGGCTCGCAGGCGGTTGCGGGCGGTCGTGCGGAAGACGGCCAGTGCGGCTCGGGCCCGCGACTCGTACGGACCGTCGACCCCCGCGTTCAGGGAGCGCGGATAGGTGTGGGCGGTGAAGGCGCGAGGGACGGGGACGGGACGCGGGCGGCGTCCCTCGCGCCGCGCGCGGGCCGACTCCGCGAAGGTGACGCGGAGTTGGACGAGGCGGTGCCCGGAGCGCAGTCCGGTCCAGCCGGGCGATCCGGTGGCAGGGTGGTGGTTGCGGTGTCGGAGACGGATGTGGTGGACGGTGCGGGACATGGCGGACCTCCGCGGACCCGCCGGGACTTCCGGCGCGGCCCGCTAGAAGTCGGCCGCCGTGAAACGGCCCAGGTGCCTGGTGCGCATGGAAGCAAGGCTGGCGTCCGCGGCCCACGCCCGTCCAGCGGTTATCGACGGCAAGGGTGATCATCGGCGGTGGCGGCCGTCACCCGGGGCGCGGCCCGGAACGAGCACGTCGGCGCCCTCCGCCCGGGTGTGGCCGGCCACCGCGAGCGGGACAGCCGACCGCCGTACGGCAGGCTGTCCCGCGTCCCGAGGGCATCGGGACATCACCGAAGCCCTCGGGACACCGCCAACCGACCGCGCCCCAGCGCGTCCGGCAGGGACCGGCAGGGACGGCAGGGACGGCAGGGACGGCAGGGACGGCAGGGACGGCAGGGACGGCAGGGACGAGAACGGTCCGGCGAAGCCGACAGAGCCGCCCTGAGCAGACCGGCGGGGTGCGACCGGCCGGGGGCCGGACCGCCAGTGGCGGAGCGGCAGGGACAGACCGCCAGGGACAGACCGGCAGAGTCCGACCCACCGGATCCCGTCCTGCCGACAGCGGCGGGCAGACCGGGGCCGACAACGCCGGGCCTGCCGGGCCGGGTCGGAACGGGCCGGGCCGAGTCGGAGGGGCAGAGGCGGGCAGAGGCGGGCAGACCCGGCTGGACCGACAGCGGCCGACCGGCCGGACCGGCAGGAGCAGGCCGGTGGCGCCGGGCCGTCAGTTCAGTCCCGCCGCCGTCGCCGCCGTGCGCAGTACCTCCCGCAGCATCTCCGGGGTGAGACGCCCGGTGAAGGTGTTGCGCTGGCTGACGTGGAAGCAGCCGAAGAGGTCCAGGCCGTCGAGCGGTACCCGCGCCCCGTGCGCGAAGGCCGGCCGGGGCCGGGGCACGGCCCACCCCGCCTCGGCGAACGCGGGCAGCGCGGCCTGCCAGCCGAACGCCCCCAGCACGACGGCCGCCCGCACCGTCGGCCGCAGCAGCCGCAGTTCCTGGACCAGCCACGGCCGGCAGGTGTCCCGCTCCCGCGGGGTCGGCTTGTTGGCGGGCGGCGCGCAGTGCACCGGGGAGGTGATCCGCACGCCGTGGAGGGCGAGTCCGTCGTCGGCGGACACGGAGGTCGGCTGCGAAGCGAGCCCCACGTCGTACAGCGCCTGGTACAGCACGTCCCCGGAACGGTCGCCCGTGAACATCCGGCCCGTGCGGTTCCCTCCGTGCGCGGCCGGAGCCAGTCCCACGATCAGCAGTCGCGCGTCGGCCGGACCGAACCCCGGCACCGGCCGTCCCCAGTAGGTCCAGTCGGCGAAGGCCGCCCGCTTCGTGCGAGCCACCTCCTCCCGCCACTCGACGAGCCTGGGGCAGGCCCGGCATCCCGCGATCCGCCGGTCCAGGGCGGGAAGGGGGCCGGGGTCCAGTGGTTCGTGCGGGTCCATGGGTCCACGGTAGGGCGGGGTCGCCGGAGCACGGGACCGGACGGGCCGGTCGCGGTCACCGCGTGCGCCGCACCAGCCGCAGCAGGTCCCGCGCGGAGTCGCGCCGGGCCCGGGCGATCAGGGCCAGTGGGACGAGCAGGACGAGGGGTGTCGCCGCGTTCTGCCCGTCCATGGCCACGATCGTCACGATGAACGCGCCCACCATGAGCGCTCCCAGGCAGACCGCGGCCACCGACCGGAGCACCGGGACCAGCAGGGCGATCGCGCCGGCCAGTTCGAGGACGCCGATGGCGTACATGCCGGTGCTGCCCCAGCCCAGCTTGTCGAAGCCCTCGGCCGCCGACGGGTGGGCGATCAGTTTCGGCAGTGCGCTGGCGATCCCGTAGAAGAGAGCGAGCAGCACCTCCAGTCCGCGCAGCGCGATGCGGGCGCGCCTGCGTCCGGGGGTCATCGGCTCGAGCGGGGCGGCGGGGACGGAAGCGGTGGAGGGGAGCGGTGCCGTGGTCTCGGACATGGGGGTCTTCTCCTGGGGGAAGTGGTCCGTGGTGCTGTCGGAGGGGAAGACCCCTCCCCCGCCGTGAACTCATCGCTCCGCGCCCGGCCTCATCGCTTCACCGCCCGCACCCAGACCCGGTCCTCCGTCAGATACCGGTCCACTTCCAGTCCCGCCTCCGCCAGTGCCTCCTCGAACTCCTCCCGGGTCAGGGGCCGGGCACGGAACGTCTGGGTCCATGTCGCGTCCGGGAAAACGTACTCCGCGCGCACCGAGTTGACGCCGTCCCCGACGGGTTCCGACGACAGGATCCGTGTGGTGAAGCCGCCCGGATGGACCCGCTCCCTGGGAAGGTCGGTGTGGTAGCCCTCGCCCTCCCGCTGGATCAGCACGCATCCGTCCCGCGCCACGTGCCGGGCGCAGGTGCGCAGTATGCCGCGCCGGACCTCCTCGTCCCCGGCGTGGACGAGGAACGACGCGAGCATCACCACGTCGAAGGTCTCGCGCAGGTCCAGATCCTCGATGGGGCTGCGGACGGTGCGGGCGCCCCGGACGCGGTCGAGCATCTCGGCGGACTCGTCCACCGCCGTGACCGTGAAGCCGCGATCCAGGAGCGGGTGGGTCATGCGGCCGACGCCGCAGCCCAGCTCCAGGACGTGCGCGCCCGCGGGTACGGCGGCGGTGACGATGTCGGGTTCCTCGCCCACCGGGAGGCGGCTGTAGAGCTCGACCGCGCAGCCGTCCGGGGTGATGGCACCGGGGCCCGTCCCCTCGTGTCCTTCTCGCATCTCACGCCTCATGCCCTCCCAACGGCCCACGCCCGCAAGGCCGTTCCGCCGCCTCCCGAGTTCATTCGTTCGAGTGAAGGCAGTCTTTTCGACGAGGGTGCGGCCGGCGGTGGACACGCTCCCCTGGAGAACGTCCGGCCCCGGGAGTACGTTGCAGGAAGGAGTGATGACCCGATGCGTACGGGCAGTGAGCCGGTGACAGCGCGCAGTGCGCTGAGGATGCGGCTGTGGCTGAGTGTGTGGGGGCTGCTCTGGGCGGCCTTCGGGACGGTCGCGTTCGCGCTCGTGGGGCGCCCCGGGTGGGCGGCCGTCTGCGGGGTGCTGTGGCTCGTGATCACCGTCGACATGTCGGTGATCGCCAGGCATCTGCGCGAGGGGGCCCACTTCCAGCCGGGCCGGGACGTCCCGCCGTACTTGCCGCCGGAGCGGCGTCGTCCCTGAGGCGGCGACCGCCCGGGATCCGCTTCCGATCCCGCCCGGCCCGATCCAGCCGATCCGCCCGATCCGTCAGATCCGGACGGAAGGCCTAGGAATCGAACCGTGCAGCCTTCAGGTACTGCGGGTTCGGGTCCAGGGCGGCAGCCAGGCGGAAGTGCCTCTTCGCCTGGTCGGCGCGGCCCTGCCGCTCGTAGGTGCGGGCGAGCGCGAAGTGGGCGAACGCGTTGTCCGGCTCGCGCTCCAGGACGATCGTGAACTCCAGCTCGGCGGGTCGCAGCTGCGCGGCGGCGAAGAAGGCCCGCGCGCGCAGCAGCCGGGCGGCGGTGTTCTCGGGGTACGCGGCGATGACACCGTCGAGCAGTTTCACCGCGCCCCGCGGATCCCGTGCGGCGAGCAGCTGCTCGGCGGCGCGGAAGTCGATGACGTGCGTCTCCGGAGTACGTCCGGTCGAACCGCTGGTTTCGGGCACGGAAAATTCCTTCCCTCACTCATGGCGCTCAACGCGCGCCGCGCGGGCCGCTATTCCGCGGGGCGCCCTTCCTCGGGCCGCTCACCGGACCGCCCGCCGGACCCTTCGTCGTCCCGCGCCGTCGTCCGCGCCCGGCGGACCAGGTCGGCCCACACGTCCTTCACGCGTCGCTCCAGGTCGGGCAGGGGGACGTCGTTGTCCACGACGATGTCGGCGATGCCCCGGCGCTGCTCGCGGGTCGCCTGCGCCGCCATCCGCGCGCGGGCGTCGGCCTCGGTCATTCCGCGCAGCCGCACGAGCCGGTCGAGCTGGGTGGCGGGGTCGGCGTCGACGACCACGACCACGTCGTAGAGGGGGGCGAGCCCGTTCTCGGTGAGGAGGGGGACGTCGTGGACGACGACGGCGTCCTCGGGCGCGGCGGTCTCCAGCTCGCGGGACCGGGCGCCGACCAGCGGGTGCACGATCGCGTTGAGCGCGGCGAGCTTGTCGGGGTCGGCGAAGACGAGCGAGCCGAGTCCGGGCCGGTCCAGGCTGCCGTCCGCGGTGAGGACGCCCTCGCCGAAGGTCTCGACGACGGCCGCGAGGCCGGGCGTTCCCGGCGCGACGACCTCGCGCGCGATGCGGTCCGCGTCGATCAGTACGGCGCCGCACTCGACGAGCAGCCGGGACACCTCGCTCTTGCCGGCGCCGATCCCACCGGTCAGGCCCACCTTCAGCATGACGGGAAGCTTAGGGCCTGCCGCCGGCGGGGCGCGCGGCAGGCCCTGGGAGGGTGCTCAGCCCTCGCCCTCCCGCTCGGCCAGAAACTTTTCGAACTCCCGCCCGATCTCGTCGGCGGACGGGATGTCGACCGGCTCGGCGAGCATGTTGCCGCGGGACTCGGCGCCCGCGGCGGCGTCGTACTGGTGCTCCAGGCCCTGGACGAGGGCCGTCAGCTCCTCGTCGCCCTCCTGGATCTGGCGGTCGATCTCGGTCTGCGTGCGGTGCGCGTCGGTGCGGAGGGCGTGCGCGATGCTCGGCAGGACGAGTCCGGTGGCGGCCGTGATGGCTTCCAGGACGGTCAGGGCGGCGTCCGGGTAGGCGGAGCGCGCGATGTAGTGCGGGACGTGCGCGGCGACGCCCAGGATGTCGTGTCCGGCCTCCATCAGGCGGTACTCGACGAGGGCCTCGGCGCTGCCCGGGACCTGTGCCTCTTCGAAGGGGCTGCGCTGGCCGGGGACGAGGTCGGTGCGGTTGCCGTGCGGGGTGAGACCCACCGGGCGGGTGTGCGGCACGCCCATGGGGATGCCGTGGAAGTTCACCGACAGGCGGACGCCGAGGCGCTCCACGATCTGCTTCACGGCGGCGGCGAAGCGCTCCCACTCGACGTCCGGCTCGGGGCCGGACAGCAGCAGGAAGGGCGCTCCGGTGGCGTCCTGGACGAGCTTGACCTCGATGCCGGGTTCCTCGTAGTCCGTCCACCGGTCGCGCTGGAAGGTCAGCAGCGGGCGACGGGCGCGGTAGTCCACCAGTCGGTCGTGGTCGAAGCGGGCGACGACCTGGTGGGGCAGCGAGTCGAGGAGCCGGTCGACGATCTGGTCGCCGGTCTCACCCGCGTCGATGTATCCGTCGAAGTGGTAGAGCATGACAAGTCCGGCCGACTCCTGGGCGAGCGCCATGTCGACGACGGCCAGCCCCTTCGGCTCCCATGCGTACAAACCCTGCGGATCAAGCACCTGGACCGCTCCTCCTCGTGTTCGTACTGCACAACGCGCAGGAGGGCAGGGGCATTCCCGGCCCGCGTCCTTGATCGCCCGGCCTCGCGGCGGCGGGTCACGGCCTGCCGGTTCCTCGGCCTGCCGGTTCCTCGGCCTGCCGGTTCCTCGGGTGTCCCGTGTGTCGGGTCTCCCGTGTGCTTCCTCCACGACCGGCGGGCGCCCCACCGGGAGGGCCTGCCGGCCTCCGCGCCCGGGAACAGCACTGAGGGCCCGCACCTCGAAAGGTGCGGGCCCTCGGTCATGAGCTACTGCTCAGCGGGCGTCAGCTCTGCCCACCGGCCAGCTTCTCGCGGAGCGCGGCGAGCGCCTCGTCCGAAGCCAGGGCACCGGAGGTGTCCGCACCCTCGGAGGAGTACGAACCGCCACCGCCACCGGACGCGGCCGGAGCAGCGGCCTCGCCGCCCTCGGCGGCAGCGGCGGCGTCGGCCTCGCGGGACTTGATGACCTGCTGCTGGTGCTGCTCGAAGCGGGTCTGCGCCTCGGCGTACTGGTGCTCCCACGCCTCGCGCTGGGTCTCGTAGCCCTCGAGCCAGTCGTTGGTCTCGGGGTCGAAGCCCTCGGGGTAGATGTAGTTCCCCTGGTCGTCGTACGACGCGGCCATGCCGTAGAGCGTCGGGTCGAACTCGACCGAGGCCGGGTCGGCGCCGAAGGCCTCGTTGGCCTGCTTCAGCGAGAGGCTGATGCGGCGGCGCTCGAGGTCGATGTCGATGACCTTGACGAAGATCTCGTCGTTGACCTGGACGACCTGCTCCGGGATCTCCACGTGGCGCTCGGCCAGCTCGGAGATGTGGACCAGACCCTCGATGCCCTCGTCCACGCGGACGAACGCACCGAACGGGACCAGCTTCGTGACCTTGCCGGGCACGACCTGGCCGATCTGGTGGGTGCGGGCGAACTGCTGCCACGGGTCTTCCTGGGTCGCCTTCAGCGACAGGGAGACGCGCTCGCGGTCCATGTCCACGTCGAGGACCTCGACGGTGACTTCCTGGCCGACCTCGACAACCTCGGAGGGGTGGTCGATGTGCTTCCAGGAGAGCTCGGAGACGTGCACGAGACCGTCGACGCCACCCAGGTCCACGAAGGCACCGAAGTTGACGATCGAGGACACGACGCCGGAGCGGACCTGACCCTTCTGGAGGGTGGTGAGGAACGTCTGGCGAACCTCGGACTGGGTCTGCTCCAGCCAGGCACGGCGGGACAGGACCACGTTGTTGCGGTTCTTGTCCAGCTCGATGATCTTGGCCTCGAGCTCCTTGCCCACGTAGGGCTGGAGGTCGCGGACGCGGCGCATCTCGACGAGGGAAGCCGGCAGGAAGCCACGGAGGCCGATGTCGAGGATGAGACCACCCTTGACGACCTCGATGACGGTACCGGTGACGATGCCGTCCTCTTCCTTGATCTTCTCGATGGTGCCCCAGGCGCGCTCGTACTGGGCGCGCTTCTTCGAGAGGATCAGGCGGCCTTCCTTGTCCTCCTTCTGGAGGACGAGGGCCTCGATCTCGTCGCCGACGGCGACCACGTCGTTCGGGTCGACGTCGTGCTTGATCGAGAGCTCGCGGCTCGGGATGACACCTTCGGTCTTGTAACCGATGTCGAGCAGGACCTCGTCCCGGTCGACCTTCACGATGACGCCGTCGACGATGTCGCCGTCGTTGAAGTACTTGATCGTCTCGTCGATCGCGGCGAGGAAGGCTTCCTCGTTACCGATGTCGTTGACCGCAACCTGCGGGGTGGTGGCGGTGGTCTCGGTGCTGCTCGTCATGTGGGAAAGGGCTCCGGTACGGACAGAGAGTCGTAGGTACTGCTTACGCCGGGAGCCCGTTTCGCTCTGCAGAAGGCCGGACAGCCAAGGAAGCGCTCCGCCGGAACGACGACGACGCCTCGACAACCGAGGGGACATACATACAGATGCGAGCACGACCTGCTACGTCTGAGGTGCGCAGGCCCGCAGCGCAACTTGTAGCATACGGGGGCAGCCGGGCAGGGTCAATGCGCGAAGGCGCACACCCGGGGCGGATCGCCGCAATCCCGGCACACAACCTCTCTTCCGAGGCCACGCAGGCCGCAGGAAGCCCTCCCGGCGACACCGCGAGGACGCCTCCCGAGTCGGGTTGGACGGAAGAGTACGACGAGGGAGCCGATCATCCAAGAGTCCGTATCGTCCGAGCCGGTGTCCGAGCCGACGTCGGAGCCGGAAGCCACCCGCCGCGAGGCCGGTGTCACCGAGAGCGCGCGTGCCAATCGCGGCTGGTGGGACCGCAACGCGGACGAGTACCAGATCGAGCACGGCACGTTCCTCGGCGACGACCGCTTCGTGTGGGGTCCCGAGGGCCTCGACGAGGTGGAGGCCGAGCTGCTCGGCCCGCCGGAGGACCTGAAGGGGAAGGCGGTCCTGGAGATCGGCGCCGGCGCGGCCCAGTGCGCGCGCTGGCTGGCCGCCCAGGGGGCCCGTCCGGTCGCCCTGGACGTCTCCCACCGCCAGCTCCAGCACGCGCTGCGGATCGGCGCGGCGTTCCCGCTGGTGTGCGCCGACGCGGCCGTCCTGCCGTTCGCGGACGGCTCCTTCGACCTGGCCTGTTCCGCGTACGGGGCGCTGCCCTTCGTCGCCGACCCGGTGCTGGTCCTGAAGGAGGTGCGCCGGGTGCTGCGGCCGGGCGGGCGCTTCGTCTTCTCGGTGTCCCATCCGATCCGCTGGGCCTTCCCCGACGAGCCGGGTCCCGAGGGCCTGTCCGTGGCGTCGTCGTACTTCGACCGCACGCCCTACGTCGAGCAGGACGACGAGGGCCGGGCGGTGTACGTCGAGCACCACCGCACGATCGGTGACCGGGTCCGCGACGTCGTGGCGGGGGGCTTCCGGCTGGTGGACCTGGTCGAGCCGGAGTGGCCGGCCTGGAACACGGCGGAGTGGGGCGGCTGGTCCCCGCTGCGCGGCGGTCTGATCCCGGGCACGGCGATCTTCGTCTGCGAGCGGGACTAGCCCCTCGCCGTCGTACCCGTCCCGCACGTGCGTGCGGGGCGGGGCGCTTCGACGGGCGAGCCGGAGGCCCGGTCCCGCGTCGAGGCCCGCGCGCGGGGGCGCTCCGCAGGACCTGGTCGTCCGCCCGGTCGACGGCACGGCCCTGCACGCGCGTGCGGGGCGCTCCCCCGGGCGTACGACACTGGGGGCGTGATCCGTGACGACGCCCTGGACGCGCTGCCCGTGCGGGCCGCCCTGCCCGCCCTGCACGACGCCCTGGCCGGGCCGGGGACCGCCGTGCTGGCGGCACCGCCCGGCACGGGGAAGACGACGCTGGTGCCGCTCGCGCTGGCCGGGCTGGTGGGCGGGGGGCCGGTCCGGCGGGTGGTGGTGGCGGAGCCGCGGCGGATCGCGGCGCGCGCGGCGGCCCGGCGGATGGCGTGGCTGCTCGGTGAGCGGACCGGCGCGAGCGTGGGGTTCACCGTGCGCGGCGAGCGCGTCGTCGGGCGGCACACGCGCGTGGAGGTCGTCACCACCGGGGTGCTGCTCCAGCGGCTCCAGCGCGACCAGGAGCTGACCGGGGTCGACGTGGTGGTGCTGGACGAGTGCCACGAGCGGCATCTGGACGCGGACACGGCGGCCGCCTTCCTGTGGGACGTGCGCGGGACGCTCCGCCCCGAGCTGGGGCTGGTCGCCGCGTCGGCGACGACCGACACGGAGGGCTGGTCCCGGCTGCTGGGGGGCGCGCCGGTGGTCGAGGCCCACGGGTCGTCGTACGGCGTCGAGGTGGTGTGGGCCCCTCCGGCCCGGCCGGTACGGCCGCCGCACGGCATGTCGGTGGATCCCGCGCTGCTCGCGCACGTGGCGTCGGTGGTGCGGCGGGCCCTGGCGGAGCGGGCGGGGGACGTCCTGTGCTTCCTGCCCGGGGTCGGCGAGATCGCACGGGTCGCGGGACGGCTCGCGGACCTGGAGGGGGTGGACGTGCTCCAGGTGCACGGGCGGGCGTCCGCGGCGGTGCAGGACGCGGTGCTGGCTCCCGGGGAGCGTCGCAGGGTCGTGCTGGCCACGTCCGTCGCCGAGTCGTCGCTGACGGTGCCGGGCGTGCGGGTGGTGGTGGACTCGGGCCTGGCGCGCGAGCCGCGGGTGGACCACGCGCGCGGGCTGAGCGCGCTGGCGACGGTGCGGGCGTCCGTCGCGGCGGGACGGCAGCGGGCCGGGCGGGCCGGGCGCGAGGCGCCGGGCGTCGTGTACCGCTGCTGGACGGAGGCGGAGAACGCCCGTCTGCCGCGTTTCCCGGCGCCGGAGATCAAGGTGGCCGACCTGACGGCGTTCGCGCTCCAGGCGGCCTGCTGGGGCGATCCCGGGGCGTCCGGGCTCGCGCTGCTGGATCCGCCGCCGGGCGGGGCGATGGCGGCGGCGGGCCGGCTGCTGCGGGCGGTCGGGGCGGTGGACGCGGCGGGCCGGGCCACCGGGCGCGGGGTACGGCTGGCACGGGCGGGGCTGCACCCCCGGCTGGGGCGGGCGCTGCTCGACGGGGCCGCGCTGGTGGGGGCGGAGCGGGCCGCGGAGGTGGTCGCCCTGCTGAGCGAGGAGGCTCCGCGCGAGTACGGCGACGATCTCGCGGGGGCGTTGCGCGCGGCCCGGCGCGGGGGCGACGCGTACGCGGGGCGCTGGCGGACGGAGGTACGGCGGCTGCGGGCCGTGGCGACGGAGTTCGCCGGCCCGGCGGAGGCGCCCGTGGCGGGGGAGGGTGCCGCAGGGGGGCCGCCGGTGCCGGCGCGTGAGGACGGCCGCGTCGGTGTGGTGGCCGCGCTCGCCTTTCCCGAGCGGGTCGCCAGGGCGGACGGCGGCTCGTACCTGATGGTGTCCGGGACGCGGGCCGAGGTCCGCGACGGGTCGGGGCTGCGCGGGGCGCCGTGGCTCGCGGTCGCCGTCGCCGACCGGCCCGTCGGCAGGGGGCACGCGCGGGTGCAGCTCGCGGCCGTCGTCGACGAGGAGGTCGCCCGGTTCGCGGCGGGCGCCCTGCTCGACGTGCGCGAGGAGGTGCACTGGGCGGAGGGGGACGTCGTGGCCCGGCGGGTCGAGCGGCTCGGGGCCGTGGAGCTGGTGGCGCGTCCGCTGCGGGAGGCCGCCGCGGGACTCGTGCGGGAGGCGCTGCTCGAAGGGCTGCGGCAGGAGGGGTGGGGGCTGCTGCGGTGGACGGATCAGGCACGGGGGCTGCGGCAGCGCCTGGCGTTCCTCGGGGCGCGTCTCGGGGAGCCGTGGCCGGACGTCTCCGACACGGCGCTGCACGCGCGCGTGGACGAATGGCTGGAGCCCGAGCTGAGCCGGGCCCGGCGCCGGGGCGACCTGGCACGGATCGACGCCGGGGCGGCGCTCGCCCGGCTGCTGCCCTGGGCGTCCGGGGAGGCGGCACGGCTGGACGAGCTGGCGCCGGAACGGATCACGGTGCCGAGCGGGTCCGCGATCCGGATCGACTACGCCGACCCCGGGCAGCCGGTGCTGGCGGTGAAGCTCCAGGAGATGTTCGGGCTCCAGGAGACACCGCGTGTGGCGGGGGTGCCGCTGCTGGTGCACCTGCTCTCCCCCGCCGGGCGGCCCGCGGCCGTGACCGCCGACCTCGCCTCCTTCTGGAGGGACGGGTACCGGGGCGTACGGGCCGAGCTGCGGGGCCGGTACCCCAGGCATCCGTGGCCGGAGGACCCGGCCGGTGCCGAGCCCACCCGGCACACCAGGGCGCGGCTCGGACGGTGACCGGCTCGGTGCCGGCCGCGGGAGGGCGACGGCTCCGGGTCGGTGGTGTGCCCGCGGCGGGACGAGCGCGGGCCGCACGCGACGGCGGCGCCCCGCTCGCGTGGAGCGGGGCGCCGCCGGTGGTGCGGGCGGTCCTCAGCCGGTCGTCGTCGACCCGGAGGGGCTCGGGGAAGTGCTCTCGGAGGGGGCGCCCGAGGGGGTCTCCGAAGGAGTGTCCGACGGGGTCGGTGTGGGCGAGGGTGCCGCCGTGACGGTCAGTTCGACCGTGAGGGTGGCGCCGCCCTCGGTGGTGACGCGCAGCAGGTAGGTGCCGGCGGTGTCGTCCGCGTACAGCTTCGGGAGCGTCAGCAGGCCGTTCGCGTCCGTGCGGAGGTCCGTCAGGGTGCGGACGGGGGCGCCGGCGGCGTCCTTGAAGTGGGGGCCCTTGTCGTTCGCGGTCGGGTCGTCGGCCGACTTCACGAGCGTGGCGGTGGCCGCGACGTTGTCCGCCACGGCGCCCTTGTGGGTGGCCTTCACCTGAACCCGGTCGGCGAACTCGCCGCCCGCGACGCAGGTCAGGGCGGTGGAGCCGGTGCGGGCCAGGGCGTCGGCGGCCCGCGCGGTGACCGTCGCCGAGTAGCTCGCGGCGGCGACCGTGCGGCCCACGACGGTGGCGCGGACGGTGAAGGTGCCGGTGTTCTCCCCCGCCTCGAGGGCGGGCGCGGTGGCGATGCCCCGGCTGTCGGTGATGACCGTGGCGACGCGCTCGCCACCCGTGAAGGTGGCGTCGGTGTCGCCGGTGATCGTGAAGCGGACCCGGACCTTGGCGACGGCCGTGCCGGCCCCGGTCTCGGCGCGGGTGCTGATCCGGGCGCCGAACGTGTCGCCCGCCATGGCGGTGAGCCGCGGCGTGCCCGCGTCCTCCAGGTGGTGCACCGTGTCGGTCGGTGTCGTGCCGGGGGGCGTGGTGGCCGGGGGCGTGGTGGCCGGCGGAGGAGTCGTCGGGGGCTTGGTGGCGGGGGGCGCGGCGGGCGGGGTCGTCCCGGGCGGCGTGGGCTTCGGGGACGGGGACGGCCAGGTGGTCGTGCCGCCGCCGTTCCCGTCGCTGCGGTTGTCCGGCAGGGTGCCGGTGCCGTCCGGGACCTCGTGCGTGCCCTTGCGGTAGTACTCCAGCCACGACACGACGGTGTTGTAGTAGTCCGTCGAGTTGTTGTAGCTCAGGATCGCGCTGCGCAGGCCGGCGTCGGTGGACATGTCCCAGCTGTAGCGGCACAGGTAGTGACCGGCGGCGAGCGCGGCGTCGTAGACGTTGTTGGGGTCCTTGCGGCCGTCGCCGTTGCCGTCGCGGCCGGCCCACGCCCAGGTGGAGGGGATGAACTGCATCGGGCCGACGGCGCGGTCGTGCGTGGTGTCGCCGTCGAAGGCGCCGTCGTCGGTGTCGTCGATGTCGGCGAAGCCGTTGCCGTCGAGGACCGGGCCCAGGATCGCCGAGCGGGTGGTGCCGTCGGCGTCGACGTTGCCGCCGCGGGCGTGGCCGGACTCCACCTTGCCGATGGCGGCGAGGAGTTCCCAGGGCATGTTGCAGCCGGGCCGGGACTCGGCGAGGGCCGAGGCGGCCTTCTGGTAGGCGTCCAGGACGGTCGCGGGGATGCCGGCCTCCGTACCGGCGGTGCCGGCCGGGGTGGCGCCGGTGCTCGGGCCGGGCGCCGGGGCGGGGCTCTTCAGCGGCGGCAGGTCCGTGTAGTACGGAGAGTTGCCGGTGGCGCTCTCACCGGTGCCGGCGGTGGAGCCGCCGTCGGCGGACGGGGTGTTCGCGGAGGCCCGTCCGCCCGCGTCACCGGCCGTGACGTCGGGCGCCTGGGAGGCGGCCAGAGCCGCGACCGCCAACGCGGCCACGGTGGTGTTGACCGCACCCTTGCGCAGCCTGCTGCCGAAATGCGCCGACATGAAGTGAACCCCTCCCGTGGACACTCGAGCGCCCGTCTTCGTCCGTCCCGCCCGTCCCGTGGGACGCCTTGCCCCGCTCGTCCCTCGGGGACGGCCCACCGGCCGCGAACGTCGCGGTCGCGGGCGGTTTGCGCTGATCTGTTCGGTTGTCCGACCGTCATTCGTACGCGACGGCCCAGGCGACCCTACGACAACTTCTTTGCGACCGGCACCCGTTCGCACCCGGTGTTCACCGCCCTTCCACGTGCCGCGGGGCGCGGGAGGCGTCCCGCATACTGGTCGGGTCGTCGACGTCCGGGCCGGTGGGTCCGTCAACATCCTTGCCGGGGAGCCTCGTTGCCGTTCACGCTGAGTCACGCGGCGGCCGTGCTGCCCGCCGTGCGCGCCGACGGCACCGGTCGCGGGCGCCTGGTGCCCGCCGTCCTCGTCGCGGGGTCGTTCGCTCCCGACATGACCTATTACGCGGCCGGTGTCCTGTCCGGGGCGATGGAGTTCGGCGACGTCACGCACTCCTTCCCCGGTGTCCTCACCGTCGACGTGCTGCTGGCGTGGGCGCTGGTGGGGTCGTGGCTGCTGGTGCGCGAGCCGCTCGTGGCGCTGCTGCCCCGGGCGCGGCAGGGCCGTGTCGCGGTCCTGACGCGCTGCGGGGCGCCGCGCGCGCGTGTCCGGCCGCCGACGGTGGTGTGGTGGTACGCGTCCGCGGTCCTCGGCGCGCTGACGCACGTCGTCTGGGACGCCTTCACCCACCTCGACCGGTGGGGCATGCGGGTCTTCCCGGTCCTCGGCGAGACGGTGGCGGGCTCGCCGTTGTACTGGTACCTCCAGTACGGCGGTTCGGCCGTCGCGGCGGTCGTGATCGCCGGGTTCGTCCTGCGCGCGCTGCGCCGGACCCCGGCGGGCGAGCCGCTCGGGGTGCCGGTGCTGTCGGCGCGCGACCGCTGGTGGGCGGCGGCCGTGATCGGCGGCTGCGTCCTGACCGCGGCGGCCCACCGGGCGCTCGGCTGGTGGGACGGGCGGGGCCCCGGCAGCAGGCCCTACGAGCTGATCCCGACCCTGTGCTTCGGAGCGGGGACGGGGCTGCTGCTGGGGGTCGTGCTGTACGCCGTGGGGGTACGGTCTCGGCGCGGGACGGTGCGGCCCGCGCGGGAGAGGGACGAGGTGGGCGTCGGGTGAACGGCGGGGAACGCCCGCCGGCCCGGATCAGCGGCCGCCGGAACGGCCCGCGCCGGGTGCCGCGCTCACGACGAAGACCGTGATGCGGCGCCCCGCGCGCGGTCTGGGGAGCCGGCGCAGGGCGGCGAGGCCGAGGGCCAGGTAGCCGCGGGCCGTCTCGGTCCTGAGGCGCCAGGCGGCGTCCGGGCGGGCGAGCGGGGCGAGGACCCGGCGCCGGAGCCTCACGGCCGTCTCGCGCGGCCCCCGGAGAGGGGTCCCGGGGACACGGGGCGTCGCGGCGCCGGGCGCGAGGGCGGGAAGCGGCCGTGCCGAGGGGGGCGCGTCGGGGCCGGTTCGCCTCTTGCCGGCGGGGGACGTGGCGTGAACGCGTGCGGAGGCCTTCCGGCGGTGAAGCATGCGTATACCCATGGCCGCATCCTGGCGGCCCCCCGCCCGCGAGGGCCCCTTCTCGGGGGCCACGCGGGTGAGGGCCCCGCGGGAACGCGGGTCCTTCGGAGGACCCGGGCTCCGGGGGTGAGGGGCGGAGGGGAGCTGCGGGCGACCGGCCGACGGCGACCGGAAAGGGCTCGGGAGCCGCGCGGGTCCACGGGACCGGCACGGACGGAGCGGCACGGGCGGACGGACCGGCGTGGGCGGGCAAAGGGACCGGCACGGACGGACGGACCGGCCGACGTGGGCGGGCCGACGTGGGCGGGCAGGGGGACGGGCACGGGCGGGCAGACCGGCGCGGGCGGGCCGACGTGAGTGAGCCGACGGGAGTGGGCCGACGGGGGAGCCAGGGAGGTGAGCGGTCGGCGCGCGCGAGGGCGTCGTGCGGGAACGGGGCCGGTGCGAGCACCCGGGAGCGGGTGGGACGGGGAAGGGGCCCCGTCCGCCGCGGAGGGGCCCCTTCCCGTCGGTGCCGGGGCTAGGGCGTGTTTCGAAAGTGGCGTCGTCTGCCCGAAGGGCAGGCCCGGCGGCGTCTGGTGCGTGCGATCGCAAGGCGGAGGGTCGCCCCGATACTGGTTGTATCGGGGTGATCCCGACAACGCGGCTGGGGGTGCCCCCTCTGGGGGAGTGCGTGCCAGGCGTCGCCGGGCTGGGGGCACCCCCTCTGGGGGAGGGACTTTCGAAACACGCCCTAGTGAGCCGCCGACTCCCAGTCGGGGCCCGCGCCCACCGAGACGTCCAGGGGGGCCCTGAGGTGGACCGCGCCGGCCATTTCCCGGCGGACCAGTTCCTCCACGGCCGGCCGCTCGCCGGGGGCGATCTCCAGGACGATCTCGTCGTGGACCTGGAGGAGCATGCGGGACTTCAGCTCCGCCTCGCGCAGGGCCGCGTCCACCTTCAGCATGGCGATCTTGACGATGTCCGCCGCCGTGCCCTGGATCGGCGCGTTGAGGGCCATGCGCTCGGCCGCCTCGCGGCGCTGACGGTTGTCGCTGTTGAGGTCGGGGAGGTAGCGGCGGCGCCCGAAGAGCGTCGCCGTGTAGCCCGTCGCCCGTGCCTCCTCGACCGCGCGGCGCAGGTAGTCCCGTACGCCGCCGAAGCGCTCGAAGTAGGCGTCCATCAGGGCGCGGGCCTCCCCCGCGTCGATGTTGAGCTGCTGGGACAGCCCGAACGCCGACAGTCCGTACGCCAGGCCGTACGACATCGCCTTGATCTTGCGGCGCATCTCCGCGTCCACGGCGTCCCGCTCGACGCCGAAGACCTGGGAGGCGGCCGTGGTGTGCAGGTCCTCGCCGGAGGTGAACGCCTCGATGAGGCCCTCGTCCTCGGAGAGGTGGGCCATCACCCGCAGTTCGATCTGGCTGTAGTCGGCCGTCATCAGGGACTCGAAGCCCTCGCCGACGACGAACCCGCGCCGGATCGCCCGGCCCTCGTCCGTGCGGACCGGGATGTTCTGGAGGTTGGGGTCGGTGGACGACAGGCGGCCGGTCGCGGCGACCGTCTGGTTGAAGGTGGTGTGGATGCGGCCGTCGGCGGCGATCGTCTTGATCAGGCCCTCGACGGTGACGCGGAGCTTGGCCTGCTCACGGTGGCGGAGCATGATCACCGGGAGTTCGTTGTCCGTCTGGGCGGCGAGCCAGGCCAGGGCATCGGCGTCCGTCGTGTAACCGGTCTTGGTCTTCTTCGTCCTCGGCAGGCCCAGCTCTCCGAAGAGGACCTCCTGGAGCTGCTTGGGCGAGCCGAGGTTGAACTCGTGCCCGGCGGCGGCGTGCGCCTCCTTCACCGCCTGCTGGACGGCGCCCGCGAACATCTGCTCCATGGCCTCCAGGTGCGCCCGGTCGGCGGCGATGCCGTGCCGCTCCAGCCGGGCGAGGAGGGCGGAGGTGGGCAGTTCCATGTCCTGGAGCAGGTCCGCCGCGCCGACCTCCTCCAGCCGGCCGCGGAAGGCCTCGCCGAGGTCGAGGACCGCGCGGGCCTGCACCATCAGCGCCTCGGCCTCGGCGCCCTCGTCCGCGCCGAAGGCGAGCTGGCCGTCGGCCGCGGCGGGCGGGGCCAGCTCGCGGCCCAGGTACTCCAGCGACAGCGCGTCCAGGTCGAAGGAGCGACGGCCGGGCTTGACCAGGTAGGCGGCCAGGGCGGTGTCCATGGAGACGCCGGCGACGCTCCAGCCGTGCTCGGCGAAGACGCGCATGGCGCCCTTGGCGTTGTGCAGGACCTTGGGGCGGTCCCCGGCCGCCAGCCAGGCCGCCCAGGTGTTCTCGTCGGCCTCGTCCAGCTCGGAGGGGTCGAACCAGGCGGCGGGACCGCCCGCCGTGGCGAGCGCGACCTCCGCGACCGACCCGGTGCCCAGGGCCCAGGTGTCGACGGTGGCCACGCCGAGGGGTTCGGCGCCGTGCTCGGTGAGCCAGGCGGTCAGCTCCCCCGTGCCCAGCACCGTGCCGTCCAGTGCCACGCCGGGGGCGACGGCCGCGGCCGGCTCGGCTTCCCGGGCGCCCGGGTCCACGGCGAGCAGCCGTTCGCGCAGCGACGGGTTCCGGATCTCCAGGGTGTCCAGGATCATCGCGAGGGCCGTGCGGTCGTACGGGGCGCGCTCGAGGTCGAGGACGGTGCCGGGCAGCTCGACGGTGCGGACCATCTCCGTCAGGCGGCGGTTGAGCTTGACGGCCTCCAGGTGGTCGCGGAGGTTCTGCCCGGCCTTGCCCTTGACCTCGTCGACGCGCTCGACCAGCTCGGCGAACGAACCGAACTGGTTGATCCACTTCGCGGCGGTCTTCTCGCCGACGCCCGGGATGCCCGGGAGGTTGTCGGACGGGTCGCCGCGCAGGGCCGCGAAGTCGGGGTACTGGGCGGGCGTCAGCCCGTACTTCTCGACGACCTTCTCCGGGGTGAAGCGGGTCAGCTCGGAGACGCCCTTGGTGGGGTACAGCACCGTGGTGTGCTCGCTGACGAGCTGGAAGGAGTCGCGGTCGCCCGTGACGATCAGCACGTCGAAGCCCTCGGCCTCGGCCTGCGTGGCCAGCGTGGCGATCACGTCGTCGGCCTCGAAGCCGTCGACCGCGAACCGGGAGACGTGCATCGCGTCGAGCAGCTCGCCGATCAGCTCGACCTGGCCCTTGAACTCGTCCGGGGTCTTGGAACGGTTGGCCTTGTACTCGGTGAACTCCTCGGAGCGCCACGTCTTGCGGGAGACGTCGAACGCCACCGCGAAGTGCGTGGGCGCCTCGTCGCGCAGGGTGTTCGCCAGCATCGACGCGAAGCCGTAGATCGCGTTCGTCGGCTGGCCGGCCGCGGTGGTGAAGTTCTCCGCGGGCAGCGCGAAGAACGCGCGGTAGGCCAGCGAGTGCCCGTCCATGAGCATCAGGCGGGGCCGGCCGGCGCCGGAGGTGTTCTCGGTCTTCTTCGATGCTGTTTCTGCCACGCCCCCGATCCTGCCACGCCCCACCGACACTCCGGCCCAGGTGCGCCTCCGGCGACCCGGGGCGCGGCGACGACTCCCCCCTCCCCGGCTCCCTCTCTCCTGTTGCCTCCCCCCTTCTCCCCCTCTCCCCCTCTCCCTCGTCCCCCGTCCCTTCTCCCCGCCCCCTCCCTCCGCTCCCGCGGCCCTGCAACCATTGCTCCCGCACCCCGCATGCCCGCGCGCCCGCCGCCCTCACGCCCGCGCGTCCGCCCTGTCGGTGTCGCGTGCAAGGATCGGTGGGAGTGGTCACCCGTGTCAGTGCCCGTGCCAGTGAAGGAGCGCCGCGATGGCAACGAAGCCGCCCAAGGCCGACCCGGTTCAGGACGCGCCGCAGGTCGCCGAGCCGCAGCACGCGGCCGCGGGGCTGCCGGCCATCGGTCACACCCTGCGGATCGCCCAGCGGCAGATGGGCGTGCGGCGGACCGCGCTGACACTGCTGCGCGTCAACCAGAAGGACGGTTTCGACTGTCCGGGCTGTGCCTGGCCGGAGCCGGACCACCGGCACGCGGCGGAGTTCTGCGAGAACGGCGCGAAGGCGGTCGCCGAGGAGGCCACCCTGCGCCGGGTCACCCCGGAGTTCTTCGCCGCGCACCCGGTCGCCGGCCTCGCGGAGCGCAGCGGCTACTGGCTGGGCCAGCAGGGCCGGCTCACGCACCCGATGTACCTGCCCGAGGGCGGCGAGCACTACGAGCCGGTCTCCTGGGAGCGCGCCTTCGACATCGTCGCCGAGGAGATGGCGGCCCTGGCCTCCCCCGACGAGGCCGTGTTCTACACCTCGGGGCGCACGAGCAACGAGGCCGCGTTCCTCTACCAGCTGTTCGCGCGCGAGTGGGGCACCAACAACCTCCCCGACTGCTCCAACATGTGCCACGAGTCGTCCGGTTCGGCCCTCGTGGAGACGATCGGCGTCGGCAAGGGCAGCGTCCTCCTCGAGGACCTGTACCAGGCCGACCTGATCATCGTCGCCGGCCAGAACCCGGGCACCAACCATCCGCGGATGCTCTCCGCCCTGGAGAAGGCCAAGGCGGGCGGCGCGCGGATCGTGAGCGTGAACCCGCTGCCCGAGGCCGGCATGGAGCGCTTCAAGAACCCCCAGACCCCGCGGGGCATGCTCAAGGGCGCCGCCCTGACCGATCTGTTCCTCCAGATCCGCCTCGGCGGCGACCAGGCCCTGTTCCGCCTCCTCAACAAGCTGATCCTCGAGACCGAGGGCGCGGTCGACGAGCGTTTCGTCGCCGAGCACACCCACGGCTACGAGGAGTTCTCCGCGGCCGCCCGCGAGGCCGACTGGGACACGACGCTCGCCGCGACGGGGCTCACGCGCGCGGAGATCGAGGAGGTCCTGCGCATGGTGCTGGCCTCGGAGCGCGTCATCGTGTGCTGGGCGATGGGCCTCACCCAGCACAAGCACTCCGTGCCGACCGTCCGCGAGGTGGTCAACTTCCTGCTGCTGCGCGGCAACATCGGCCGTCCGGGTGCGGGCGTCTGCCCGGTGCGCGGCCATTCGAACGTGCAGGGCGACCGCACCATGGGCATCTTCGAGCGCCCGGCCCCGGCCTTCCTGGACGCCCTGGAGCGGGAGTTCGGCTTCGCGCCGCCGCGCGGGCACGGCTTCGACGTCGTACGGGCCATCCGGGCGCTGCGGGACGGCGAGGCGAAGGTCTTCT
The DNA here is from genome assembly GCF_043081325.1 of Streptomyces sp. NPDC014882. Classification (NCBI taxonomy): domain Bacteria; kingdom Bacillati; phylum Actinomycetota; class Actinomycetes; order Kitasatosporales; family Streptomycetaceae; genus Streptomyces; species Streptomyces sp. NPDC014882. The sequence continues at coordinate 72,473 of NZ_JBIBWL010000010.1, forward strand.
TCGCCATGGGCGGCAACTTCGTGTCCGCCTCCCCCGACACGGAGGTCACCGAGGCGGCGATGCGGCGGGCCCGGCTGACGGTGCACGTGTCGACGAAGCTCAACCGCTCGCACGTCGTCACGGGCGCGCGTGCCCTGATCCTGCCGACGCTCGGGCGTACCGAGCGCGACGTGCAGGACGGCGGCGAGCAGTTCGTGACCGTCGAGGACTCCATGGGCATGGTGCACGCCTCCCGCGGCCGGCTGGCGCCCGCGAGCGCGCGGCTGCTGTCCGAGCCGGCCATCGTGTGCCGGCTGGCGCGCCGGGTGCTGGGCGAGGACAGCCGGGTGCCGTGGGAGGAGTTCGAGAAGGACTACGCCGCGATCCGGGACCGCATCGCGCGCGTGATCCCCGGTTTCGAGGACTTCAACGCGCGCGTCGCCCGCCCCGGCGGCTTCGCGCTGCCGCACGCCCCGCGCGACGAGCGCCGCTTCCCCACGGCCACCGGCAAGGCCAACTTCACGGCCGCGCCGGTGGAGTTCCCCGAGCTGCCCGCCGGCCGGCTCCTGCTGCAGACGCTGCGCTCGCACGACCAGTACAACACCACCGTCTACGGGCTCGACGACCGTTACCGGGGCATCACGAACGGCCGCCGGGTGGTCTTGGTCAACCCCGAGGACGTCCGGGCGCTGGGCCTGGCCGACGGCTCCTACGTGGACCTGGTGAGCGAGTGGCGGGACGGGGTGGAACGGCGGGCGCCCGGCTTCCGGGTGGTGTCCTACCCGACGGCGCGGGGCTGCGCGGCGGCGTACTACCCGGAGACCAACGTCCTGGTGCCGCTGGACGCCACCGCGGACACCAGCAACACCCCGGCCAGCAAGTCCGTCGTGGTCCGTCTGGAACAATCGGCGACCGACTGAGCGTTTGCTCAGCGGACACGGTCCCGGTACCGGTCACGACACGGGTCACGACGAACGGAGCAGGTCCCGATGGGCGAGCAGCAGAACGTGAAGTTCCCGCAGGAGGTCGTCGACGAGTACGCGGCGCTCGGCATCGACCTGGGCGCCCTCTTCTCCGCCGGGCACCTGGGCACCCGCATGGGCGTGCAGATCGTCGAGGCGTCCGCCGAGCGGGTCGTCGGCACGATGCCGGTCGAGGGCAACACCCAGCCGTACGGACTGCTGCACGGCGGCGCCTCCGCGGTGCTGGCGGAGACCCTCGGTTCGGTCGGCGCCATGCTGCACGGCGGCAGCTCCAAGATCGCCGTCGGTGTCGACCTCAACTGCACCCACCACCGCGGCGTCCGCTCCGGCCTGGTCACCGGCGTGGCCACGCCCGTGCACCGGGGGCGGTCCACGGCGACGTACGAGATCGTGATCAGTGACGAGGCGGACAAGCGGGTGTGCACGGCGCGGCTGACGTGTCTGCTGCGGGACCTGAACGCCGGCGACGCCGCGCCCGCGACCGGCTGAGGGCACCGGCGCCGCCCCTCCCCGGCCCGCCGGCCCGTCGTCCGGCCCCTCCCGCCCCGTTGCCCGCCGCCGCCTCCGCGGCCTAGCGTCGGGGAATGGCAACGGGAGGGCCCCTCAGGCCGGGGGCGGCACGACCGCCCGCGACGGCAGGACGAACCGGACCGGCACGGCGGACCGGACCGGCAGGACGGACCGGACCGGCGCGACCGCCCGCGGCGTGCCGGCCGGGGCCGGCACGGCGCTCCGGGACGCTCCGACGGTCCGCCGCCGCACACCGTCGCGGGGCGGCGCGGTGGCTCGGGGCGGTCCTCGGCGCGGGCGTGCTGGTGACGGCCTGTGCCGGTCCCGGCGCCACCGGGGCGGGAAGCACCCCGTCGCCCTCCGCGACTCCCCCCGAGGCGCTGTGCGCCCGGATCGTCGCCCACTGGTCGCGCGAGGTGCTGGACGGCGGCGGCTACGGGGACTACCAGTCGATGGGGCTCTCGGACGGCCAGTACGAGATCCTGCGGTCGGTCGTGGACGCCGCGCGGGCCGTGGAGAAGCGCGAAGGCGCGCCTGCCGCGGACGAGTTGATCGTCCGTCGGTCGCGCGAGGACTGTGCCGCCCGGTACCGCTCCGGCACTCCGGGCGGGGGTCCCTGGCGGTGAGCGGCGGGGTCGGCCCCGTCGAGCCGGGCGAGGGCACGCGCGCGTGGGAGACCGTGGGCGCCTCGGGGGCGGGCGCCTCGCGCGCCCGGCCGGCCCCGCTCCCCGGGCTCCTCGGGCGTCACCGCCGGTCCGTGCCGGCGGCACTGACGGCCCTCGCCCTCCTGGCCGGTGGCGGTCTGCTCTGGGCGACCCGGCCGCAGGAGCGCCAACGGGCCGCCCCGGCACCGCCGTTCCCGTCCCAGGTCGTGAACCTGGCGTACCTGGGGCCGCTCTCGGTGCCGCCGGGCACCCGGCCGCGGACGTTCGCGCTGGAGGTGCTGCTCGGCGTGGAGTCGGGTCCGCCGGTCACGACGACGCGGCTGGCGCAGCCGTACGACGGCATCTTCCTGACGTCGGCGCCGCGTTCACCTTTCCGCACAAAAGCGGGTTCCGCCCGCAAGATCGTCATCACGATGCATGTGACGGATTGCGGAAATGTGCCGAGGGATGTCGGACTGCCTTTCCTGGACGTAACTCTGCGTAATGCGCGCGCAATGCAGGACCACAGTTTCATCCTCGGCTCCCGGTACGCGCAGGACCTCTCCCAGGCCCTACAAGTCGCCTGCAGCAACGAATCCGGGTAATCACCAAAACGCCTGAGACGCCTGAAACCGCCGGGGCGCGTCCTGCGGATTCTCACCATGTGGACAGGGCGAATCGGCCTGAATTCCACGGTTCCACCCTCTGAGTACCGCTCTGCATTACCTCGTGTCATAACAAGAGAGTCACAGCATGGGCCAGAGCCTCCTCCGCGTTACCTTCACCCGTTTAGAGTCACGGCCAGTCACCGCGCAGCTGGAATACCCCTTCGGCCCCAGCGCTCGACTCGGCCTCTTCCAGGGGGGAGGGCCGCCCAGGGAAAGGACTGGAACGTGCGTCAACGTTCGCTTATCGCCATCACCGCTGCGCTGTCCGCGGGAGCACTGACCCTCACTGCCTGCGGCTCGCGCGACAGCGACGACAAGGGCTCCGACAGCGGCGGCGGCACCACCGTCACCATCGGCGTCGACGCCCCGCTGACCGGCGACCTGTCCGCGCTGGGCCTCGGCATCAAGAACTCCGTCGACCTGGCCGCCAAGACGGCCAACAAGAAGAAGTACGTCGACGGCGTCACCTTCAAGATCGAGGCGCTCGACGACCAGGCCCAGCCGTCCTCGGGCCAGCAGAACGCCACCAAACTGGTCGCGGACAAGTCCGTCCTCGGCGTGGTCGGCCCGCTGAACTCCTCCGTCGCCGAGTCGATGCAGAAGGTCTTCGACGACGCCAAGCTGGTCGAGGTCTCCCCGGCCAACACCAACCCGGCGCTCACCCAGGGCACCGACTGGCAGAACTCCAAGAAGCGCGTCTACAACTCGTACTTCCGCACCGCGACCACGGACGCCATCCAGGGCCCGTTCGCCGCCCAGTACCTGTTCAACGACGCCAAGAAGAAGAAGGTCTTCGTCATCGACGACAAGAAGACCTACGGCGCCGGCCTGGCCGCCACCTTCACCAAGGAGTTCCAGAAGCTCGGCGGCGCGGTCGCGGGCACCGAGCACATCAACCCGGACAGCAAGGACTTCTCGGCCATCGCCACGAAGGTCAAGAACTCCGGCGCCGACGTCGTCTACTACGGCGGCGAGTACCCCCAGGCCGGCCCGCTGAGCAAGCAGATCAAGGCCGCCGGCGCCAAGATCCCCGTGGTCGGCGGTGACGGCATCTACAGCGCCGACTTCATCAAGCTGGCCGGCGCCTCCGCCGCCGGCGACCTGGCCACGTCGGTCGGCGCGCCGGTCGAGGAGCTGCCCTCCGCCAAGGAGTTCGTGGCCAACTACAAGGCCGAGAACTACAAGGAGGCCTTCGAGGCCTACGGCGGCTACTCCTACGACTCCGCCTGGGCGATCATCGAGGCCGTGAAGAAGGTCGTCGACGACAACGACGGCAAGCTCCCGGACGACGCCCGCGCCAAGGTCACCGCCGCCATGCAGAACGTCTCCTTCGACGGTGTGACCGGCAAGGTCTCCTTCGACGAGTTCGGTGACGCCACCAACAAGCAGCTCACCGTGTACGCCGTCGAGAACGGTGCCTGGAAGTCGGTGAAGTCCGGCACCTACACCGGCTGACCCACCCGCATCACCGAGCCGCGCGGGGCGCTGTTCCACTGGCGCCCCGCGCGGACCCACATCCGGACACATCCGTCGAAAACATCCGAACGTCTCGGAGGACATGCGGTGAACGAACTGCCGCAGCAGCTGGTCAACGGCCTGCTACTGGGATCCATGTACGGGCTGGTCGCCATTGGCTACACGATGGTCTACGGCATCGTCCAGCTCATCAACTTCGCCCACGGCGAGATCTTCATGACGGGCGCCTTCGGGGCTCTCTCCGTCTACCTCTGGGTACTGCCCAACGGCACGACCATGTGGATAGCCCTGCCGCTCATGCTCATCGGCGCCATGCTGGTCGCCGCCCTCGTCGCCATCGGAGCGGAACGGTTCGCCTACCGCCCCCTGCGCGGCGCACCCCGACTCGCCCCCCTCATCACCGCCATCGGCCTCTCCCTGGCCCTCCAGCAGGCCGTCTGGGCCTGGTACCCGGAGGCGAAGTCGGCCCGCACCTTCCCCCAGATCGAGGGCGGCCCCTTCCACATCGGTGACGTCACCATCCAGACCGGCGACGTCTTCCTCCTCGCCGCCGCCCCCATCAGCATGGCCGTCCTCGCCTACTTCGTCATGAAGACCCGCACCGGACGCGGCATGCAGGCCACCGCGCAGGACCCGGACACCGCCAAGCTCATGGGCGTCAACACCGACCGCATCATCGTCGTCGCCTTCGCCCTCGGCGCCGTCTTCGCCGCCGTCGGCGGCGTCGCCTACGGCCTCAAGTACGGCCAGATCGACTACCGCATGGGCTTCATCCTCGGCCTCAAGGCCTTCACCGCGGCAGTCCTCGGCGGCATCGGCAACATCTACGGCGCCATGATCGGCGGCGTCGTCCTCGGCATCGCCGAAACCCTGGCCACCGCCTACATCGCCGACATCCCCGGCATGGACCAGTTCGGCAGCCAGTCCTGGGCCGACGTCTGGGCCTTCGTACTTCTCATCCTCGTACTGCTGTTCAGGCCACAGGGCCTGCTCGGCGAACGCGTCGCGGACAGGGCGTGACACCGATGACCACACAGACCACCGCACCCGGCACCCCCAGCACCCCCGCCACCGCACCGGCCACCGGCCTCATCGGCATCCCGGAGCACCTCGGCCGCGCCCTCGCCACCGGCGGCGGCGCCCTCACCGTCGTCTCCACCTTCCTCGCCTGGACCTGGACGGCCGCCTTCCCCGGCGACCTCACCGTCTACGGCTACCCCGGCGGCCTCCAGGTCCTCGCCCTCATCGGCGGCGCCCTCACCACCCTCCTCGGCCTGTCCTCCTACGGCGTCAAGGGCCTGCGCTGGCTCACCCCCGCCGGCGCCGACGGCGCGATCAAGTTCGCCGCCCTCGCCGCCTTCACCACCGTCTGGTACACGGTCGTCGCGATCACCGTCGACCTCGGCGGCGTCGTCAACCTCGAGCCCGGCGGCTTCGTCGCCGCCCTCGCCACCCTGACCGCCCTCCTCGGCGCCCTCGCCCTCCCCTTCGAGCGGCCCGCGCCCGAACCCCACGACCCCGACGACACCGGCTGGGAACTGTTCCGCCACCGCCTGCGCGGCGCCCGGGACATCACCAAGGCCGCCTTCGCCGGCGGCACCCCCCGCCCCGTCGGCACCCTGCCTCCCTACGCCGAGATCCTCATCATCGTCGCCGTCCTCGGCCTCGGCCTCACCGTCTTCACCTACGGCATCGGCACCGAGTACGACGAACTCTTCATCGGCTTCCTCATCACCGCCGCCTTCGGCTTCGCCGCACTCAACAAGGCCGGACTGGTCAACCAGGCCTCCCAGATCACCGCCCGCCACCAGAACATCACCATCTGCGGCGCCTTCGTCGCCGCCGCGATGTTCCCCTTCACCCAGACCGACGACCAGTACGCCACCGTCGGCGTCTACATCCTGATCTTCGGCACCGTCGCCCTCGGCCTCAACATCGTCGTCGGCCTCGCCGGCCTCCTCGACCTCGGATACGTCGCCTTCCTCGGCGTCGGCGCCTACGCCGCCGCCATGGTCTCCGGCTCCCCCAGCTCCCCCTTCGACGTCCACTTCCCCTTCTGGGCCGCCGTCCTCGTCGGCGCCGCCGCATCCCTGATCTTCGGCGTCCTCATCGGCGCCCCGACCCTGCGACTGCGCGGCGACTACCTCGCCATCGTCACCCTCGGCTTCGGCGAGATCTTCCGCATCACCGCCAACAACCTCGACGGCACCTCCGGCCCCGACGTCACCAACGGCTCCAACGGCATCTCCTCCATCCCGAACCTCAACATCCTCGGGTTCGACTTCGGAACCGAGCACGCCGTCGCCGGCTTCACCATCGGCCGGTTCGCCAACTACTTCTTCCTGATGCTCCTCATCACCGCCGTCGTCGTCCTCGTCTTCCGACGCAGCGGCGACTCCCGCATCGGACGCGCCTGGGTCGCCATCCGCGAGGACGAGACCGCCGCACTCGCCATGGGCATCAACGGCTTCCGCGTCAAGCTCATCGCCTTCGCCGTCGGCGCCTCACTCGCCGGCCTCGCCGGCACCGTCCAGGCCCACGTCACCTACACCGTGACACCCGAGCAGTACCTGTTCGCCGGCCCCATCCCGCCCAACTCGGCCTTCCTCCTGGCCGCAGTCGTCCTCGGCGGCATGGGCACCATCAGCGGACCCCTCATCGGCGCGGCACTGCTCTTCCTCATCCCCAACAAGCTCCAGTTCCTCGGCGACTACCAGCTCTTCGCCTTCGGCCTCGCACTCATCCTCCTGATGCGCTTCCGCCCCGAGGGCCTCATCCCCAACCGCCGGCGTCAGCTCGAGTTCCACGAGGACGCGGAAGCTCCCACCGTCCTGACGAAGGCAGGGGCCTGACCACCATGACCACCGACACCACCACCACGGTCGCCCCCACCGGCGAAAGGGTCCTCGACGCCCGCGGCGTCACCATGCGCTTCGGCGGCCTCACCGCCGTCCGCGACGTCGACCTCCACGTCAACGCCGGAGAGATCGTCGGCCTCATCGGCCCCAACGGCGCCGGCAAGACCACCTTCTTCAACTGCCTCACCGGCCTCTACATCCCCACCGAAGGCGAAGTCCGCTACAAGGGCACCGTCCTGCCGCCCAAATCCTTCAAGGTCACCGCCGCCGGCATCGCCCGCACCTTCCAGAACATCCGCCTGTTCGCCAACATGACGGTCCTGGAGAACGTGCTCGTCGGCCGCCACACCCGCACCAAGGAAGGCTTCTGGTCCGCCGTCCTGCGCCTGCCCGGCTTCCACAAGGCGGAAGCCGCCTCCCGCGCACGCGCCATGGAACTCCTCGAGTTCGTCGGCCTGGAGAAGAAGGCCGACCACCTCGCACGCAACCTGCCCTACGGCGAACAGCGCAAGCTGGAGATCGCCCGGGCCCTCGCCAGCGACCCCGGCCTCCTCCTCCTCGACGAGCCCACCGCCGGCATGAACCCCCAGGAGACGCGAGCCACCGAAGAACTCGTCTTCGCCATCCGCGACCAGGGCATCGCCGTCCTCGTCATCGAGCACGACATGCGCTTCATCTTCAACCTCTGCGACCGCGTCGCCGTCCTCGTCCAGGGCGAAAAACTCGTCGAGGGCGACAGCGCCACCGTCCAGGGCGACGACCGCGTCGTCGCCGCCTACCTCGGCGAACCCTACGAAGACGCACCCGGCACCGAGGAGATCGCCGAAGTGGAGGCCGCCGAAGCGCACGCCGCCACCCCGACGGACGCCCCGCCCGCCAAGGAGAACGACCGATGACCGCACTGCTCGAAGTCGAGGACCTCCGGGTCGCCTACGGCAAGATCGAGGCCGTCAAGGGCATCTCGTTCAAGGTCGAGGCCGGCGAGGTCGTCACCCTGATCGGCACCAACGGCGCCGGCAAGACCACCACCCTGCGCACCCTCTCCGGCCTCCTCAAGCCGGTCGGCGGCCAGATCAAATTCAACGGCAAGTCCCTGAAGAAGATCCCCGCCCACGACATCGTCTCGCTGGGGCTCGCCCACTCCCCCGAGGGCCGGCACATCTTCCCCCGCATGACGATCGAGGACAACCTCCGCCTCGGCGCCTTCCTGCGCAACGACAAGCCGGGCATCGAGAAGGACATCCAGCGCGCCTACGACCTCTTCCCCATCCTGGGAGAGCGCCGCAAGCAGGCCGCCGGCACCCTCTCCGGCGGCGAACAGCAGATGCTCGCCATGGGCCGCGCCCTCATGTCCCAGCCGAAACTGCTGATGCTCGACGAACCCTCGATGGGCCTGTCCCCGATCATGATGCAGAAGATCATGGCGACCATCGCGGAACTGAAGTCCCAGGGCATGACCATCCTCCTCATCGAGCAGAACGCCCAGGCGGCACTCTCGCTCGCCGACCACGGCCACGTCATGGAGATCGGCAAGATCGTGCTCTCCGGCACCGGCCGCGACCTCCTGCACGACGAGTCCGTCCGCAAGGCCTACCTCGGCGAGGACTGACACCCACCCCGCACACGAAGAGGCCCGGGGGCCCCCGGGGGCCGCGGGGGGGGGGGCCCCCCGGGGCCCCCGCGGGGGGCGCGCGGCCAACCGGGGCGCCCACCCCCCCCCGCCGGGCCCGCCCCCCCCCTGGGGGCCCGCGTATCAGCT
>NZ_JBIBWL010000010.1:81359-186897 GCF_043081325.1 Streptomyces sp. NPDC014882
GCGGCCACCTCCTCCACCCGGCGCCCCCCCCCACGCCCAACCGGGGGTCGCCCACCCCCCCCCCCCCCACCCCACGCGCCCCGCCCCCCGGTTGCCCGGGGGGCCCCGGGCCTCTTCGCCCGTACGGGACGACTTCGTCAACGCGTGACGACCTCGCCCACGCGCGGCGACACCTCAGCCCTTGGACGCCTTCTTCTCCTCGGCGTCCTGGATGACGGCCTCCGCCACCTGCTGCATCGACATCCGCCGGTCCATCGACGTCTTCTGGATCCACCGGAACGCCGCCGGCTCCGTCAGCCCGTACTCCGTCTGCAGCACCGACTTCGCCCGGTCCACCAGCTTGCGGGTCTCCAGACGCAGCGTCAGGTCCGCGACCTCGTTTTCCAGCTCGCGCAACTCCGTGAACCGCGAGACGGCCATCTCGATCGCCGGAACCACGTCGCTCTTGCTGAACGGCTTCACCAGGTACGCCATCGCCCCCGCGTCCCGCGCCCGCTCGACGAGGTCGCGCTGCGAGAACGCGGTCAGCATCAGCACCGGCGCGATGCGCTCCTCGGCGATCTTCTCCGCGGCGGAGATGCCGTCCAGCTTCGGCATCTTCACGTCGAGGATGACCAGGTCCGGCTTGTGCTCACGGGCGAGCTCGATCGCCTGCTCGCCGTCACCGGCCTCACCGACGACGGTGTAGCCCTCCTCCTCCAGCATCTCTTTGAGGTCGAGGCGGATCAGCGCCTCGTCCTCGGCGATGACGACACGGGTCGTCAGCGGAGGCACGTGCGACTTGTCGTCGTCGGGCGCGTCTACGGGCTGGGGCGACTCGGGGGCGGTCACGGGGGCTCCTTGTTCAGGCAGGGGTACTGCTGACAAGAGCCTACCCAGCTGCGGTAAGGTGGTGACACAGCGGGTGACCGCTGACCTTCGTTTCGAAGGGGCCCCGGTAGCCCAGCGGTAGAGGCCATGGATTCAAAACCCATACAGCGTCGGTTCGAATCCGACTCGGGGCACTTTTCCTTGGTTCCCAAGGTCACTTCAAAAGCGGATGTTCCCGTTCTCGTGAACATCCGCTTTTTGCTGCGTGTCGCTGCAAGCTCTTGCTCAAAGTGGCCACATGGAGCAGCACAGTCCTTCAATTCGAGTCCGCGCAGTCACACTGATGCGCCAAGGAGTCCCCAATCGCATCGTCGCGGAGCGTCTTAACATTCCGCGCGGAACCGTGGGATGGTGGCGCAGCGAGGACCGTAAGGCGCGCGGCGAGGAGTACGAGCAGCCGACGGACTGCCCCAAATGTACAGCGCGCCCGGTCGATGCGGTCGCCTACGCCTACCTGCTCGGCCTGTATCTCGGCGACGGCCACATCGTCTCGAAGCCCAAGCAGCACCACCTCTCCATCTTCTGCAACGCGACGCAGGTCGGTCTGATCGCCGCAGCCGAAGAAGCCATACGCAAGGTGATGCCACTCCCGAACGTCAGCCGACGCCACAAACCAGGCTGCGTCGAGGTGAAGTCGTACACAAGGCACTGGACCTGCCTCTTCCCCCAGCACGGCCCCGGCAAGAAGCACGAGCGCCGCATCGTCCTCGAACCCTGGCAGCAGGCCATCGTCGACGCCCACCCCTGGGAGTTCGTCCGGGGCCTCATCCACTCCGACGGATGCCGTATCACCAACTGGACGACCCGCATGGTCGCCGGTGAGCGCAAGCGCTACGAATACCCCCGGTACTTCTTCACCAACGTCTCCGACGACATCCGGCGGCTCTTCACCGACACCCTCGAAAAACTGGGCATCGAGTGGACGCACTGCACCCGCAACGGGAACCCCTACAACATCTCCGTAGCGAAGAAGGCGCACGTCGCCCTCCTCGACACCCACGTGGGACCCAAGTACTGACCGACCCCGGCCGCCCCCTACTTCGGCCTGTCGTCCTCCCCGACGTGGTGGACGCGGACCAGGTTCGTCGAGCCGGAGACCCCCGGCGGCGAACCGGCCGTGATCACCACCACGTCGCCCTTCTCGCAGCGGCCGTGGCGGAGCAGGAGTTCGTCGACCTGGTCGACCATCGCGTCCGTGGTGCCGACGGGTGGGACGAGGAAGGTCTCGACGCCCCAGGTGAGGTTGAGCTGGGAGCGGGTGGCGGGTTCGGGGGTGAAGGCGAGGAGGGGGATCGGGGAGCGGTAGCGGGAGAGGCGGCGGGCGGTGTCGCCGGTCTGGGTGAAGGCGACGAGGAATTTGGCGCCCAGGAAGTCGCCGATCTCCGCGGCGGCCCGGGCGACGGCGCCGCCCTGGGTGCGGGGTTTGTTGCGTTCGGTGAGGGGCGGGAGGCCGGCGGCGAGGACGTCCTCCTCGGCGGCTTCGAGGATCTTCGCCATGGTGTGGACGGTCTGGACGGCGTACTTGCCGACGCTGGTCTCGCCGGAGAGCATGACGGCGTCGGTGCCGTCGATGACGGCGTTGGCGACGTCGGAGGCCTCGGCGCGGGTGGGGCGGGAGTTGTCGATCATGGAGTCGAGCATCTGGGTGGCGACGATCACCGGTTTGGCGTTGCGCCTGGCGAGGGTGACGGCGCGCTTCTGGACGATGGGGACCTGTTCGAGGGGCATCTCGACGCCGAGGTCGCCGCGCGCCACCATGATCCCGTCGAAGGCGGCGACGATGTCGTCGATGTTCTCGACGGCCTGTGGTTTCTCGATCTTGGCGATGACGGGGAGCCGGCGGCCTTCCTCGTCCATGATGCGGTGGACGTCGAGGATGTCGCGGCCGCTGCGGACGAAGGAGAGGGCGATGGCGTCGAGGCCGGTGCGCAGGGCCCAGCGGAGGTCTTCCTCGTCCTTCTTGGACAGGGCGGGGACGGAGACGGCGACTCCGGGGAGGTTGAGGCCCTTGTGGTCGGAGACGATGCCGCCTTCGACGACGCGGGTGCGGATGCGTGGGCCGTCGACGTGGGTGACTTCGAGGCAGACCTTGCCGTCGTCGACGAGGATGTGTTCGCCGGGTGAGACGTCGTCGGCGAGGCCGGCGTAGGTGGTTCCGCAGGTGTGGCGGTCGCCCGGCACGCCTTCCTCGACGGTGAGGGTGAAGGTGTCGCCGCGTTCGAGGAGGACGGGGCCTTCCGTGAAGTGGCCGAGGCGGATCTTGGGGCCTTGGAGGTCGGCGAGGGTGCCGACGCTGTGGCCGGTTTCGTCGGAGGCCTTGCGGACGTGGTGGTAGCGCTCCTCGTGCTCGGCGTGGTCGCCGTGGCTGAGGTTGAGGCGGGCGACGTCCATTCCGGCTTCGACGAGGGATTTGATCCGGTCGTAGGAGTCGGTGGCGGGGCCCAGGGTGCAGACGATTTTCGCTCGGCGCATGAGTCGAGCCTAAGTATTACCCGGCGGTAGTGAATTCGTCGGACGTGGCCGCTCAACGACCTTTGCGTGAAGGGTTGTTGACGAACGCCGCATTGTGCACCCGGCCGCTCCGGCGAGCATCCGCACAGTCGCTCGGATTCCTCGATCGGGTGAATTCGCAGGTGCGGGGGAACCAGCGTGAATTGCGCTCCGGCCTCGGCCCGCCACCACGTCCGCAGCCGCGTCCGTTCCGGTTCGGGACCGAGGGGTCGGGCGACGCGTCCTCCATGGGGGTGGTGGCCCCGCGGAGCGCCCGGCGCCGGGGGCGTCCCGGCGTGTCGTGGGCGGCGGGCGTGGCCGTGCGTCCCGCTCCGGCGGTCCTCGCCCGGTTCGGGCGCGGCCGCGGGGTGGCGCGGTCACCAGATCGAAACCTGCGGGGCCTGTTGTCGTTTGCCATGGCCGGGTCAGAATCTACGCGCGTCCGTCCGCGCGCGGCCCTTGTCCGCGCGCCTTCGTCTACGCGCGTCATTGGTCGTTGTCCGAGGAGCACAGCATGCCGTTGAACCGCCGGAAGTTCCTGAAGAAGTCCGCCGTGACCGGGGCGGGGGTGGCGATCGCGGGTTCGGTCGCGGCGCCGGCGGCGCAGGCGGCGGGGCGCGAGAAGCCCGCCCGGCCGGCCAAGCGGTACTCGCTGACGGTGCTGGGCACGACGGACCTGCACGGGCACGTCTTCAACTGGGACTACTTCAAGGACGCGGAGTACTCGGACGCCAAGGGCAACGCGCAGGGCCTGGCGCGCGTCTCGACCCTGGTGAACGCGATCCGCGAGGAGAGGGGCCGGGAGAACACGCTGCTCCTGGACGCGGGTGACACGATCCAGGGCACGCCGCTGACGTACTACTACGCCAAGGTGGACCCGATCACCGCCGAGGGCGGCCCGGTGCACCCGATGGCGCAGGCGATGAACGCGATCGGGTACGACGCGGTGGCGCTCGGCAACCACGAGTTCAACTACGGCATCGAGACGCTGCGCAAGTTCGAGGAGCAGTGCGACTTCCCGCTGCTCGGGGCGAACGCGGTGGACGCGAAGACGCTGAAGCCGGCGTTCCCGCCGTACTTCATGAAGACGTTCCGCGTGAAGGGGGCGCCGCCGGTGAAGGTGGCGGTGCTGGGCCTGACCAATCCGGGCATCGCGATCTGGGACAAGGCGTACGTGCAGGGGAAGCTGGCCTTCCCGGGTCTGGAGGAGCAGGCGGCGAAGTGGGTGCCGAAGCTGCGGTCGATGGGCGCGGACGTGGTCGTGGTGTCGGCGCACTCGGGTTCCTCGGGCACGTCGTCGTACGGTGACCAGGTGCCCTACGTCGAGAACTCGGCGGCGCTGGTGGCGCGGCAGGTGCCGGGGATCGACGCGATCCTGGTGGGGCACGCGCACGTGGAGATCCCGGAGCTGAAGGTCGTCAACGACGTGACCGGGAAGACGGTGGTGCTGTCGGAGCCGCTGGCCTACGCGGAGCGGCTGTCGCTGTTCGACATCGACCTGGTGTTCGCCCGGGGGCGCTGGAGCGTCGAGTCGGTGGCGGCGTCGGTGCTGAACTCCAACACGGTGGCCGACGACCCGAGGATCACCAGGCTGCTGTCGGACGAGCACGCCAAGGTCGTCGAGTACGTCAACCAGGTGGTGGGCACGGCGACGCAGACGCTGACCACGGTCGAGGCGCGGTACAAGGACGCCCCGATCATCGACCTGATCACCAAGGTCCAGGAGGACGTGGTGAGGGCGGCCCTGGCGGGCACGGCGTACGCGTCCCTGCCGGTGATCGCGCAGGCGTCGCCGTTCTCGCGGACCTCGGAGATCCCGGCCGGCGACGTGACGATCCGGGACCTGTCGAGCCTGTACGTGTACGACAACACGCTGGTCGCGAAGCTGATGACGGGTGCTCAGGTGCGGGCGTACCTGGAGTACTCGGCGGAGTACTTCGTGCGGACGGCGGCGGGCGCGGCCGTGGACGTGGCGACGCTGACGAACGCCGGAAAGCGTCCGGACTACAACTACGACTACGTGTCGGGGCTGTCGTACGACATCGACATCGCGCAGCCGGCCGGGTCGCGGATCAGGAACCTGACGTACGGCGGGGTGCCGCTGGACGACGCCGGGCGGTTCGTGCTGGCGGTGAACAACTACCGGGCCAACGGCGGGGGTGCGTTCCCGCACGTGGCGTCGGCGCAGGAGCTGTGGGCGGAGTCGACGGAGATCCGGACGCGGATCGCGGAGTGGGTGACGGCGAAGGGTGTGCTGGACCCGAAGGACTTCGCGTCGGTGGACTGGAGGCTGACGCGCGAGGGTGTGCCGGTCTTCTAGGGCGTGTCTGACAATTGGCGTCGGATCAGCGCGCGGCGTCTGGTGCGGTGCATCGCAAGGCGGAGGGTCGCCCGTGTACTGGGTGTACTCGGGTGATCCGACAACGCGGCGAGGTGCCGTGCCAGGCGTCGCGCGCCCGGCGGGAATTGTCAGACACACCCTAAGGCCCGGTCGTCGGGTGTGAGGGACGGTGGGGGGCCCGGCTCCCGCCGTCCCTTCTTCGTGGCCGGCGGGTCACCGGCCCTCGGGGAGCGGGTGAGGGGGGCGGCTGCCGGCCCGGCGGGACGGGGGCCGGGGGCACCACCCCGGCCCCCGGCCTCGGTCCTGGTCCCGGCCCCGCTCCGGTCCCTGCCGCATCCCCGGTCCCAGCTCCGGTCCCAGCTCCGGTCCCGGTCCCGCCCCCGGTTCCTGCTCCGGCTCCGGTGCGGTCCGGTGCGGACGCCCTGTGCCGCAGCCGCTCCGGTGGAGTTAGGCCGTCATGCCCTCCCTGACGCGCAGGGCGCGGCGCAGGTCGTCCAGTTGGTCCGTCAGCTTGCGGCGCAGGGAGGGGGTCGGGTCCGCCTCGCGCAGGCAGGCCTCGCCCAGGGTCAGGTTCTCGGTGTCGACGGCGTGCGCGGGGAAGGCCCAGCGGCCGACGGCGTCGGCGATGGCGGGGCCGCGGCGGGCCGCCACGGCGACCGCGTCGTCGTAGAAGCGGGGCACGTAGTGCCGTACGAGGTCGGCCTGTTCGGGCTGCCAGAAGCCCTGGGCGGTGGCGGTGAAGAGGTAGTTGGACAGCTCGTCGCCGTCGAACATCGCGGCCCAGGCGGCGCGCTTGGCCTCCTCGTCGGGCAGGGCGGCGCGGCACCGGGCGGCGCCTTCGCGGCCGTTGGCGGACGGGTCGCGTTCCTGTTCGGCGGCGATGGCGGCCTCGTCGGTGGCGCCGAGGACGGCGAGCCGGGCGAGGACGCGCCAGCGCAGGTCGGGGTCGAGTTCGGGTCCGCCGGGGACCGTGCCCTCGGCGAGCCAGGCGGCGATGGTCTCCGGGTGAGCGGCGACGTCGATGAAGTGGCGTACGGCGATCAGGCGCAGGCCGGGGCGGTCGCCGTCCTCGGTGCGGCGGATGAGGTCGCGGCACAGGGAGGACAGGGTCGCCAGGGCGGCGGGGCGTTCCCCGGGGGTGAGGTAGCGGTCGGCGATCTGGGTGGAGGCGAAGGCGAGGACGCCCTGGGCGAGGGCCAGGTCGGTCTCGCGCGGGAGGTGGAGGCGGGCGGTCTCCAGGTAGGCGCCGGGGGCGAGTTCGCCGTCGCGGACCGCGTCGCGCAGGGCGTTCCAGACGACGGCGCGGGTCAGCGGGTCGGGCAGCCGGGACAGGCTCGTGCCGACGGACTCGGCGGACGCGGCGTCGAAGCGGACCTTGGTGTAGGTGAGGTCGCCGTCGTTGAGCAGGAGCAGCGCCGGGGGCTTGCCGAGGGGCTGCGGCACGCTCTGCGGGACGTCGACGTCGAGGCGCCGGCGCAGGGTGAGGCGGCCCTTGTCGTCGGAGAGGTCCTGGTCGTACAGGCCGACGGCGATGCGGTGCGGGCGGCTGCCGGTGTGCTCCACGGTGAGGGCGCAGGTGCCGGCCTCGGTGGTGACGGTGGGGGTGAGGGTGTCGACGCCGGTGGTGCGCAGCCAGGCGTCGGCCCAGGCGTGGACGTCGCGTTCGGTGGCGGAGGCGAGGGAGTCGATGAAGTCGGCGAGGGTGGCGTTGGCGAACCGGTGCCGTGCGAAGTGGGTGTTGATGCCGGCCAGGAAGTCCTCCTCGCCGAGCCAGGTCACCAGTTGGCGCAGGGCGGAGGCGCCCTTGGCGTAGGAGATGCCGTCGAAGTTGAGGAGTGCGGAGGCGGTGTCGGCGACGTCCTCGGGGGCGACGGGGTGGGTGGAGGGGCGCTGGTCGGCGTCGTAGCCCCAGGCCTTGCGGGTGACGCCGAACTCGGTCCAGGTGTCGGTGAAGCGGGTGGCCTCGGCGGTGGTCTGGTAGCCCATGTACTCGGCGAAGGACTCGTTCAGCCAGATGTCGTCCCACCATCTGAGGGTGACGAGGTCGCCGAACCACATGTGGGCCATCTCGTGCGCGATGACCATGGCGCGGATCTGGCGCTCGGTGTCGGTGACGGCGGAGCGGTAGACGAAGTCGTCGCGGAAGGTGACGAGACCGGGGTTCTCCATGGCGCCGGCGTTGAACTCGGGGACGAACGCCTGGTCGTAGGAGTCGAAGGGGTAGGGCTCGGTGAACTTCTCGTGGTAGCGGTCGAAGCAGGCGCGGGTGACGTCGAGGATCTCGTCGGCGTCGGCGTCGAGGTGGGGCGCGAGGGAGCGGCGGCAGTGGATGCCGAAGGGCAGGTCGCGGTGTTCGGTGCGGACGGAGTGCCAGGGGCCGGCGGCGACGGCGACGAGGTAGGTGGAGATGGGCGGGGTGGCGGCGGACTGCCAGCGGCCCTCGCCGAGGTGCTCGGTGACGCCGTTGGCGAGGACGGTCCAGCCGGTGGGGGCCTTGACCGACAGGTCGAAGACGGACTTGAGGTCGGGCTGGTCGAAGGCGGCGAAGACGCGCTGGACGTCGTCCATGAACATCTGCGTGTAGACGTAGGTCTCGCCGTCGGCGGGGTCGGTGAAGCGGTGCATGCCCTCGCCGGTGCGGGAGTAGCGCATGGTCGCGGCGATCCGCAGTTCGTGCTCGCCGGCGGCGAGGTTCTTCAGGGGCAGCCGGTTGCCGTCCAGGGTCTGCGGGTCCAGGGCCTCGCCGTCGAGGACGGCGGAGCGCAGCTCGGCCGGTTTGAGCTCGACGAAGGTGTCGGCGCCCGTGCGCGCGGTGAACCGGATCGCGGTGCGGGACTCGAAGGTCTCGTCGCCGGTGGTCAGGTCCAGTTCGATGGTGTAGCGGTGGACGTCGAGGAGCTGGGCACGGGTCTGCGCTTCGTCGCGCGTCAGTACGGACATGCAGGCCATGCTGCCCGATGCCGCAGGCCGGGCACAGGGGCGGATCGGTACGCGCTGTTTGTCCCCCGTTCGCGCGTGCGCCGGGAGGACGGGGTTCCGGTGCCGTCGGCGCGGGGGGCTGCGCGTCGCCACGGGCGCCCGGGACCGTCGGCCCGGGGCCGGGCTGCGCCTCGCCACGGACACCCGGTGCCGACGGCCCGGGACCGGACTGCGGGCCCGGGGCCGGCCCGTGCCTCGCCACAGGTGCCCGGGACCGTCGGCCCGGGGCCGGGCTGCGCCTCGCCACGGACACCCGGTGCCGACGGCGGGGGCGGGGCCTACGTCGTCGTGGGGGACCGCGGGCCCGTCGTGCGGGCCTCGGTGTCGCGCTGGGGCGGCACCCGGGCCCCCGGGGCGTCGGGCGTGTCGGGGTGCCCGGCGTCCAGGCCCTCCAGCCGGGCCCGCAGTGCGCGCGTCTCCTCCTGGAGGGCGACGTAGCGTTGGTGGGCGTCGTAGAGGTAGCGGACCTTGGTGCGCAGGGCCAGCGGGTCGACCGGCTTCATGACCAGGTCGGCCACGCCGAGGCCGAAGGCGGTGGTGGTCAGCTCCTGGTCGGGGCCGAAGCCGGTGAGGAGGATGACGGGGATGTGCTGGGTCTGTTCGAGGCGCCGCAGGTAGCGGACCACGTCCAGGCCGCTGACGCCGGGCATGCGCACGTCGAGCACGAGGAGGCCGACCCGGCCTCGCAGTACCTGCTTGAGCGCCTCGTCGCCGCTGGTGGCGCGGGTTATCCGGTGGCCCAGCGGGGCCAGGACGTTCTCCAGCGCGTACAGCGTGTCCTGGTGGTCGTCCACGATCAGGATCCTGGCATCCGGCGGCATGACCGACGTCCCTCCCGCGATGGGAGCACCAGCTTATGCCCGAACCCTGACGCGCAGTGCCCGTCGGCTGACGCCCGGTGTTCGCCGGGGCGTGCGCGGCGCACGCCGCGGCGGGGGCGGGTCCGTCGGGCGCGGGGCCGTCCGTGGAGGTCAGGCGCCGTTGACGGCGTCCTCGGCGATGCGCTCGTGGTGGCGGATCACCTCGGCGATGATGAAGTTGAGAAGTTTCTCGGCGAACGCCGGGTCGAGCTTGGCGTTCTCGGCGAGGGCGCGCAGGCGGGCGATCTGGCGGGCCTCGCGGGCCGGGTCGGCGGGCGGCAGCTGGTGGCGGGCCTTGAGGTGGCCGACCTGCTGGGTGGCCTTGAAGCGCTCGGCGAGCATGTGGATGACGGCCGCGTCGATGTTGTCGATGCTGTCGCGCAGGCGGGCGAGTTCCTCGTGGACGGCGGGGTCGACGTCACCGGTTCCGGTGTTGCTGGTGGTCATGGGCGTTCACCCTAGTGCGTCGTGATCGGGGGCCGGCTACCGCGGGATCCCTGCCGTCGGGGTCGCCGTCGGGTCCGCTTGCGGCGGTCGCTCGTACAGTGGAAGCGGGTGCACGGCGTCCTGGGGGCGGTGGCGTGGCGAACGGCGGACCGGTGGAGCACGGTTACCCGCATCTGGAGACGGTGCGGGAGGCCGTCACCGCGCTGTACCGGCGGCTGTCGTACGACACCGTCCAGCAGTTCCCGGTCAGCGTGGCCCCCGCGGACGTGGCGTTCCGCGACACCGACGACCTGCACCTCGGGGCGCAGCGGGTGGCGCGGGAGCTGGTGCGGCACTTCCGCCTGCCGGACGCCCGGCTGATCGTGGGCTTCCGGGAGATGCGGCACGCGGCGAACGTGGAACTGGCGGCGGGACCGGAGTACTTCATCGAGCTGAACGACCGGTTCCGCACCCATCGGCGGGACATCGGCGCGGCCCTGGCGCACGAGATCATGCACGTCTTCCTGCACCGCGTGGACCTGGCGTTCCCCGGCACGCCCGCCGACGAGATCCTCACGGACACGGCCACCGCCTATCTGGGGGCGGGGTGGCTGCTGCTCGACGCCTACCGGGAGGACGCGGTCTCCTCGCAGAAGCTGGGGTACCTGACGCCGGAGGAGTTCGGGTACGTGCTGGCCAAGCGGGCGCTGGTCTTCGGTGAGGACCCGTCGGCGTGGTTCACCAGTGCGCGGGCGTACACGGCGTACGTCGAGGGGCGGGAGCGGGCCCGTCTCGACGAACGGCAGCCGCCGTTGGCGGCCGCGGGGTGGGCGGGGCGGCGGCGCTACGCGCGTGACCGGCGGCAGGCGCGGGACACGGCGGCGCCGGCCGTCTCGTCGGCCGCTCCGTACGCCTTCGTGCCGGACGGGCGGGGGTCGCTGCGGGTGACGTTCCGCTGTCCCACCTGTCTCCAGCGGATCAGGGTGCCGGTGCGGGGGCGGGTGCGGGTGCGGTGCGGGTTGTGCCGGACGGTGCTGGAGTGCGACACCTGAGGTCGCGCCCGGCTCAGTGGCCGGGGCCCACGATCCCCCGCGCCCGCGCCGCCGCCAGCCACTGGGGGAAATCGCCGACCAGGCGGTCGTAGAGGTCCGCGTCCGGGATCCGGCGCGGATCGGCGCCGGCGTGGAAGAAGCCGGCGTTGTCGACGGCGCGTTGTGCCGGTACGGGCAGCTCGTCGAGCTTGCGCAGGAAGTCGAACTGCTTGCTGTCCTTGTCCCCGAAGCCGATGAACTGCCAGAACAGCGGCAGCGTCGACGCCTTGCACAGGTAGCGTTCGGCGGCGAGCTTGTTGATCGGCCCGCCGTCGGTCTGGAAGACGACGAGGGCGGGCTCGCGCGCGCCGCTGTCGAGGTAGTGGTCGATGACGGCGTCCATCGCCAGGTGGTAGCTGGTCCTGCCCATGTGTCCGAGGCCGGCCGCGATCCGCTCCACCCGCCCCTGGTGGTCGGCGAGCGCGATGTCGGTCACGGCGTCCACGTCGGTGGAGAAGAACACCACCGGCACCCGGCCGTCGTCGTCGAGGTGCGCCGAGAGTCCCAGCACCCGGTCGGCGAGCGCCTGCACGCTGCCGTCCCGGTAGTACGGCTTCATCGACCCCGAGTAGTCCACGACCAGGTAGACGGCGGCCCGCTGCCCGTCCAGGCCGTGCTTCGTGAGGGACACCCCGGCGCTCTTGTACGGGCCGACCAGCGCGGGCGCCGTCTCCTGGACCTTGCTGAGACTGATCGCGACCATGGGCCCCACCCTCCCACACCGGGACGTGCGGCGGCGCCTGCCCGGTCGTCCGGTCGGGGACAGGGGGCAGGCGCCGTCTCGGGGGGTGTCCGGGGGCGGTGCCCCCGGACGTCCCGCCCGTACGCCGTTGTACGGGACGCTCGGTGACGGGCCGTCGGGTGGCCCGTCGGACGGTCCGCCGGACGGAGCGCGGGACGCTCCGCCGGGCGGTCCGTCAGACCATCAGGGACCGGTCGGTCGGCCGGATCGGGGCCGGCAGGTCGCTGGTGCCGGTCAGGAAGCGGTCGACGCCGCGGGCGGCCGAGCGGCCCTCCGCGATCGCCCACACGATGAGGGACTGGCCGCGGCCGGCGTCACCGGCGACGTACACGCCCGGCACGTTGGTCCGGAAGTCGGCGTCGCGGGCGATGTTGCCGCGCTCGTCCAGCTCCAGGCCGAACTGCTCCACCAGGCCGTTCTCGCGGTCGGTGCCGGTGAAGCCCATGGCGAGGGTGACCAGCTGGGCGGGGATCTTGCGCTCCGTGCCCGGCTTCTGGGTCAGCCTGCCCTCGACGAACTCGACCTCGGTGAGGTGCAGCCACTGGACGTTGCCGTCCTGGTCGCCCTCGAAGTGGGTGGTGGAGACGGAGTAGACCCGCTCGCCGCCCTCCTCGTGCGCGCTGGTGACCTTGTAGAGCATCGGGAACGTCGGCCACGGCTGGGCGACCGGGTTCCGCTCCTCGTTCGGGCGGGGCATGATCTCCAGCTGCGTGACCGAGGCCGCGCCCTGGCGGTGGGCGGTGCCCACGCAGTCGGCGCCGGTGTCGCCACCGCCGATGACCACGACGTGCTTGCCCTCGGCCGAGATCGGGGGCGCCACGAAGTCGCCCTCCTGCACCTTGTTGGCCAGCGGCAGGTACTCCATGGCCTGGTACACGCCCTTGAGTTCCCGGCCGGGGACCGGGAGGTCGCGTGCGGTCGTGGCGCCGGCGGCGATGACGACCGCGTCGTAGCGCTTCTTCAGGTCGGTGGCCTTGAGGTCGCGGCCGATCTCGACGCCCGTGCGGAAGCGGGTGCCCTCCGCGCGCATCTGCTCGATGCGGCGGTTGATGTGCCGCTTCTCCATCTTGAACTCGGGGATGCCGTACCGCAGGAGGCCTCCGATGCGGTCCGCGCGCTCGTAGACGGCGACGGTGTGGCCCGCCCGGGTCAGCTGCTGGGCGGCGGCCAGGCCCGCCGGGCCCGAGCCGATGACCGCGACCGTCTTGCCGGACAGCCGCTCGGGGATCTGCGGGGCGACGTCACCGGTCTCCCACGCCTTGTCGATGATCGAGACCTCGACGTTCTTGATGGTGACCGGCGGCTGGTTGATGCCGAGCACGCACGCCGACTCGCACGGGGCGGGGCACAGCCGGCCCGTGAACTCCGGGAAGTTGTTGGTGGCGTGCAGGCGCTCGGAGGCGGCCGACCAGTCCTCGCGGTAGGCGAAGTCGTTCCACTCGGGGATCAGGTTCCCCAGCGGACAGCCGTTGTGGCAGAACGGGATGCCGCAGTCCATGCACCGGCTGGCCTGCTTGCCGATGATCGGCAGCAGTGAGCCGGGGACGTAGACCTCGTTCCAGTCCTTGACGCGCTCCTGGACCGGACGGGACTTGGCGACCTCGCGGCCGTGGTTGAGAAAGCCCTTGGGATCAGCCATTGGTCGCCGCCTCCATCATCTTCTCGGTGATCTCGGTCTCGGAGAGACCGGCTCGCTCGGCGGCGTCCTTGGCGGCGAGCACTGCCTTGTACGTGCTGGGGATGATCTTGCTGAAGCGCTCCACGGACGCGTCCCAGTCGGCGAGCAGCTTCTCGGCGACCGTCGAGCCGGTCTCCTCGGCGTGGCGGCGCACCACGTCGTGCAGCCACGCCTTGTCGGTGTCGTCGAGCGCCTCGACCGCGCCGAGGTTGCCGGCGTTGACGTTGTCGCGGTTCAGGTCGATCACGTAGGCGACGCCGCCGGACATGCCGGCCGCGAAGTTGCGGCCCGTCTCGCCGAGGACCACCGCGTGACCGCCGGTCATGTACTCGCAGCCGTGGTCGCCCACGCCCTCGGAGACGACGGTCGCGCCGGAGTTGCGGACGCAGAACCGCTCGCCGGTGCGGCCGCGCAGGAACAGTTCGCCGCCGGTCGCGCCGTAGGCGATGGTGTTGCCCGCGATCGTCGAGTACTCGGCGAGGTGGTCGGCGCCCCGGTCGGGGCGGACGACGACCCGGCCGCCGGAGAGGCCCTTGCCGACGTAGTCGTTGGCGTCGCCCTCCAGGCGCAGCGTGACACCGCGCGGGAGGAAGGCGCCGAAGGACTGGCCGGCCGAGCCGGTGAAGGTGATGTCGATGGTGTCGTCGGGCAGGCCCGCGCCGCCGAACTTCTTCGTCACCTCGTGGCCGAGCATGGTGCCGACCGTGCGGTTGATGTTGCGGATCGCGACCTGGGCGCGCACCGGGTGGGCGTCGGTGGCGGAGTCCGCGGCCAGCGCGTCGGCGGCGAGCCTGATCAGCTCGTTGTCGAGCGCCTTCTCCAGGCCGTGGTCCTGCGCGACGACCTGGTGGAGGGAGGCGCCCTCGGGCAGGGCCGGCACGTGGAACAGCGGCTCCAGGTTCAGGCCCTGGGCCTTCCAGTGGTCGACGGCGCGCTCGACGTCGAGGATCTCGGCGTGGCCGACGGCCTCCTCGATCGAGCGGAAGCCCAGCTCGGCGAGCAGTTCGCGGACCTCCTGCGCGATGAACTGGAAGAAGTTCACCACGTACTCGGCCTTGCCGTTGAACCGGTCGCGCAGCACCGGGTTCTGGGTGGCGATGCCGACCGGGCAGGTGTCCAGGTGGCAGACGCGCATCATGACGCAGCCGGAGACGACGAGCGGCGCGGTGGCGAAACCGAACTCCTCGGCGCCGAGCAGGGCGGCGATGACCACGTCGCGGCCGGTCTTGAGCTGGCCGTCGGTCTGCACGACGATGCGGTCGCGCAGGCCGTTGAGCAGCAGGGTCTGCTGGGTCTCGGCGAGGCCCAGCTCCCAGGGGCCGCCCGCGTGCTTGAGGGAGGTCAGCGGGGAGGCGCCCGTGCCGCCGTCGTGGCCGGAGATGAGGACGACGTCCGCGTGGGCCTTGGAGACACCGGCGGCGACCGTGCCGACGCCGACCTCGGAGACCAGCTTCACGTGGATGCGGGCCTTCGGGTTGGCGTTCTTGAGGTCGTGGATGAGCTGGGCCAGGTCCTCGATGGAGTAGATGTCGTGGTGCGGCGGCGGGGAGATCAGGCCGACGCCCGGCGTCGAGTGACGCGTCCTGGCGACCCACGGGTAGACCTTGTGGCCGGGCAGCTGGCCGCCCTCGCCGGGCTTGGCGCCCTGGGCCATCTTGATCTGGATGTCGTCCGCGTTGACCAGGTACTCGGAGGTGACGCCGAAGCGGCCGGAGGCGACCTGCTTGATCGACGAGCGGCGCGCCGGGTCGTACAGGCGCTCCGGGTCCTCGCCGCCCTCACCGGTGTTGGACTTGCCGCCCAGCTGGTTCATGGCGATGGCGAGGGTCTCGTGCGCCTCCTGGGAGATGGAGCCGTACGACATGGCGCCGGTGGAGAAGCGCTTGACGATCTCGCTGACCGGCTCGACCTCGTCGAGGGGGATCGGCCGGCGGTCCGAGCTGAAGCCGAACAGTCCGCGCAGCGTCATGAGGCGCTCGGACTGCTCGTTCACGCGGTCCGTGTACTTCTTGAAGATGTCGTAGCGGTTGGCGCGCGTGGAGTGCTGGAGGCGGAAGACCGTCTCCGGGTCGAACAGGTGCGGCTCGCCCTCGCGGCGCCACTGGTACTCGCCGCCGATCTCCAGGGCGCGGTGGGCCGGTGCGATGCCGCTGGCCGGGTAGGCCTTGGCGTGGCGGGCGGCGACCTCCTGGGCGACGACGTCGATGCCGACGCCGCCGATCTTGGTGGCCGTGCCGTTGAAGTACTTCGCGACGAAGGCGTCGTCGAGACCGACGGCCTCGAACACCTGGGCGCCGCGGTAGGAGGCGACGGTGGAGATGCCCATCTTGGACATGACCTTCAGGACGCCCTTGCCGAGGGCGTAGATCAGGTTGCGGATGGCCTGCTCGGGCTCCATGCCGCTGAGGAAGGTGCCGGCGCGCAGCAGGTCCTCGACGGACTCCATCGCCAGGTACGGGTTGACGGCGGCGGCGCCGAAGCCGATGAGCAGGGCGACGTGGTGCACCTCGCGGACGTCACCGGCCTCCACCAGCAGGCCCACCTGGGTGCGCTGCTTGGTGCGGATGAGGTGGTGGTGGACGGCCGCGGTGAGCAGCAGCGACGGGATCGGCGCGTGCTCGGCGTCGGAGTGGCGGTCGGACAGCACGACGAGGCGGGCGCCGTTGGCGATGGCCTCGTCGACCTCGGCGCAGATCTCCTCGATCCGCGCGGCCAGCGCGTCCCCGCCGCCGTGCACCCGGTACAGGCCGGAGAGGGTCGCGGCCTTGAAGCCGGGCATGTCGCCGTCGGCGTTGATGTGGATGAGCTTGGCCAGCTCGTCGTTGTCGATCACCGGGAAGGGCAGCACGACGGAGCGGCAGGAGGCGGCGTTCGGGTCGAGCAGGTTGCCCTGCGGGCCGAGCGAGGAGCGCAGGGAGGTGACCAGTTCCTCGCGGATCGCGTCCAGCGGCGGGTTGGTGACCTGCGCGAACAGCTGGGTGAAGTAGTCGAAGAGCAGCCGCGGGCGCGACGACAGCGCGGCGATCGGCGAGTCGGTGCCCATGGAGCCGATCGGCTCGGCGGCCGACTTGGCCATCGGCGCGAGCAGGATGCGCAGCTCCTCCTCGGTGTAGCCGAAGGTCTGCTGGCGGCGGGTGACCGAGGCGTGCGTGTGCACGATGTGCTCGCGCTCGGGCAGGTCGCCCAGCTCGATCTCGCCGGCTTCCAGCCACTCCGCGTAGGGGTTCTCGGCGGCGAGCTGGGCCTTGATCTCGTCGTCCTCGATGATGCGGTGCTCGGCGGTGTCGACGAGGAACATCCGGCCGGGCTGGAGGCGGCCCTTGCGGACGACCTTCGCCGGGTCGATGTCGAGGACGCCGACCTCGGAGCCGAGGACGACGAGGCCGTCGTCGGTGACCCAGTAGCGGCCGGGGCGCAGGCCGTTGCGGTCGAGGACCGCGCCGACCTGGACGCCGTCGGTGAAGGTGACGCAGGCCGGTCCGTCCCAGGGCTCCATCAGGTTGGAGTGGAACTGGTAGAAGGCGCGGCGGGCCGGGTCCATGGAGTCGTGGTTCTCCCACGCCTCCGGGATCATCATCAGTACGGAGTGCGGCAGCGAGCGGCCACCGAGGTGCAGCAGCTCGAGCACCTCGTCGAAGGACGCCGAGTCGGAGGCGTCCGGCGTGCAGATGGGGAAGACGCGGTCGATGCGCTCCTGGTCTCCGAAGAGGTCGGACACGAGCTGGGACTCGCGGGCCGCCATCCAGTTGCGGTTGCCCTTGACGGTGTTGATCTCACCGTTGTGCGCGACGAAGCGGTACGGGTGGGCGAGCGGCCACGACGGGAAGGTGTTCGTCGAGAAGCGCGAGTGGACGAGCGACACGGCCGAGGCGAAGCGGCGGTCGGACAGGTCCGGGAAGAAGGGCTCGAGCTGGCCGGTGGTCAGCATGCCCTTGTAGACGACGGTCCGCGCGGACAGCGAGGGGAAGTAGACGCCGGCCTCGCGCTCGGCGCGCTTGCGCAGCACGAAGGCGCGGCGGTCGAGGTCGACGCCCTTCGAGGCGCCGTCGGTGACGAAGACCTGGCGGAAGGCGGGCATCGTCGAGCGGGCGGTGGCGCCGAGGAGCTCGGGGGCGACCGGGACCTCGCGCCAGCCGAGGACGGTGAGGCCCTCTTCGGCGGCGATCGTCTCGATGCGCGAGACGGCGTCCGTCAGGCCGTCCTGCGGCAGGAAGGCGATGCCGACGGCGTAGCCGCCGGCCTCGGGCAGCTCGAACCCGGCGACCTCGCGCAGGAACGCGTCGGGGACCTGGGTGAGGATGCCCGCGCCGTCGCCGGAGTCGGGCTCGGAGCCGGTGGCGCCACGGTGCTCGAGGTTGCGCAGAACGGTCAGCGCCTGCTCGACCAGCGTGTGGCTCGCCTCGCCGGTGAGGTTGGCCACGAAGCCGACGCCGCAGGCGTCGTGCTCGTTGCGGGGGTCGTACATACCCTGCGCAGCAGGGCGAGCATCCATGAAGGACCAGTTCTGGCCATTCGCGGAATGCTGGGACGGCTGGCGCGGCGTACGCATCGGCTCTCCCGTCGTCGTCTCAAGTGGCATGTCTGCTGGCGAAGGGACGACGTTGGCCCTCTGCGTAAGTGCAAAATTTCGTGCAGGTTACATGATGGAGCGGTTCTCGGGAACCGGATACTCCGTTCCAGCATGCGGACGCCGTGGGGTGGCGGCGGGGCGCCGCGGGGGCGGCTGAAAGTGTGTGGTGGGACTTGACCGGACACCATCGGTCGGAGTGGTGTCCGTCGGTCCGGGGGGCGGAGGAGGCGTCGTAGCCACTCCGCGCATGCACCGCGGGCGTCATTGCCCGCAGCGCTTACGGCTCATGCCCGGTGGTTGAGCGTTCGAAACCAGCGGGTAACGGCTACTTATGCGGCCCATCGCATAAGTAGCAGCCGATCTATCCTACGGCCGTTCCGAAGAAACTGCCCAGGGCGTACGTCACACCGGCCGCCGCGCCACCGAGGGCGAGCTGCCGCAGGCCGCTGTACCACCAGGTGCGCGCGGTCACCCTGGCCACCACCGCACCGCACAGGAAGAGCCCGAGCAGCGAGAGCAGGACGGCCGGCCAGAGCGCGGTGGCGCCCAGCAGGTAGGGCAGGACGGGCAGCAGGGCGCCCAGCGCGAAGGCGCCGAAGCTGGAGACGGCGGCGACCAGCGGCGAGGGCAGGTCGGAGGGGTCGATGCCCAGCTCCTCGCGGGCGTGTATCTCCAGGGCCTGCTCGGGGTCGCGCGACAGCTGCGAGGCGACCTGCCGGGCGAGGTCCGGGTCGACGCCGCGGGACTCGTAGAGCGCGGCCAGCTCGGCCTCCTCGTCCTTCGGGTGCTTCCTCAGCTCGCGCCGCTCGACGTCGAGCTCGGCCTCGACGAGCTCGCGCTGCGAGGCGACGGAGGTGTACTCTCCGGCGGCCATCGAGAAGGCGCCGGCGGCGAGGCCCGCGAGGCCGGTGAGCACGATGGTCTGCCGGTCGACCGCCCCGCCGGCGACACCGGTCATCAGGGCGAGGTTGGAGACGAGACCGTCCATCGCGCCGAAGACGGCCGGCCGCAGCCAGCCGCCGTTGACGTCCCGGTGGGTGTGGTTGTCCCGGTGCGCCTCGTGCAGCGCCGCCTCGGTCTCGATGAGAGCCATGCCGATCTCCAGTACGTACGTCTCCGCGCCGCCCGGCGTACCCGGACAGCCCTCTTTGGACTCATTCCATATTTTGACAATGCTCAGACTACGCCCGCGCTTCCCGCTCCGCCAGCAAGGAAAGGCTGCGCTAACCTGCGGCTTTACCCTCAACCGCTCATTCGATCAAGGCTGCGCACAGATGTCGACCGGGTGACATGACGGCTCGGGAGGCTCAGGTCAACCGCCGACGGTGGGACACATCCGCAAAGGGCTCCGCACCCTGCGCGGCCCCCGGAGGGAAGGCCCCGTATGGCATCGACCGCCTGCATGCCCCCGGTCCCGGCGCCCGGGGACGCCACCGGCCTCCGCGACCGGGCCCGCGGCGCGCTGCTCGGCCTGGCCGTGGGAGACGCCCTCGGCGCGCCGGCCGAGAACCTCAAGCCGTCCGAGATCCGCGCCCGCTGGGGCCGGGTCACGGGCTACGTCACCGACCAGCCGGCCGGCACCGACGACACCGAGTACGCGATCTTCTCGGGGCTCCTGCTGGCCCGGCACGGCTCGGCGCTGACCCCCGCCGACGTGGAGACGGCCTGGCACCGGTGGATCGCCGACCGCCACGAGGGCCCCTTCCGCGGGGCGGGCTTCAGCGAACGCGGCACCCTGGAGAACCTCCGCCGGGGCCTGGCCGCCCCCGTCTCCGCCCAGCACCGGCACGCCTGGAGCGACGGTCTCGCGATGCGCGCGGCCCCCTTCGGCGTCTTCGCCGCGGGCCGCCCGGCCGAGGCCGCCCGCCTGGTCGCCGTCGACGGCTCGGTGAGCCACGACGGCGAGGGCATCCACGGCGGCCGGGCGGTCGCGGCGGGCGTCGCGGCCGCGATGGCGGGAGCGCCGCCGGTCGCCGTGGTCGCCGCCGCCCTGGCCGTGATCCCCGACGACTCCTGGACGGCCCGCTCGCTGCGCCGCGCGGTCGCGGTCGCCCACCGCGGCGAACGCGCCGTCCGCTCCGCCGTCGTCATCGGCGGCTACCCCTGGACCGACCTGGCCCCCGAGGCGGTCGCCCTCGCCTTCGGCGCCTACGCGGCGGCCGACGGCGACTTCGCCCGGGCCGTCCTCACCGCCGTCAACATGGGCCGCGACGCCGACACGACGGCCGCGGTGGCGGGCGCCCTGGCCGGCGCCGGCCAGGGCGTCTCGGCGATCCCCCCGGACTGGGCGGCCGCCATCGGTCCGGCCCGCGGCAGCTGCCTGCCCTCGGTCCGCGGCCACCACGTCCTGGACGTGGCCGACCTCCTCACCCCGGCGATGACCGCATGAGGCCGCCGGGGCCGTGGGACGAGGGGGCGGCGGGCGGCCCGGTGGCCCTGGCGCCGGCCGCGGACACCGCCCCCGCGGGCGGCACCACCACGGCGGAACCGCCCCGACCCGCGACAGGCCCGCTGGACACCGGCGGCCGCACCCCCACCGCGACCGGCCCGGCGGACCTCACCGGCCGCACCACCACGGCCGAGCCGACGGAACCCGCGACCACCGACGGCGACGGCGACAGTGGCTGCGACGGCGACAGCACCGAGGCCGACGCCGATGTCGTGGAGGCCGCGGACGCCACGGCCGCGGCGGAGCCGAGCGGGCCCGCGGCGGTCATCGACGAGGCCCCCTCACCGGCGCCACCCGTACCCGGCGGCCGTGCCCGCACGGGCGGTACAGGTGGCAGAGGCGGCGCGGGCGCCATGGTCGGCGCGGTCGGCGCGGTCGGGCAACGCTCACCGGCCGAGGACGTGGTCGGGGCCGGACCGGCCCCGCGCCGGACCGAGGGCCTCCTCCTCGGCCTCGCGGCGGGCGACGCCGCCGGCTGGCCCGCCGCCCGTCACCGCGCCGCCCGCATGCCGGAGTGGACCCGTCGCCTCACCCGCGAACTGGACACCTTCGCCGAACAGAACGCGACGACGACCCTCCCCGTCCCCGTCGCCCTGAACCAGTCCCCCGAGCCCCTCCGCCTGGGCCCGTCCGACGACGCCGAGTGGGCGGCCTTCGCCGCGGAGGCGCTCCTGCGGGCGGGCGACGACACCGTCCTCGGCGACCTCAGCCGTCAGCGCCGCGTGCGCGCCGCCATCGACCTCACCTGGAACGCCGTCGCCGGCGAGGTCGCGGCCGCGGCGGAGCGCGCGCCCGAGGTGGAGTCGGCCGTGCTGCCCCTGCGCGCCCGCATCTCGGTCCGGGCGGGCCTCGGCAACCTGGCCACCGGCCTGCGCCCGCCCGCCACCGGCCACGACAACCCGCACTACTTCGACGACGCGGCCTGCGTCCGCGCCTGCGTGCTCGCGGCGGCCCACCCCGGCGACCCCCGACTCGCCGCCGACCTGGCCGAGTTCGACGCCCGCTACACGCAGGACGGCGACGGCGTGCACGGCGCCCGCGCGATGGCGGCGGCCCTCTCCCTGGCCCTGGCCGGCGCGGACACCGGGGCCTGCGTGGCCGCGGCGCTCGCCGAACTCCCCGAGGAGACGGAGATCGGCCGCAACGCCCGTCACGCGCTCGCCCTCGCACGGGCCGCGGAGAGCACGTTCGCGCTGGTGCCGCCGCTGGAGCACCAGATCGTCGACCACGTCTACAGCTACGGCGTCGCCGCCGCCGAGACCGTGCCGGTCGCCCTCGCCCTGGCCGTCGCGTCGGGCGGGCGGGTCGCGGAGGCCGTACCGGCGGCGGCCTGCCTGTCGCGGGTCGCGGACTCCGCCCCCGCGCTCGCGGGGGCGCTCACCGGGGCGCTGGGCGGCGCCGCGTCGATCCCGGCGACCTGGCGCGCCGCCTGCCGCACCCTCTCCGGCTGCGCCCTGCCCCGTCTCACCGGTACCGACCTGGTGGAACTCGCCGAACTGCTGGAAGCCGCGCAACCGGCCGTACCAGGAGGATGATTCGGCCCATGACACCCAAAACCGAAGAAAGCGGCGGAAGGTCCGGGGAAACTCCCGAGCGGCGGACCACGACGGGGCCGACCCCGACGGGACGGATCCTGACGAGACGGGCCCCGGAAGGCGGGACGCTGGAGGAACGCGTCACGCGCGCCCTCGTCGGCGCGGCCGTCGGCGACGCCCTCGGCGGCCCGGTGGAGGGCTACTCCCCCGACCAGATCCGTCGGCGCCACGGCGGCCGCGTGCACGGCGTCGTGGGCCCCTGGAACGGCGACGACTGGCGCACGGCCCGCCCCATCGCCCCGTACCACAAGGGCGACGGCCACGTCACCGACGACACCTTGATGACCCACGCGCTGATCAGGGTCTACACCACGGTCCGCGACCACCTGGACGCGTACGCGCTCGCCGGCCACCTGGTCCCCGACCTGATGACGAACCCGCGCTGGATCCCGGAGCTGGAGGCCGAGGCGCTCCCCCTGCAGCGCGTCTTCCTGGCGGAGAAGTGGCTGGTCGCCAGGCTCCACTACGGGCATGTCGACCCGCGCGAGGCGGGCGTCGGCAACATCGTCAACTGCGGTGCGGCGATGTACACGGCCCCGGTGGGACTGGTCAACGCGGCCGATCCGGCGGCCGCCTACGCCGAGGCGATCGACCTGGCGGGCGCCCACCAGTCCTCGTACGGCCGCGAGGCGGCGGGCGTCCTCGCGGCGGCGGTGGCCGCGGCCTGCGCACCCGGCGCGACGCCCGACTCGGTGGTGGCGGCGTGCCTGTCCCTGGCCAAGGACGGCACCCGGACCGCGATCGAGCGGGTCTGCGAAGTGGCCTCCCGCCACCAGGACTTCGAGTCGGCGCTGGTCCCGCTCCGGGAGGCGGTGGCGCCGTACGACACCGTCGGCCCCGACTACCGGCGGCCCTCCCTGGCCGCCCGCCGCCCCTCCCGCCTGCACGCCGTCGAGGAACTCCCCGTCGCCCTGGGCATGGTGGTGGTGGCCGGCGGCGACTACCGCCACGCCGTGCTGGGTGCGGTGAACTACGGCCGCGACTGCGACTCGATCGCGACGATGGCCGGCGCGGTGACCGGCGCCCTCGGCTCCCCCGTGCCGGACGAGTGGTCGAAGCGGGTCGCGGAGGCCAGCCGCCTGGACCTGTGGGCGCCGGCGACCGCCCTCGCCGGGGTCGCCCGGGAGGTCTTCGACAAGGACGTCCGGCGCCGCCGGGCGCACGAGCGGGCGTTCGCCGCCCTCGGGGGCCGGTGATGCTCCGCCTGACCTGGGTCCAGCCCGAGGACCTCGTCGGCCACGAACTGCGGCAGGCCGCCCAGGACGGCCGCGAACCCTCGGCGGTCGCGGCCCGCTGGCGGGCGGCGGGCGGGCGGGCGGCACCGGAGCGGGCCGGCGCGTCGCCCCGGCGCGCGTCGCGCTACCTGCGCCTGCTGGCGGAGGACCTGCTGGACGAACTGGCGGACCTGCCGAGCGCCTTGGCGGAGGACGAGCCGACGGACCTCCCGGCCATCAGGGCCGCCTGTCCGGCGTGGCCCGCCGGTCCCGCGGGCGGGCGCGGCCCGGCCCCCGACCCGGCCGGCCTGGAAGCCGCCTGGCTCGGCCGGGCGGTGGGTTGCCTCCTGGGCAAACCCGTGGAGAAGCTCCCCCTCGACGCCGTCCGCGCCCTGGCCCGCGCCACCGGCAACTGGCCCCTGAACGGCTACTTCACGGCCCGGGGCGTCCCGCGGGACCTGCTGGAGGCGCACCCCTGGAACCGCCGCTCGGCGCCCACCTCCCTCGCCGAGAACATCGACGGCATGCCCGAGGACGACGACCTCGACTACCCCCTGCTCAACCTGCTCCTGCTCCGGCGTCACGGCAGGACCTTCACCACCGCCGACGTGGCACGCCTGTGGCTGGACGAACTCCCCGCCGGGCGCACCTTCACGGCCGAACGCGTCGCCTACCGCAACCTCCTCAGCGGCGTCGAACCCCCGCTCACCGCCCGCCACCGCAACCCCTTCCGCGAGTGGATCGGCGCGCTGATCCGCGCCGACGTCCACGGCTGGACCAACCCCGGTGACCCGGCCGCCGCCGCCGAGCAGGCGCACCGCGACGCCACCCTCACCCACACCGCGAACGGCGTCTACGCGGCGATGTTCACGGCGGCCGCCATCGCCGCCGCCGCGGCGGGCGGGCACGACGTCCACGCCTGTCTGCGCACCGGCCTCACCGTGGTCCCGCCCCGCTCCCGGCTGTTCCGGGCCGTCACCCACGCGATCGGACTCGCCCGCGAGCACCCCGACTTCGACACGGTCGTGGACGAACTCCACGCCGCGTACGGCGCGACCCACCACTGGGTCCACGCCGTCCCCAACACCGCCCTGATCGCCGCCGCCCTCACCCACGCCGACGGCGACTTCACCGGCTCCGTCCGCCGCGCCGTGTCCGGCGGCCTGGACACCGACTCCGCCGGCGCCACCGCCGGCGGCATCGCCGCGCTGCTCGCCGGCGACCCGGCAGCCCTCCCCGAGCACTGGACGGCGCCGCTCAAGAACCGACTGGCCACCTCCGTCGCCGACTTCGACGGCACCGGATTCGACACCCTCGCCCACCTCACCCACCGGGAGGCTGCACGCCCATGACCGACATCGTCGTGCCCGGCAGCACGCGCACGGGCCCCGTCGCCCACGCCGAGAAGGCCCCGCCGCACCGGGAGACCGCGGCGGGAGGGGAGTTCCGCACGATCCCCGACGGCGGGAGCGCCCGCCGAGCCGTGATCCCCGCCCCGGTCCTCCCCCCGTCCCCGTCCCCGACCCCGGCCCGACCCGAGGCCCTGTTCCTGCCCCTGCCCCAGCCCCTGCCCCTGCCCCTGCCCCTAACGCTGCCGCTGCCGCTACAGCCCCGACTCCTCGCCGCGGGCGATCGGCCGGTGCCCGACGGACACGAGGCCGCCGCCGCGGTGTCGCCGTCGGTCCACCGGCCGGGCGCCTCCGCGTCGACGCCGTGCCGCCCCGGAACCGAGGAGCGGCACACGTCATGACCGGACCGGGCAACACCCGCACCGCGGCCGGGACGGCCGGCGCGCCCCTCACCGGCCTGCGCGTCCTCGACCTGGCCACCCTCTTCGCCGGCCCCCTCGCCGCCACCATGCTCGGCGACTTCGGCGCGGAGGTCGTCAAGGTCGAGCACCCGTCGAAACCCGACCCGTCCCGGGGCCACGGCCCCTCGAAGAACGGCGTCGGCCTGTGGTGGAAACTCCTCGGCCGCAACAAGCGCGCCATCACCCTGGACCTGTCCAGGCCCGGCGGCCGCGCCACCCTGCTCCGCCTCGCCACGACCGCCGACGTGATCATCGAGAACTTCCGCCCCGGCACCCTGGAGAAGTGGGATCTCGGCTGGGAGGAGCTGTCGGCGGCCAACCCCCGGCTGGTCCTCACCCGCGTCACCGGCTTCGGCCAGTTCGGCCCGTACGCCCACCGTCCCGGCTTCGGCACCCTCGCCGAGGCGATGAGCGGCTTCGCCGCCCTCACCGGCGAACCCGACGCGCCCCCGACCCTCCCGCCGTTCGGCCTCGCCGACTCCATCGCGGCGCTCGCCACGTCGTACGCCGTCATGACGGCCCTCGCCGCCCGCGACCGCACGGGCGAGGGCCAGGTCGTCGACATGGCCATCATCGAACCGATCCTGACCGTCCTCGGCCCGCAGCCCCTCTGGTACGACCAGCTCGGGTACGTCCAGGAGCGCACCGGGAACCGCTCCGCGAACAACGCCCCGCGCAACACCTACCGCACGGCCGACGGCAGCTGGGTCGCCGTGTCCACGTCGGCCCAGTCGGTGGCGGAGCGGGTGATGCGGCTGGTCGGCCGCCCCGACCTGATCGACGAGCCCTGGTTCGCGACGGGCGCCGGACGGGCCGCCCACGCCGACGTCCTCGACACGGCGGTCGGCACCTGGATCGCCGGCCGCAGCCGCACCGACGTCCTCGCCGCCTTCGAGAAGGCGGAAGCGGCCGTCGCCCCGGTCCAGGACGTGCGGGACGTGCTGACCGACCCCCAGTACCAGGCCCTCGACACCGTCACCACGGTCGACGACCCCGAACTGGGCCCGATCCGCATGCAGAACGTCCTCTTCCGCCTCTCCGCCACCCCCGGCGCGATCCGCTGGAGCGGACGCCCGCACGGCGCGGACACCGAGGCGGTCCTCACCGAACTGGGCCTGACGCCGGCCGACCTGGAGGCCCTGCGGACGGAGGGCGCCCTGTGACCTTCCCGCTCACCTGGCTCTACGTCCCCGGCGACCGCCCGCACGTCGTCGCCAAGGCCCTGCGCTGCGGGGCGGACGTCGTCGTGATCGACCTGGAGGACGCGGTCGCCCCCGACCGCAAGGAGTACGCCCGCGAGGCCACCGCCGAGCTGCTCTCCGAGGAGCAGCCGGTTCCGGTCCACGTCCGGGTCAACGCCCTGGACGGGCCCCTCGCCGTCCCCGATCTCCGGGCGGTGGCGGCCCTCCCCGGCGTCCACGGCCTCCGCCTGCCCAAGGTGACCTCGCCCGCCCAGATCACCCGGATCGCCGACCACCTCGCGGAACACGGCCCGCGCCCGCTGTACGCCCTGCTGGAAACGGCTCTCGGCGTCGAACACGCCTACGCCATCGCCGCCGCGCACCCCGACCTGCGCGGCATCTCCCTGGGCGAGTCCGATCTGCGGGCCGACCTCGGCGTGCGGGCGGACGCGGGACTCGACTGGTCCCGCTCCCGGGTGATCGTCGCCGCGCGGGCGGCGGGCCTGGCCCCGCCGCCGCAGTCGGTGCACCCCGACATCCGCGACCTCGAAGGCCTGGCGTCCTCCTGTGCGCACGGTCGCGGCCTGGGTTTCCTGGGCCGGTCGGCGATCCATCCCCGCCAGCTCCCGATCATCGAACGGGCCTACCTGCCCACGCAGCGGGAGATCGAGGAGGCCGAGACGATCGTGAAGGCGGCGGCGGCCGAGCCGGGCGCCCAGGCCCTGCCGGACGGCCGGTTCGTCGACGCGGCGGTGGTGGCGACGGCCCGGCGGACGCTGTCGCTGGCCCGGCGTACCTGAGCCGTCCGTACCCGAGCCGTCGTACACGACGAGGGCGCCCGGAGATCCCGGGCGCCCTCGTCGTCGTGGAGGTCGCCGTCAGCTCTTCTTGCCCGCCGAGCCGGACTCGGCGGCGTCCTTCGGCCGGTCCCCTGCCTCGTCCTTGCCGTCCTTGTCGGCCCGGTCGGACTCGTCGGCCGTCGTCCCGGCCTTGCCGTCGTCGCCGGCCTTCCCGGACTCGGCCTTCCCGGACTCGGCCTTCACGGACTCGGCCTTCGCGGAGTCGGTCTTCGCGGAGTCGGCCTTCTCCCCCGCGGCGGCTCCGTCCTCGGCCTCGGGGCCGGGGGTGGCCGCGCCGTCGGTGGGGTCGTCCGCGCCCGGTTCCACCACGGCCTCCCGTCCCGGCCGCTTCCTGGCCGAGATCACGAGGTACGCCACGGCCAGCAGGAACACGACGAGCGCGGTCCAGTTGTTGAGCCGCAGACCGAGGATGTGGTGGGCGTCGTCGACGCGCATGTACTCGATCCAGAAGCGGCCGGCGCAGTACGCGGCGACGTACAGGGCGAACGCCCGTCCGTGCCCCAGCTCGAAGCGGCGGTCGGCCCAGATGACGAGGAGGGCGACGCCGACGCACCACAGCGACTCGTACAGGAACGTCGGGTGGTAGTAGCCCGGCACCCGGCCGTCCAGGGAGGACGTGATGTGCAGGGCCCACGGCAGGTCGGTCTCCCTGCCGTACAGCTCCTGGTTGAACCAGTTGCCCCAGCGGCCGATCCCCTGCGCGAGGGCGATGCCCGGCGCGATGGCGTCGGCGTACGCGGGCAGCGGAATGCCCCGGCGGCGGCAGCCGATCCAGGCGCCCACCGCGCCGAGCGCGATCGCGCCCCAGATGCCGAGGCCGCCCTCCCAGATCTTGAAGGCGTCCACCCAGTCGCGGCCCTCGCTGAAGTACAGCTCGTAGTCCGTGATCACGTGGTAGAGCCGGCCGCCGATCAGGCCGAAGGGCACGGCCCAGACGGCGATGTCGGCCACCGTGCCGGCCCGCCCGCCCCGGGCGATCCAGCGCTTGTTGCCGAGCCAGACGGCGACGAAGACACCGATGATGATGCAGAAGGCGTAGCCGCGCAGCGGAATGGGGCCGAGGTGGATCACTCCGCGCGACGGGCTGGGAATGTAGGCAAGTTCCATGGCAGGGTCGACGCTACCGTGCCGGGCCGGGCCCACGGCGGGCAGCCCGGCTACGGCTCCATAACGGGCCGGTGAGCGGGGCTCACCCCTGGTCGGCCTCCTCCACCATCTTCTTCAGCTTGGCCGGTGTCATCGTCCGGTCCTGGTAGATGTTCTTGCCGTTGAACAGGACGGTCGGGGTGCCGGTGAAACCGCCGGTGCGGAAGGCCTGGTTGGACTTCTCGACCCAGCCGTCGTGGGTGCCCTTCTCCACGCAGGTGCGGAAGGCGGGGGTGTCGAGGCCGTCGACCTTGCCGGCGAGTTCGAGGATCTTCCCCTCGTCGGCGAAGGCGTCGTCGGTCTCCTCCGGCTGGTTCACGTACAGCACGTCGTGGTAGGCGGGGAACCTGCCGGCGTCCTGCGCGCAGGCCGCGGCGTTGGCCGCGGTGCGCGACCCGCTGCCGCCCATGTTGCCGTCGATGATGGTGGCCAGGTGGTACTCCACCTTCAGCTTTCCGGCACCGGTCAGCTCGTGGATCGTCGAACGGTAGGCGTCCTCGAAGGACTTGCAGGCCGGACAGCGGAAGTCCTCCCACACGGTGAGCGTGGACTTCGCGCTCTCCTTCCCGACCGGGATCGCGAGGGCGTCCTTGCCCTGCGCGCCCGAGGGCGCCACGACCGGGCCCGCGCTGTCGCCGCCGTCGTCCTTGCCGGCGTTCGCCGCGACGATGCCGATGACCGCGGCCAGGCCCAGTACGCAGACGACGCTCGCGGCGACGATCAGCGTCCGCCGCCGCCGCTCCGCCGCCTTCTGCCTGTCCCGCTCGACCGCCAGCCGCTCCCGGGCGGTGCGCTTCCTGTCACGATTCTTCTCGCTCACACCCCGGAAACGAACCGGGGAGGCGCCCAGCGCCTCCCCGGTCCCAGGTCCACCCGTTCGAGTGACCGATCCTGCTGTCCGGCCTGCTACGCCCGGCCGCGCACGCCCTTCGCCAGCTCGCCCGCGAGTTCGCGGACGGCCTCGACACCGGCCGCCTCGTCCGGGGCGTCGAGCATCCGCTTGACGAAGGCCGAGCCGACGATCACCCCGTCGGCGAAGCCGGCGACCTCGGCGGCCTGCCGGGGGTCGGACACCCCGAGGCCCACGCAGACGGGCAGTTCGGTGCCGGTCGCGCGGGTGCGCTCGACCAGGTTCCGGGCCTGCGTGCCCACCGACTCGCGGGTGCCGGTGACCCCCATCAGCGAGGCGGCGTAGACGAAGCCGCTGCCCGCCCGGGTGATCGTGGCCAGCCGCTCGTCCCGGCTGCTGGGCGCCACGACGAAGACCGTCGCGAGGCCGTGCTTGTCGGCGTGCTCCCTCCACAGCGCCGACTCCTGCACGGGCAGGTCGGGCAGGATGCAGCCCGCGCCGCCCGCCTCGGCCAGTTCGGCGGTGAAGCGCTCGACGCCGTAGCGGTCGACGGGGTTCCAGTACGTCATGACGAGGATCGGCTTGCCGGTGGCCTCGAAGGACTCCCGGACGGTGCGCATGACGTCCGCGATCCGTACGCCGCCGCGCAGGGCGATGTCGTCGGCGGTCTGGATGACCGGGCCGTCGAGGACGGGGTCGCTGTGCGGCAGCCCGACCTCGACGACGTCGGCGCCGCCGTCGAGGACGGCCCTGATCGCCGTGATGCCGCCGTCGACGCTCGGGAAACCGGCCGGCAGGTAGGCGATGAGCGCGGCGCGGCCCTCGTCCTTGGCGGCGGCGAGGGTGTCGGACAGCAGTCGCATGTTCCCGCTCACTTGGCGTCCCCCTCGATCTCCGCGGTGTCGGCCGCGTCGGCGGCGACCTCGGCGTCGGTGTCGTACAGCCCGAAGTAGCGGGCGGCCGTGTCCATGTCCTTGTCGCCGCGGCCGGAGAGGTTGACGACGATCAGCCCGTCCTCGCCCAGCTCCCTGCCGACCTCCAGGGCGCCGGCCAGCGCGTGCGCGCTCTCGATGGCCGGGATGATGCCCTCGGTGCGCGACAGCAGGCGCAGCGCCCGCATGGCCGCGTCGTCGGTGATCGCGCGGTACTCGCCGCGGCCGCTGTCCTTGAGGTAGGAGTGCTCGGGGCCGATGCCCGGGTAGTCCAGGCCGGCCGAGATCGAGTACGGCTCGGTGATCTGGCCCTCGTCGTCCTGGAGGACGTAGGAGCGGGAGCCGTGCAGGATGCCGGGCTCGCCCGCGGTGAGGGTGGCGGCGTGCTCGCCGGTCTCGACGCCGTGCCCGGCCGGCTCGCAGCCGACGAGGCGCACGCCGGTGTCCGGGATGAAGGCGTGGAAGAGGCCGATGGCGTTGGAACCGCCGCCGACGCAGGCGACGGCGGCGTCGGGCAGGCGCCCGGCGCGCTCCAGGATCTGGCGGCGGGCCTCGACGCCGATGACGCGGTGGAAGTCGCGGACCATCGCCGGGAAGGGGTGCGGCCCGGCGACCGTGCCGAACAGGTAGTGGGTACGGTCGACGTTGGCGACCCAGTCGCGGAAGGCCTCGTTGATGGCGTCCTTCAGCGTGCGGCTGCCGGACTTCACCGCGACGACCTCGGCGCCGAGCATCCGCATCCGGGCCACGTTGAGGGCCTGCCGCTGCGTGTCGATCTCGCCCATGTAGATGGTGCAGTCGAGCCCGAACAGCGCGCAGGCGGTGGCGGTGGCGACGCCGTGCTGGCCGGCGCCGGTCTCGGCGATGACACGGGTCTTGCCCATGCGCTTGGTGAGCAGGGCCTGGCCGAGCACGTTGTTGATCTTGTGGGAGCCGGTGTGGTTGAGGTCCTCGCGCTTGAGGAACACCCGGGCGCCACCGGCGTGTTCGGCGAACCGCGGCACCTCGGTGAGGGAGCTGGGCCGGCCGGTGTAGTGGACGAGCAGGTCGTCGAGCTCGCGGCCGAACTCGGGGTCGTGCTTGGCCTTGTCGTACTCGACGGCGACCTCGTCCACGGCGGCCACCAGGGCCTCCGGGATGAACTTGCCGCCGAAGGCGCCGAAGTAGCCTTCGGCGCTGGGGACCTGACCCTCGGGGTCGGGAATGAAGAACTCGCTGGGCATGCCGAAACCTCACGGTGAGTTGGGGAGAAACCGATCGCCGTGGGGCGGAGCTGGTCCGACGACCTCAGCCCGGGTGGGCCCGGTCGCGCCCGGGCGGCTGAGCCGCGTGGGCGGACACCGCGCTGCGCCCCTCGGGGGCGCGCTGCCATCGACGTCCGTTCACCTGGCCCGGCTCGTCCCCGATGACGTACCGCACCCGGCGGCCGTGCACCCGGCGGGCGGGCGCGCGGCAGCCACGGGGGCGGCAGCCGCGCGCGAGGCGGGCGTACCGGTCCGTGGCCGTGAGGGTGATCGGGAGCGTCATCGGTGCCCAGCCTAGCGGGGTCAGCCCCGGCCGTGCCGCAGCGCGGGGTGCTCGCCCGCCGCCACGAGGTCGGCGACCGCCGTCTTCGGGTCGCGGCCGGTGACGAGGGACTCGCCGACCAGGACCGCGTCGGCGCCGGCGTTGGCGTAGGCGATCAGGTCGTGCGGGCCCCGGACGCCGGACTCGGCGATCTTGACGAGGTGGGCCGGGATCTCGGGGGCGACCCGCTCGAACGTGCCCCGGTCGACCTCGAGGGTCTTGAGGTTGCGGGCGTTGACGCCGATCACCTTGGCGCCCGCGTCCACCGCGCGCTCGGCCTCGTCCTCGTCGTGCACCTCGACGAGCGGGGTGAGGCCGATGGAGACGGCGCGCTCGATCAGCGACTCCAGGGCCGGCTGGTCGAGGGCGGCGACGATCAGCAGGGCGAGGTCGGCGCCGTACGCGCGCGCCTCCCACAGCTGGTACGACGTGACGATGAAGTCCTTGCGCAGCACCGGGATGTCGACGCGCGCGCGGACCGCTTCGAGGTCGGCGAGCGAGCCGCCGAAGCGGCGTTCCTCGGTGAGGACGGAGATGACGGCGGCGCCGCCCGCCTCGTAGTCGGCGGCGAGGCCCGCCGGGTCGGCGATCGCGGCCAGCGCGCCCTTGGAGGGGCTGGAGCGCTTGACCTCGCAGATGACCTTGACGCCGTCGCCCTTGAGCGCGGCCACCCCGTCCTTGGCGGCGGGGGCCCTGGCCGCGCGCTCCTTGAGCTCGTCGAGGCTGACGCGCGCCTGCCGCTCCGCGAGGTCGGCACGGACTCCGTCGATGATCTCGTCGAGCACACTCACGCGAGCGGCCCCCTTCCAGACGGTTGCGGTTCCAGCGACCAGAGGAGATGGATGGTCACTGCGATGGTATCCGGAGGAGGGCGGTGGCCCCGCATCCGGTGGAGGACGGTCCCTCTCCCCCTCGGACCAGCTTCGCACGGCTCGGGCGGGAGGTGCCCACCGTGCCGGGCGTCCGCCGGTGGTCAGGGAAGCAGCCAGTCGCCGGACGGCAGGTTGCGGACGACCGTGAAGACCAGCAGCGACGCGCCCAGCGTCCACAGCAGGCCCGGCCCGGGATCGAGACGGACCGGACGGCCCCGTGCCGCGCG
This sequence comes from Streptomyces sp. NPDC014882, assembly GCF_043081325.1. Classification (NCBI taxonomy): domain Bacteria; kingdom Bacillati; phylum Actinomycetota; class Actinomycetes; order Kitasatosporales; family Streptomycetaceae; genus Streptomyces; species Streptomyces sp. NPDC014882. Next base: position 114,109 of record NZ_JBIBWL010000010.1, read on the forward strand.
GACCGCCCAGACGGTCCACAGCACCGCGAAGCCCGCGTAGCCGGCCACGGCCATGGCGTTGGCGTGCAGCGCGGTCACCAGGTCGCCGTGGGCGAAGGCGTGGGCGCTGCGCAGGCCGCCGCAGCCGGGACAGGAGAGACCGGTGACCCGCAGCAGCGGGCAGACCGGGTAGTGGCCCGGCTCGTTGGGGTCGACGGCGGCCACGTACGCGAAGGCGCCCACGACGGCCGCGAGGATCCCGGCGGGCACCGCGAGCCGGGCCAGGACGGTCGCGGGGGCGGGCGGCGTCACGCTGCGGCTGTCTGCGTTCACGCCTCGCATTGTGCCGCGCGGCGCGTCCACGCGCGCGTGGAGGGGCGGTGGTCGACGTCGGAGGCGGACGCCTGGGCGTCGGCGCGTCCACGCGCGCGCGGAGGGGCGTGCTCGCGATCCACGGAGCCCGTCGGTGCGGACGGCGCGTCCACGCGCACGAAGGGGCGGCCGGCTGCTCGCCGGCCGCCCCTCGCACGAGGTCGTTCGCGGGGCTCAGCCCTCGGCGCCGGCCGGCTCGCGCGCCGGGGTGACCTGGTGCACCGGGTGGGCGTCCTTCGGCATGCCGAGACCCATGGCGCTCATGGCGGCGCCGACGACACCGCCGAGGGCCACGAGCACCATGCCGGCCCAGAAGCCGATCGGCTCGGCCATCACCATGAACGCGCCCGCGACGCAGAAACCGATGAAGGCGATGGTGACACCGGTCCAGGCGGCCGGGGTGTGTCCGTGGCTGCTGCCCGCCATGACTTGCTCCTCGTTGCTGTCTCTATGGGACGTACGGGTCGTACAGGTCCGAGCCGGGGGCTCGCCCTCCATTGTCCCGTACGCGTACGCGTGCAGAAGTGCCGGGGCGGCTTTGGACCGAGTCTGGTTCGCCACATCGGGGAACCGGACGCGGGGCGGATCAGGCCGGGTCCGCGCCCGTGGGGTCCTCGCCGCGGTCCAGGGCCTTCCAGATGTCCTCGGGGCGGTCGGGGTCGACGACCGGGGCGCCGCGCCGGGCCCGGGGGGTGCCGTCGCGCTCGTAGCGGCCCGACATGGCCGGCCAGCGGCTGCCGTGGCGCAGGGCGAGCAGGCCCGCCAGGAGGATCAGGGCGCCGCCCGCCGCGGCGGCGTACGGCCAGGCGGTGTGGGTGAGGGAGGCGACGGCCGCGGAGGTGTCCCCGGAGGCCCTGGCGGCCTCGTCGTCGAGCGCGGAGCCGTCCGAGGCGCCGAGCAGCGCGGCGACGACGATGCCGGCGCCGGAGAGCGCGAGCAGGGCGGAGACGGCGAGGCGGCCCGTCCGGCGGACGGCGAAGACGGCGACGAGCGCGGCGAGGCCCACGACGGCGAGCGCCGCGGGCACGCCCGTGACGTCACTGCCCTTGGCGGTCAGGGGGAAGGCGCCGCCGGCCACCGTCGCCGTGCCGTGCGCCCAGCGCTGCCGGGTCGCGAGCAGGACCAGGGCCGCGCCCAGCGCGCCGCACGTCAGGGCGAACGCGAGGCTCCGGCGGCCGGACCGGGCGGGGGCGGCTTCGGAACGGGGGTGAGGAACAGCAGTCACGTGCTCCACTATCGCCTGAACCCCGGGCGAACCGTCACCCGGGGTTCACGTGAGACTCGTCCCACGGCGCGCGGGGCGCCCCTACCCGCCCAGGCGGTTGGCGGTGTGCACCGCGCGGAGCACGGCCGCCGCCTTGTTGCGGCACTCCTGGTCCTCGGCCACCGGGTCGGAGTCGGCGACGATGCCGGCGCCGGCCTGGACGTGGGCGGTGCCGTCGCGCAGCAGGGCGGTGCGGATGGCGATGGCGGTGTCGGAGTCGCCGGCGAAGTCGAGGTAGCCGACGCAGCCGCCGTACAGGCCGCGGCGGGACGGTTCCAGTTCGTCGATGATCTGCATGGCGCGGGGCTTGGGGGCGCCGGAGAGGGTGCCCGCGGGGAAGCAGGCGGTGAGGACGTCGAAGGCGGTGCGGCCCTCCGCGACCCGGCCCGTGACCGTCGAGACGATGTGCATGACGTGGGAGTAGCGCTCGATCGACATGAAGTCGACGACCTCGACGGAGCCGGGTTCGCAGACCCGTCCCAGGTCGTTGCGGCCCAGGTCGACGAGCATGAGGTGCTCGGCGCGCTCCTTGGGGTCGGCCAGCAGCTCGTCGGCGAGCGCCTGGTCCTCCTGCGGGGTCGCCCCGCGGTGCCGGGTGCCCGCGATGGGGTGCACCATGGCCCGCCCGTCCTCGACCTTGACCAGCGCCTCCGGGGAGGAGCCCACGACGTCGAAGCCGTCGAAGCGGAACAGGTACATGTACGGGGAGGGGTTGGTGGCCCGCAGGACCCGGTAGACGTCCAGGGCGCTCGCCGTGCACGGCGTCTCGAAGCGCTGGGAGGGGACGACCTGGAAGGCCTCGCCCGCGCGGATGCGCTCCTTGACGTCCTCGACGGCCCGCTGGAAGTCGGGGCCGCCCCACCGGGCCGTGTACTCCGGCAGTTCGGAGGGCGGCAGGACGGCGGGCGGCTGGGGGACGGCGCGCGAGAGGTCCGCCTCCATGGCGTCGAGGCGGGCGACGGCGTCCGCGTGGGCCTCGTCCACGCCCGTGTCGAGGTCGTTGTGGTTGATCGCGTTGGCGATCAGCAGGACGGAGCCCTCCCAGTGGTCCATCACGGCGAGGTCGCTCGTGAGGAGCATGGTCAGCTCGGGCAGTTCGAGGTCGTCGCGCTCGCCGGGGCCGATCTTCTCCAGCCGGCGGACGATGTCGTAGCCCAGGTAGCCGACCATGCCGCCGGTGAAGGGCGGCAGGCCCTCCTGGTGGGGCGTGTGCAGTGCCTCGATGGTGGCGCGCAGGGCGGCCAGCGGGTCGCCGTCGACGGGGACGCCGACGGGCGGGGTGCCGAGCCAGTGGGTCTGTCCGTCGCGCGCGGTGAGCGTGGCCGCCGAGCGCACGCCGACGAACGAGTACCGGGACCAGGAACGGCCGTTCTCCGCGGACTCCAGCAGGAAGGTGCCGGGGCGCTCGGCGGCCAGCTTGCGGTAGAGCGCGACCGGGGTGTCGCCGTCCGCGAGGAGCTTGCGGGTGACCGGGACGACGCGGCGGTCGGCGGCCAGCTTGCGGAACGTCTCGAGATCCATGACGGCTGACCTTACTGATCCGCGGCGGAGGTGCCGGAACCGGCGCTCCCGGCGTCCTCGAGGAGCACGTCGGCGTCGAAGCAGGTGCGGGCGCCGGTGTGGCAGGCGGCGCCGACCTGGTCGACCTTGACCAGCAGGGTGTCGGCGTCGCAGTCCAGGGCGACCGCCTTGACCCACTGGACGTGGCCGGAGGTGTCGCCCTTGACCCAGTACTCGCGGCGGCTGCGCGACCAGTACGTGCACCGGCCGGTCGTCAGGGTGCGGTGCAGCGCCTCGTCGTCCATCCAGCCGAGCATGAGCACCTCCCCGGTGTCGTACTGCTGGGCGATGGCCGGCACGAGGCCGTCGGGGCTGCGCCTGAGGCGCGCGGCGATGTCCGGGGCGAGGCCGGCGGAGGGGGCACCGGGGCGCGGGGCACCCGGGTGGGGGGCGGTGGCCGGGCGGCGGGCGGGCGTGCTGCTCATGGGGCCATTGTGCCGCGCGGCGGGGAGGCCACCGGGCCGTTGTCCACTGGGCGGACCCGCCGGACGGTCGTAGGCTGACGGCATGTCGACTTTCGCCCAGCGTGAACGACTCCTTCTCGCCGAGCTCTTGGAGACGGCGGGGCCGGAGGCGCCGACCCTCTGCGAGGGGTGGCGGACCCGCGACCTGGCCGCGCACGTGGTGGTGCGCGAGCGCCGGCCCGACGCGGCCGGCGGCATTCTCGTCAAGCAGCTCGCGTCGCGGCTGGACAGGACGATGCAGGAGTTCGCGGCCAAGCCGTACGAGGAGCTGGTCCAGCTGATCCGCACCGGCCCGCCGCGGTTCTCCCCCTTCCGGGTCAAGCAGCTCGACGAGGCGTCGAACACCGTGGAGTTCTACGTCCACGGCGAGGACGTCCGCCGTGCCCAGCCCGACTGGACGCCCCGTGAGCTGGACCCGGTCTTCCAGGACGCCCTGTGGTCGCGCCTGGAGCGCACCGCCCGGCTGATGGGCCGGAACACCCCGACCGGCCTGGTGCTGCGCCGTCCGGACGGGCGTACGGCGGTCGCCAACCGCGGCACCCCGGTCGTCACGGCGACCGGCGAGCCCTCGGAGCTGCTGCTGTTCCTGTACGGCCGGCAGAGCGCCGCCAGGGTGGCCCTGGTCGGCGACGAGGAGGCCGTCACCGCGCTGCGCGGCGGCAAGCAGCTCGGCATCTGAGCACCGGTGCGCCGCCGCACCCGAGAGGACGCCGCCGTGATCAAGGTCGCCGTGACCAGCGTGTACGTCGACGACGTCGCCCGGGCCCACGCCTTCTACACCGGCGTCCTCGGCTTCGAGACCCGCGTCCACCTGGATCTGGGCGACGGCGCGCTGTTCGTCACCGTGGGCGCGGCCGAGGGCGCCCAGCGGGACCTCCAGCTGTTGCTGGAACCCGGCCACAACCCGATCGCGGCGCTGTACCGCGCGGCGCTGCGGGAGGCCGAGCTGCCCTGCATCGTGTTCTCCGTGGACGACATGCGGGCGGAGTTCGAGCGGCTGAGCGGCCTCGGCGTGCACTTCCCCCAGGAACCCCGGGAACGGGGCTCGATGATCACCGCGGTCCTGGACGACACGGTCGGCAACTACGTGCAGCTGGCGCAGGGCCTGCCCGGGGAGCAGGGCCCGTCCGCGGAGTAGGGCCTGTCCGGCGGATCAGGCCGGAGGAGAGCGGCGGGGCCCCGGTCACCGGGTGACCGGGGCCTCCGTCGGTGCGGGGCGCCTCAGCGGACCGGGTGGCCCGCCGCTCGCAGCGCCTGCTTGACCTCGCCGATGCGCAGGTCGCCGAAGTGGAAGACCGACGCGGCCAGGACCGCGTCCGCGCCCGCCTCGACGGCCGGGGGGAAGTCGGAGAGCTTGCCGGCGCCGCCGGAGGCGATGACCGGCACCGAGACGTGCTTGCGGACGGCGGCGATCATCTCCAGGTCGTAGCCGTCCTTGGTGCCGTCCGCGTCCATCGAGTTGAGCAGGATCTCGCCGGCGCCCAGTTCGGCGGCGCGGTGGGCCCACTCGACGGCGTCGATGCCGGTGCCGCGGCGGCCGCCGTGGGTGGTGACCTCGAACGAGCCCGACGCGGTGCGGCGGGCGTCCACGGAGAGCACCAGGACCTGGCTGCCGAAGCGCTCGGCGATCTCCCTGATCAGCTCCGGGCGGGCGATCGCGGCGGTGTTGACGCCGACCTTGTCGGCGCCGGCCCGCAGCAGCTTGTCGACGTCCTCGGGGGTGCGCACCCCGCCGCCGACGGTGAGCGGGATGAACACCTGCTCGGCCGTGCGCCGGACCACGTCGTAGGTGGTCTCGCGGTTGCCCGACGAGGCGGTGATGTCCAGGAACGTCAGCTCGTCGGCGCCCTCGGCGTCGTACACCTTGGCCATCTCGACGGGGTCGCCCGCGTCGCGCAGGTTCTGGAAGTTGACGCCCTTGACGACCCGGCCGTTGTCCACGTCCAGACAGGGGATGACTCGGACCGCCAGGGTCATGAATCCACGGCTCCTCTGCTTGCTTCTAGTTGCCTGTGTTGCCTGTGTTGCCTGCGTTGCCTGCGTTGCCTGCGTTGCCGGTGTCGCGCGTGTTGCCTCTGAAGGCTTCCAGCTCGACGGAGACCAGGACGCGCGGGTCGATGAACCCCTCCACGACCAGCAGGGTCGCGGCCGGGCGCACGGCGTCGAAGAGTTCCTTGTGGGCCCGGCCCACCTCGTCGACGTCCCGGGGATGCGCCAGGTGCATCCGGGTCCTGACCACCGACCCGGGTCCCAGCCCGAACTCGGCGATCGCCTCCAGGGCACTGGTGAAGGCCACCTTGGCCTGCTCGTAGGGGTCGCCCTCCCCGTACAGCACGCTGCCCTTGAAGGACGTCGTGCCCGCCACCAGCACCATGTCGCCCGCCGCCACGGCGCGCGCGAAGCCGAGAGTCTCCTCCCAGGGGTTTCCGCTCTGCACGCGCCGTACGGTTTCGGACGTCATGACACCGTGCCCCTCTTCACGACGTGGCCTCCAGGGCCTCTTCCAGGGTGAACGCCTTCGCGTAGAGCGCCTTCCCGACGATGGCGCCCTCCACACCGAGGGGGACCAGTCCCGCGATGGCGCGCAGGTCGTCGAGGGAGGACACTCCGCCGGAGGCGACGACCGGGCGGTCCGTCGCGGCGCACACGGTGCGCAGCAGCTCCAGGTTGGGGCCCTGGAGGGTGCCGTCCTTGGCGATGTCGGTGACGACGTACCGCGCGCAGCCCTCCTTGTTCAGGCGCTCCAGCGTCTCGTAGAGGTCGCCGCCGTCGCGGGTCCAGCCGCGGCCGCGCAGGGTGGTGCCGCGGACGTCGAGGCCGACGGCGATCTTGTCGCCGTGCTCGGCGATGACCTTGGCGACCCACTCGGGGGTCTCCAGGGCGGCCGTGCCCAGGTTGACGCGGGTGCAGCCGGTGGCGAGGGCGGCGGCGAGGGTGTCGTCGTCGCGGATGCCGCCGGACAGCTCCACCTTGATGTCCATGGCGCCCGCGACCTCGGCGATCAGCGCGCGGTTGTCGCCGGTGCCGAACGCGGCGTCGAGGTCGACCAGGTGCAGCCACTCGGCGCCCGAGCGCTGCCAGGCGAGGGCGGCCTCCAGGGGCGAACCGTAAGAAGTTTCCGTCCCCGACTCGCCGTGCACGAGCCGGACGGCCTGGCCGTCGCGGACGTCGACGGCGGGGAGGAGTTCGAGCTTGCTCACAGGGTTCCGATCCAGTTGGTGAGGAGCTGGGCTCCGGCGTCGCCGGACTTCTCGGGGTGGAACTGGGTGGCCCACAGCGGGCCGTTCTCCACGGCGGCCACGAACGGCTCGCCGTGCGTCGACCAGGTCACCCTGGGCGCCCGCATGGTGGGGTTGTACTCGTCGAAGGACCAGTCCTGGACGGCGTAGGAGTGCACGAAGTAGAAGCGCGCGTCCGCGTCCAGGCCGGCGAACAGCTCGGAGTCGGCCGGGGCGTCCACGGTGTTCCAGCCCATGTGGGGCACGATCTCCGCCCGGAGCGGCTCGACCGCGCCGGGCCACTCGTCGAGGCCCTCGGTCTCCACGCCGTGCTCGATGCCGCGGGCGAACAGGATCTGCATGCCGACGCAGATGCCCATCACCGGGCGGCCGCCGGACAGCCGGCGGCCGATGATCCAGTCGCCGCGGGCCTCGCGCAGGCCCTTCATGCAGGCGGCGAAGGCGCCGACGCCCGGCACCAGCAGCCCGTCGGCGTTCATCGCCGTGTCGAAGTCGCGGGTGATCTCGACGTCGGCTCCGGTGCGCGCGAGGGCGCGCTCGGCGGAGCGGACGTTGCCGAAGCCGTAGTCGAAGACGACGACCTTCTTGGACGTGGTGCTCAACTCCACACCTCCAGCCTCATCACTCCCGCGACGAGGCACATCGCGGCGCCGATGGAGAGCAGCACGATCAGGCTCCTCGGCATGTCCTGCTTGACGAAGGAGTAGATGCCGCCGGCCAGGAAGAGGCCGACGACGATCAGGACGGTCGACAGGCCGGTCACAGCGCGCCCTTCGTGGAGGGGAGGATGCCGGCCGCGCGCGGGTCGCGTTCCGAGGCGTAGCGCAGGGCCCGGGCCAGTGCCTTGAACTGGCACTCCACGATGTGGTGCGCGTTGCGTCCGTAGGGCACGTGCACGTGCAGGGCGATCTGGGCCTGGGCGACGAAGGACTCCAGGATGTGCCGGGTCATCGTGGTGTCGTACTCGCCGATCATCGGCGCCATGTTCTCGGGCTCGGTGTGCACGAGGTAGGGGCGGCCGGACAGGTCGACGGTCACCTGGGCGAGGGACTCGTCCAGCGGGACCGTGCAGTTGCCGAAGCGGTAGATGCCCACCTTGTCGCCGAGCGCCTGCCGGAAGGCGGCGCCGAGCGCGAGGGCGGTGTCCTCGATGGTGTGGTGGGAGTCGATGTGCAGGTCGCCGTCGGTCTTCACGGTCAGGTCGAACAGACCGTGCCGGCCGAGCTGGTCGAGCATGTGGTCGTAGAAGCCGACACCGGTCGCCACATCGACCTTGCCGGTGCCGTCGAGGTCGATCTCGACCAGGACGGACGTCTCCTTGGTCGTGCGCTCCACGCGTCCGACACGGCTCATGATCCCTGCTCCTTCTTGATCTCACGGACCGCGTCGAGGAACGCGTCGTTCTCTTCGGGGGTCCCGGCGGTGACCCGCAGCCATCCCGGTACGCCGTTGTCTCGGACCAGGACGCCCCGGTCGAGGATCCTCCGCCACATCGCGTGCGCGTCCTCGAACCGGCCGAACTGCACGAAGTTGGCGTCGGAGGCGGTCACCGCGTAGCCGAGCGCCGTCAGTCCGGCCACCAGCCGGTCCCGTTCCGCCTTGAGCTGCTCGACGTACTTCAGCAGCGTGCCGGTGTGCTCCAGGGCGGCCAGGGCGGTCGCCTGGGTGACGGCCGACAGGTGGTACGGCAGCCGGACGAGCTGGACGGCGTCCACGACGGCCGGGTGGGCGGCGAGGTAGCCGAGGCGCAGTCCGGCCGCGCCGAAGGCCTTCGACATGGTCCGCGAGACGACGAGATTCGGCCGACCTTCGAGCAGCGGCAGCAGCGAGTCGCCGTGGCTGAACTCGACGTAGGCCTCGTCCACGATCACCATGGACGGCTTGGCGGCCTGCGCGGCCTCGTACAGCGCGAGGACGGTCGGGGCCGGGACGGCGGTGCCGGTGGGGTTGTTGGGGGTGGTGACGAAGACGACGTCCGGGCGGTTCTCCGCGATGGCCTTCTCGGCGGCCGCCAGGTCGATGGTGAAGTCCTCGTTGCGCGGCCCGGAGATCCAGCCGGTGCCGGTGCCGCGCGCGATGAGGCCGTGCATCGAGTACGACGGCTCGAAGCCGATCGCGGTGCGGCCCGGTCCGCCGAAGGTCTGGAGCAGTTGCTGGATGACCTCGTTGGAGCCGTTGGCGGCCCAGACGTTCGCCGGACCGACCTCGTAGCCGGAGGTGTCCGTCAGGTAGGCGGCGAGCCGGGTGCGCAGCTCGACGGCGTCCCGGTCGGGGTAGCGGTTGAGGTCGCGGGCGGCCGCGCGGACGCGCTCGGCGATCCGCTCGACGAGCGCCTCGGGCAGCGGGTAGGGGTTCTCGTTGGTGTTCAGCCGTACCGGCACGTCCAGCTGGGGCGCGCCGTAGGGGGACTTGCCGCGCAGCTCGTCCCGTACGGGGAGTTCGTCCCAGGGGGACGCAGATGGGTTGCCGGTCACTTGCCCTCGGGTACCTTCCAGTCGAACCGCGCCTTGATCGCCGCGCCGTGCGCGGGCAGGTCCTCCGCCTCCGCCAGCGTCACCACGTGGTGCGCGACGTCGGCCAGCGCGTCCTTCGTGTAGTCGACGATGTGGATGCCGCGCAGGAAGGACTGGACGGACAGGCCCGAGGAGTGGCAGGCGCAGCCGCCGGTGGGCAGGACGTGGTTGGACCCGGCGGCGTAGTCGCCGAGCGACACGGGCGCCCAGGGCCCGACGAAGATCGCGCCCGCGTTGCGCACCCGGTCGGCGACCGCGGCGGCGTCGGCCGTCTGGATCTCCAGGTGCTCGGCGCCGTAGGCGTCGACCACCCGCAGGCCCTCGTCGATGCCGTCGACGAGGACGATCGCGGACTGCCGCCCCTTCAGGGCCGGGACGATCCGGTCGTCGACGTGCTTGGTGGCCGCGACCTGCGGCTCCAGCTCCCGCTCGACCGCGTCCGCCAGCTCGGCGGAGTCGGTGACCAGGACGGCCGCGGCCAGCGGGTCGTGCTCGGCCTGGCTGATCAGGTCGGCGGCGACATGGGCGGGGTCGGCGGTGGAGTCGGCCAGGACGGCGATCTCGGTCGGGCCGGCCTCGGCGTCGATGCCGATGCGGCCGGTGAAGTAGCGCTTGGCGGCGGCGACCCAGATGTTGCCGGGGCCGGTGACCATGTCGGCGGGCGGACAGGACTCGGTGCCGTGGGCGAACATCGCGACGGCGGTGGCGCCGCCCGCGGCGTAGACCTCGTCGACGCCGAGCAGCGCGCACGCGGCGAGGATCGTCGGGTGCGGCAGTCCGCCGAACTCGGCCTGGGCCGGGGAGGCGAGCGCGATCGACTCGACGCCGGCCTCCTGGGCCGGGACCACGTTCATGACCACGGAGGACGGGTAGACCGACCGGCCGCCGGGCGCGTACAGCCCGACGCGGTCGACCGGAACCCACTTCTCGGTCACCGAGCCGCCGGGCACGACCTGCGTCGTGTGGTTCGTGCGGCGCTGCTCGCGGTGGACGGCACGGGTGCGGCGGATGGACTCCTCCAGGGCCGCGCGCACGGCGGGGTCGAGGTCCTCGAGGGCGCGGGTGAGGGCCTCGGCGGGGACCCGCACCCGGTCGAGCCGGACGCCGTCGAACTTCTCGGCGAAGTCGATCAGTGCCGCGTCGCCACGATGGTGCACGGCCTCGCAGATCGGACGCACCTTCTCCAGGGCGGCCGAGACGTCGAAGTCGGCTCGGGGCAGCAGGTCGCGCAGGGCGGGTCCCTCGGGGAGGGCGGCGCCGCGCAGATCGATTCGGGCCAGCGAGAAATTTTGCAGCACGTGGCCAATTCTCTCAGACCGGAATCGGAGACCGTCCGCGCGTATCAATGGCTGATACAGAACGTGGCCGGAAACGGAAGATTCCCCTCACGGTTAGCGTTCGGCGCGTCACCCATCGGGCATGAACGGCTGTACGAACCGTGTGCGAGAGCGAAGGGACCGAAGCAGCGTGACGGAAGGGGCCGGTCTGCGGACCGGAGACCTGCCGGACGACCTGACCGCCGCCGAGGCCGGCATGTGGCAGGCCTTCCGCAACGGCAGCGTGTACGACCTCAGCAGCGGCGACGGCGTCGTCGACGACCCGCACGGCGGGCACCCCTGGGGCGAGTCCCGCACGGTGCGGGCGCGGATCGTGGCCTGGCTGCTGCTGGACGGGCCGCCCGCCCTCACCGGCCGGGTGTCCTCGCTCAAGCTGGTCGGCGTGCAGATCAGCGGCTCCCTCGACCTGGCGGGCGGCACCGTGGAGCCGTACGTCGAGATGAGGCGCTGCCGCTTCGAGCGGGACGTGCTGCTGCCCGAGGCGCGGGTGTCGACGCTGCGCATGGTGGACTGCTCGGTGCCGCGGCTGGAGGCCGCCCGGCTCCAGACGGAGGGGGACCTGCACCTGCCCCGCTGCCGCTTCCACAACGGCGTGCGGCTGACCGACGCGCAGATCGGCACCGACCTGATGCTCAACATGGCGATCGTCTACCGCGACCGCACCGGCCGCTCGATCGCCGCCGACGGCCTGAGCGTCGGCCAGGACCTCCAGGCCGAGATGCTGGAGTCGCACGGCGAGCTGCGGCTGCGCAGCGCCAAGATCGGGGTCTCGCTGAGCCTGCGCGGGGCGCGGCTGACCAACCCGTACACCCGCTACGCGCTGAACGCCCCCCAGCTCACCGTCGAACGTTCCCTCTACCTGACCCCGGCCGGCCTCGGCGGCCAGGCGCTGAGCGGCACCACCCCCGCGCGCGGGACGCGCGTCCAGCGCTTCGAGTGCCGGGGCGGGGTGCGCCTGGACGACGGGCGGTTCGGGGACGCGGTCGACCTGGAGCAGGCCCGGTTCACCTTCACCGACGACCAGGAGCTGTCGCTGCGCCGGGTGCAGACGCCCGAGCTGCGCTTCCTCGGGGAGCGGCCGCAGCGCGGCAAGGTGGTGCTGTCGGGGGCGCGGGTGGTCAACCTGGTGGACCGCGCGGCCGCCTGGCCGGGCCCCGGGAACCTGCACATGGGCGGTTTCGCGTACGAGAACCTGGTGCCGCAGGGGCCGTTCCCCCTGGACGAGCGACTGGGCTGGGTGGCCGCGGCGTCCGCCGAGTACAACCCGGAGCCGTACGAGCGGCTGGCGGCGGTGCTGCGGGCCGGCGGGGAGGACGAGGACGCGCGCGAGGTGCTGCTCGCCAAGCAGCGCAGGCGCCGCGAGACGCTGCCGCCGGCCGCGAAGCTCTGGGGGTACGCGCAGGACTTGACGGTGGCCTACGGCTACCGGCCGGGCCGGGCGGCCGTGTGGATGGCGGTGCTGTGGGCGGCGAGCTCCCTGGCGTTCGCGCGCGCGGACCCCCCGCCGGTCAGCCGCGACGGGCACCCGCCGTGGAATCCGCCGCTGTTCGCCCTCGACCTGCTCCTGCCCGTGATCGACCTGGGCCAGGCCGGGCAGTGGCGCATGCAGGGCGGCTGGCAGTGGGTGCAGGCGGCGATGATCCTGCTGGGCTGGGTGCTGGCCACGACGGTGGCGGCGGGCGTGACACGGGCACTGCGCCGCGGCTGACGGCTGACGGTGGGCGCGGCCGGGACGCGGACGCCGGGAACCGGGCGTGGCCGGGACGTGGCCGGGACGCGGTGCCGGCCGCCCGGGAAGCCGGCCCACCGGAACGGGGCGTTCACCTTTTACCTTGCCTTGACCCGGCGCCGTACAACTTTCCGGAGGTTCGCGCCACCCTCTGGCGCGCGGCCGACGGCGGCTTTTCAATGGCAAAACCATGGCTCTGCTGCCCCCGTTCATCCGCGCCCCCCGGACGGCCGCGCCCCGGCGCGCGCGGACCGCCGCCGCCCCCCACCCCGCGGCCGGACTCCCGGCCGACGACGAGGTCCTCCTCGACGTGCCCGACGACCGCCTGGGCCCCGCGCTGGTCGCGGCCGGGCGGGGCGCGTACGGGACGGCCGCCGCGCTGCTGGCCGTTACCAGGGAGCGGGGCGAGTGGGAGTACCGCGACCGCTACGTCACCCGCCTCGCGTCCTTCGCCCGGTCCCGCCCGGAGTGGTTCGAGGACTGGCGGGGGGCCGCCGCCCCGCACGACCCCGACGTGCTGCTGGTGGCCGCCCAGCTCGCGGTGGCGCGTGCCTGGGGGTCGCCCGCCCGCGCCGAGCTGCTGCGCGAGGTGAGCCCGCTGATCACGGCCGCCGCGCAGGGCGACCACCGCGACCCGGTGCCGTGGCGGATCGCCCTGGACCACGCGCGCGGCTCGAACGCCGGGCCCACGTACTTCGAGGAGCTGTGGGCGGCCGCCGTCCGCCGCGCCCCGCACCACTACGGCTGTCACGTGGCCGCCGAACGCTATCTGGCCGAGTCCTGGCACGGCTCCCACCGCGAGTGCTTCGACTTCGCCGACCGTGCCGCGCAGGACGCCCCGGCCGACTCGCTCGTCCAGGCGCTGCCGGTACGGGCCGCCTTCTCCTACCTGACCGACGGCTGCGGGCCCGAGGTGCCCCGGGAACGCCTCGACGCGGCCGCCGACCGCGCGATCGTGCTCTCCGCCCGTTTCCCGGGCTCGGACCCGTGGACGGCCGAGATCCGCAACCTCCTCACGTACGTCCTGGTCCGGCTCGGCCGCCGGGCGGACGCCCTCGCCCAGCTGCGTCTGGTCGGCCCCTGCGCCACGTCCTTCCCGTGGGGCCGGCTGTCCGACGACCCGCTGGGACACTTCCTGGCGGTGCGCGAGAGCGTGTGCGCGGAACCCTTCGGAGAGCCCCCGGGCCGTCCGCGGAACGGGCACGGGGAACGCGCGCGCCCCGCGGACCACTAGGCTTCTGCGCCGTGACCACCGTCCGGCTGCCGCTCTTCCCGCTGAACACCGTCCTCTTCCCCGGACTGGTGCTGCCGCTCAACGTGTTCGAGGAGCGCTACCGCGCCCTGATGCGCGATCTGCTGAAGACTCCCGAGGAGGAGGCGCGCCGGTTCGCCGTCGTCGCCGTCCGCGACGGCCACGAGGTGGCACCGACCGCCCCGGGCATGCCGGACGCGACGGCGCCGCTCCGACGGGGCCCCGCCGCCGGGTTCGGCGACGACCCGGTCAAGGCGTTCCACTCCGTCGGGTGCGTCGCCGACGCGGCGACGGTCCGGGAGCGGGCCGACGGCACCTTCGAGGTGCTGGCCACCGGGACGACCCGGGTGCGCCTGGTCTCGGTGGACGCCTCGGGCCCCTTTCTGGTGGCGGAGCTGGAGGAACTGGCGGAGGAACCGGGCGACGGGGCGGGCGCGCTCGCGGAGGGCGTGCTGCGGGCCTTCCGCCAGTACCAGAAGCGGCTGGCGGGCGCGCGGGAGCGTTCACTGTCCACCGGGGCGGACCTGCCGGACGACCCGTCCGTGGTGTCGTACCTGGTGGCGGCCGCGATGATGCTCGACACGCCCGCCAAGCAGCGGCTGCTCCAGGCCCCGGACACCGCCTCCCGGCTGCGCGACGAGCTGAGACTCCTGCGCGCGGAGACGGCCATCATCCGTAGCCTGCCCTCGCTGCCCGCGGCGGATCTGACCCGCGGGCCGACGAGTCCGAACTGACCCGCGGGAAGGCCCTGATGGCGAAGAAGTCGAAGAAGCAGCAGTCCGGCGGCACGCCCGCGACCGTCGCCCTGACGGCGGCGGGCGTGGAGTTCACGGTCCACGCCTACGAGCACGACCCGGCCCACCCGTCCTACGGCGAGGAGGCCGCCGAGGCCATGGGCGTCTCCCCCGACCGGGTCTTTAAGACCCTGGTCGCCGACGTGGACGGCGCCCTGACGGTCGCCGTGGTCCCGGTCGCCGGGTCGCTCGACCTCAAGGCCCTCGCGGCGGCGGTCGGCGGCAAACGCGCCGCCATGGCCGACCCGGCCCTCGCCGAACGCACCACGGGCTACGTGCGCGGCGGCATCTCCCCGCTGGGCCAGCGCAAGCGGCTCCCCACGGTGCTCGACGACTCGGCGCGGGCGCACGCCACCATCTGCGTCTCGGCGGGCCGCCGCGGCCTGGAGGTCGAACTGGCCCCCGCCGACCTGGCCGGGCTCACGGAAGCGGTCCTGGCCCCCATCGGCCGCGCCTGAGCGGCAGGCGCCGCGACGGGAACGGCACGGGCGCGGCAGGTGCCGCGCCCGGTTCGACGCGGTCCGGCCCGCCCTGGCCCGGACCACCGGGCGCCCGGCCGCGGCTCCGGCCTTCGGCGCCGGCACGGGCACCACGCGTCCCGTACGGACACCGCAGCCCGCCACGGCCCGCCGCACGGGTCCGCCGGACGGCATCCGTCCCGTACGGACACCGCACTCCCGCCACAGCCCGCCGCACCGGCCAGCCGGACGGCATCCGTCCCGTACGGACACCGCACTCCCGCCACAGCCCGCCGCACCGGCCCGCCGGACACCGCCCTGCGCGGCCCGGCCGCGCCGGTCCGGCCCCGTCCCGGCACGGGTACCGGCAACGGGCACCGCATCCCGGCGCGGGGCGGCACGCGCGGCGCGGGTCCGGTGTCCGTGCTATCCGAGCGGTGCCCCGTAGGGGTCCTTCGGGAAAGGCCCCGGTCCGTACGGCTCGGGGTCACGGGGGCCGAACAGGGCCGTGAGGCCGAGGTGCACCAGGAGGGCGGCCAGGGGCCAGGCCAGCAGCGCGCCCTTGGCGCTCAGCTTCAGCGGGGCCGAGAACGTGACGCCCGCGCCCGCCGCCCTCGCGTGCGCGATCACGTCCTGCCCGGGGCCGAGCCACACGCCCAGCCGCCACGCCAGCAGGGAGCCGAGCAGTCCGCCGAGGGCCAGCGCCACGACCAGCGGCACGCCGCCGCGCCGGCGCCAGGCGAACACCGCGGCGGCGCTCACGGCGCCGCAGGCCAGGGCGAGCAGCACGAACGTTCCGTCCACGCCCACGGCCTGCTCGCCCTCGGTGTCCTTGAGGTAGACGACCCAGTTGCCGTCGACGGCCTCACCGACGAGCGGGACGTGCGGCGCCAGCCACAGCCACAGCGGGCCCAGCGCCGCTCCGACGAGCGCGACCACGACCGTGATCACGGCGGCTTCCCGCAGCTCCGTCCTCATCCCGGGCCCGTCCTGTCCGTGTCCGGCGGCTCCGTGTCCGGCGGCTCCGTGTCCGGCATTCCCGTGTCCGGCGTCGTGGGGTGCGGCCGCACCGGGGTGCGCGCCGGGCGACGGCCGGGCGCCGCCCGGGGACGGTTCGTGCGGCGGCGGAGGGGGAGTCAGCGGTGCGGTCACCCTGACATCGTGCCAGGCCCGCCCGTGCCGCGCGTCACCGGACGGCGGCCCGGCGGTACGCCCAGGTGGCGACCGCCAGCGACACCACGCCGACGGCGGCGCACACCGCGAGGTCCCCGAGCACGAAGGCCCAGTCGGGATGCGGCCGGAAGGTCCGCGCGAGCGCCTCCACGCCGTACGTCGACGGCAGCAGGTCGCGGGCGAGGCGCACCGCCTCGGGCATCCGGTCGGGCGGCAGCACGCCGAGCAGCAGCGCCGCCGACATGCCCAGCTGGCCGAGCACGGTGGCCAGCTCGGGGCGCGGGGCGAGCAGGCCGAAGGCCGCGCCGAGCCCGGCCAGCGCGGCGCCGGACAGCGGGACGACGAGCGCCAGCACCCACAGGTGGGTCAGCGGCAGTCCGAAGAGCGCGGCGCCGAAGACCGCGGTCACCAGCGTCCCCGGCACGGTGAAGGAGGCGTAGGCGCCCGCGGCGCCCAGCACGACGGCCGCGGGCGGCACCGGCAGCGTGGCGTAGTGGTCGAGGCCGCCGGTGGCCCGCAGCTGGCCGAAGTACTGCGCCAGCAGGTTCAGCGCGACGAAGGCGACGACCAGCACCGCCGAGCCGGCCACCACGGCCTCCGCCTCGCGTCCGCCGTCCACGACCCCGCGCATCATGATCAGGATGCCGACCGACTGGAAGGTCGCCACGAAGAGCAGCGGGATGCGGGCCACCCGCGCGCGGGACAGCTGCGCCCGGTACACGGCCACGAGCGACGGCCACAGCCGCGCGCGCGGCGCCAGCTCGGCCGCCTCCCGGGCCGGCTGTCCGTCCACGGCCAGGGCGCTGCCCGGCAGAACCTCTGCGGGTACGACACTCACGTCGCGGTGCTCCTCTTGGGTCCGGTGGTCGCCCTGTTCGATACGGACGCGGGGACGGTCCTGCTCACGCCCTCACCAGCCCCTGCCGGGCGGCTCCGCCCAGCGCCAGGTAGACGTCCTCCAGGCTCGGGGTGGCGAGGGTGAAGTCGTCCAGGGCGGCGAAGGCGGCCCCGCCGGTGACGGTGGCGACGACCGTGCGGGCCTCCTCGGGGCCGAGCCGCAGCGTCCAGCGGCGTCCGGACTCCACGGCCCGCTCGCGCAGCGCGGCGACCTCGGGGACGTCCAGCGGCGCCCGCTCGCGCCACACCAGCTCGACCCGTACCTCGTCGGCGACCTGCTCCTTGAGTCCGGCGGGCGTGTCGCAGGCGATGACCCGGCCGCGGTCGAGGACGGCGACCCGGTCGAGGACGGTCTCGGCCTCGATGACGTTGTGGGTGACGAGCAGCACGGTGGTGCCGCGCTCGGCGCGCCGCCGGTCCACGGCGGACCACACGGCGCGCCGGGCGACGGGGTCCATCCCGGTGGTGGGCTCGTCCAGGACCAGCAGCGGCCGCTCCCCCACCAGCGCGGTCGCGAAGCAGGCCAGCCGCCGCTGGCCGCCGGAGAGCCTGCGCAGCGGCCGGCCGGCGATCGGGGTGAGCCCCAGCTCCTCGAGCACGGCGTCCCGTTCGCGCCGGGCCTCGCGCACGGGGAGTCCGCGCAGCCGTCCGGTGGTCTCGGCGGCGAGGGAGACGGTGAGTTCGTCGAGGGCGGTGGACTCCTGGCCGAGGTAGGCGAGGATGCGCGCGGCCCGTTCGGGGTGACGCACGATGTCGTGGCCGAGGATCTCCACGCTGCCGCCGTCGGGCCGCATCAGCCCGGTGACCTGGCGCACGACGCTGGTCTTGCCGGCCCCGTTGGGCCCGAGCAGGCCGAAGATCTCACCCCGCCGCACGTCGAGCCGCACGTCGTCGGTGGCGCGGACCTCGGGGGTGGCGGGAGTGCCGCGCCGGCCCCGGACCGCCGGGTAGGTCTTGGTCAGTCCGCGTACGGCACACACGACCTCGTCCCGGTGCCGAATGGTCGATGCCGCGCGCGTACTCACAAGGAACGAGCCTACGGGGTCGGCGGCCCCCGCTCGCCGCCGGGGGGCGCCCAGAGTGTCCGGTTCAGTCCGCCGCGGGCGCGTGCTCGGCCGTCGTCCGGACGTCGATCTCGCGCCAGAACCCCGCCCGGATGGCGTAGCGGTCGTGCTCGTCGATCTGGTCGTCCTTGTGCGCGAGGAGGCCGAAGCGGGCCGCGTAGCGCAGCAGCTCGCCGTCGATGCGGTGCGGGATGCGCGGGTACATGCCGGACAGCTTCTGGAGGTGGCCCTGGTCGCCGAGGCGCCCCGTCCAGCGGCGGGCGAAGACCTGCCCCACCTCGAAGGGGTCGCCGCCGACGGTGGTGATGTCCTCCTCGCGGTCGGCCCACCGCTGCTCGGCCGTGGTGACCTGCGCGAGGGTCGGCATCGAGGCGACCTCGGGGGGTTCGGCGGCGGAGGGCCGGTCGACCCAGCCCTTGTCGGAGGACCAGCGCAGGGTCGCGGTGGCCGGGGGCGGGGCGGCCCGGTCGCCGGGCGCGCGCAGGGCCGCGAGGTCCTTGGGGGTGGGGACGCCCTTGGGGGCGGGGATCCTGTCCCGGGTGCCGCTGTCGGCGGTGACGGAGGGGTGCTCGCTCTGCTCCGCGGGCCGCTCGGAGGTGGGCGCCAGGGTGGACTCGGGGAGCGGCGCGGAGAGGATGGCCGCGATCTCGGGCCGCGGCGCGGGCGGCGGCGCGCAGACCCCGCCGAGGTCCTTGGCGCGTACGGCCCTGGTGATCCAGGTGCGGTCCAGGACGCGGCGCTCGTCGGCCTCGGCGACCAGGTCCTCGGACTGGTTGTAGTCGCCGTCGGCGGCCTGGACGGCCCACAGGTGGACGGCGACGCCGTGTTCCTTGGCGGCCATCATGCCGGGCAGCAGGTCGCCGTCGCCGGTGACGAGGACGACGTCGGAGCAGGCCCGGTTGCGGGCCAGCTCGGTCAGCTCGGCGTGCATCGCGGCGTCGACGCCCTTCTGCGCCCAGCGGCCGTCGCTGCGGGTCAGGGCGCCCAGCCGGACGGTGACCCGCGGCATCACGCGCAGTCTGCGGTGTTCGGGCTGGGGGACGCGGTCGGGGGCGCCGTCGAACCAGTAGATGCGCAGCAGGGGCCGTTCGGTCTCGGACTCGGCCTGTTCGCGCAGGCCCTGGACGAGGGCGGCGTGATCGACGGTGATCCGGGAACGCGAGGGTTCTCCGGCGAGGAGACTCGCGGCGGCCCCCAGCAGATACCCGGCGTCCACCAGGACGATGCAGCGGTCCACACGACTCACCCTCTTCCCGGGAGGTTTGCTTCCGGCCTGCTTCGAGTCTGCCCGACCGCACGGGGGTTAACGGCCGGAACTCGATCTTCGGCGTGGCGTTTCGGGGCGGAGTCCGCCGACGGCCCATGTCACTGACGGTAATTATCCGAAATGCGACACAAGTCGGGCTATGTGAATCTGATTCCGGCCCTGGCCCCTAGACCCCCAACAGGAGGCAGATCCCCATGGCCAAGAACAAGAACCGTGACCGTAAGCAGCCGCAGTCCGACCGTACTCCGCGGACGGCGCAGGCCACCCTGGAGCCGCAGGACGAGTCGAACCCGACGCAGATGGCGCCCGGCGAGATGGCCCGCGGCAAGGGACGCGGCAAGCGCTTCGGCCACAACTAGCATCCGTGTTCACGGGCCCTTGACGCCCGCGCGCATGCAGCAGGGGCGCACCCGGAGGTCCGGGTGCGCCCCTTGCGCGTGTTCCGCGGCTCAGCCGGCCAGGCAGGACGGGCCGAGCAGCACCTTCAGGTCGCCGAACAGGGCCGGGTCGGGCTTGACCCGGTGCCGGTCCAGGCGGAGCACGGTCGTCTTCGTCGGGCCCTGGAGCCTGATGCGGACCTCGCTGTCGCCCCGGTGGTGGGTGAGGATCTCGCCGAGGCGGTTGACCATCGGCGGGGTGACCTTCACGGCCGGGATGGTGAGGATCACGGGCGCGTTGGTGCCCGCGTTGGACAGGTCCGGCACCTGGAGCTCCATCGCGACCAGGCGGGGCACGTCCTCCCGCTTGTCGAGGCGGCCCTTGACGAACACCACGGCGTCCTCGACGAGTTGGGTCGAGACCAGCTGGTAGGTCGCGGGGAAGAACATGCACTCGATGGAGCCGGCGAGGTCCTCGACGGTGGCGATGGCCCAGGCGTTGCCCTGCTTGGTCATCTTCCGCTGGAGGCCCGAGATGATGCCGCCGATGGTCACGACCGCGCCGTCGGCGTGCTCGCCCCCGGTGAGCTGGGCGATGCCGGCGTCCGCCTTGTCGGACAGCACGTGCTCCAGACCGAAGAGGGGGTGGTCGGAGACGTACAGGCCGAGCATCTCGCGCTCCTGCGCGAGCAGGTACGTCTTGTCCCACTCGTCGGTGGTGAACTCGACGTCGAGGCCGAAGCCGGGCTCGTCGTTCTGTTCCTCGCCCATGCCGCCGAAGAGGTCGAACTGGCCCTCGGCCTCCTTGCGCTTGACCGCGACCACGTTGTCGATCATCGGCTCGTACTGCGCGGTGAGGCCCTTGCGGGTGTGGCCCATGGAGTCGAAGGCGCCGGCCTTGATCAGCGACTCCGTGGTGCGCTTGTTGCAGACCACGGCCTCGACCTTGTCGAGGTAGTCGGGGAAGGAGGAGTACTTCCCCTTGGCCTTGCGGGACTTGATGATCGACTCGACGACGTTGGTGCCGACGTTGCGCACCGCGGAGAGGCCGAAGAGGATCACGTCGTCGCCCTGGGCGGCGAAGTTCGACTCGGACTCGTTGACGTTCGGCGGGAGCACCTTGATGCCCATGCGCCGGCACTCGTTGAGGTACACGGCCGACTTGTCCTTGTCGTCCTTGACCGAGGTGAGCAGCGCGGCCATGTACTCGGCGGGGTAGTTCGCCTTCAGGTACGCCGTCCAGTACGAGACCAGCCCGTACGCGGCCGAGTGGGCCTTGTTGAACGCGTAGCCGGCGAAGGGGACCAGCACGTCCCACAGGGCCTGGATCGCCTCGTCGCTGTAGCCGTTCTTCTTCGCGCCGGCCTGGAAGATGGTGAAGTTCTTCGCCAGCTCGTCGGGCTTCTTCTTGCCCATCACGCGGCGGAGGATGTCGGCCTCGCCGAGCGAGTACCCGGCGATGATCTGGGCGGCCTTCTGCACCTGCTCCTGGTAGACGATCAGGCCGTAGGTGACGGCCAGGACCTCTTCGAGGGGCTCGGCCAGCTCCTTGTGGATCGGTGTGATCTCCTGGCGGCCGTTCTTGCGCTCCGCGTAGTTGATGTGCGAGTTCATGCCCATCGGGCCGGGCCGGTACAGGGCCGAGACGGCGGAGATGTCCTCGAAGTTGTCGGGCTGCATCTGGCGGAGCAGCGAGCGCATCGGACCGCCGTCGAACTGGAAGACGCCGAGGGTGTCGCCGCGGCAGAGCAGTTCGAAGGTCTTGGGGTCGTCCAGCGGGAGGGCGAGCATCTCCAGGTCGATGCCCTTGTTGGCCTTCACCATCTTGATGGCGTCGTCCATGATCGTGAGGTTGCGCAGGCCGAGGAAGTCCATCTTCAGCAGGCCCAGCGACTCGCACTGGGGGTAGTCCCACTGGGTGATGGTCACGCCGTCGGTGTGCCGCACCCAGATCGGGGCGTGGTCGACGATCGGCTCGCTGGACATGATCACGCCGGCGGCGTGCACGCCCATCTGCCGGACCAGGCCCTCGACGCCCTTGGCGGTGTCGATGACCTTCTTCACGTCCGGCTCGTTCTCGTACATCGCGCGGATCTCGCCCGCCTCGCTGTAGCGGGGGTGCGAGGGGTCGGTGATGCCGTTGAGGTCGATGCCCTTGCCCAGGACGTCGGCGGGCATCGCCTTGGTGAGGCGGTCGCCCATCGCGTACGGGTAGCCCAGCACGCGCGCGGAGTCCTTGATGGCGTTCTTCGCCTTGATCTTGCCGTAGGTGCCGATCATGGCGACCTTGTCGGCGCCGTACTTCTCGGTCACGTACCGGATCACCTCGACGCGCCGGCGCTCGTCGAAGTCGATGTCGACGTCCGGCATGGAGACGCGCTCGGGGTTGAGGAACCGCTCGAAGATCAGTCCGTGCGGGATCGGGTCGAGGTCGGTGATGCCCATGGCGTACGCGACGATCGAGCCGGCCGCGGAGCCTCGGCCGGGGCCGACCGCGATGCCGTTGTTCTTGGCCCACATGATGAAGTCGGCGACGACGAGGAAGTAGCCCGGGAACCCCATCTGGATGATGACGTCCATCTCGTACTCGACCTGCTTCTGCCGGTCCTCGGGGACGCCGCCCGGGAAGCGGCGCTCCATGCCGCGGCGGACCTCCTCCTTGAACCAGCTGACCTCCGTGTAGCCCTCGGGGATGTCGAACTTCGGCATGAGGTTCTTCGCCTCGAACATGCCGCTCGTGTCGATCTGCTCGGCCACCAGGAGGGTGTTGGCGCAGCCCTCCTGCCAGGCGTCCGAGGAGTCGATGGCGTACATCTCGTCCGTGGACTTCAGGTAGTAGCCGGTGCCGTCGAAGCGGAAGCGGTCCGGGTCGGAGAGGTTCTTGCCGGTCTGGATGCACAGCAGGGCGTCGTGGGCGGTCGCCTCGTGCGCGTACGTGTAGTGCGAGTCGTTGGTGACCAGCGGCGGGATGCCGAGCTTCTTGCCGATCTCCAGCAGGCCGTCGCGGACCCGGCGCTCGATCTCGATGCCGTGGTCCATCAGCTCCAGGAAGTAGCGGTCCTTGCCGAAGATGTCCTGGTACTCGGCCGCCGACTTCAGGGCCTCGTCGAACTGGCCGAGGCGCAGCCGGGTCTGGAGCTCGCCGGAGGGGCAGCCCGTGGAGGCGATGAGCCCCTCGGACCACTGGGAGATGGTCTCCTTGTCCATCCGCGGCCACTTCTGGAGCCAGCCCTCGGCGTACGCGTCCGAGGAGAGCTTGAAGAGGTTGTGCAGGCCGGTCGCGTTCGCCGCCCAGATGGTCTTGTGCGTGTAACCGCCGGAACCGGAGACGTCGTCGCGCTTCTGGTGCGGCTGGCCCCACTGGATCTTGCGCTTGTTGCGCCGCGACTCGGGGGCGACGTACGCCTCGATGCCGATGATCGGGGTGACCCCGGCCTTCTTCGCGGAGTGGAAGAAGTCGTACGCCCCGTGGAGGTTGCCGTGGTCGGACATGGCGATGTGGGTCATGCCCATCTCGTTGCACGCGTCGAACATGTCCTTCAGCCGCGCGGCACCGTCCAGCAGCGAGTACTGGGTGTGGACGTGCAGGTGCGTGAACGGCGGCTTCGACACGGCATGGCCTCCATGGGACGGGTGCTGCGCCGCGGCGCGCCCTGTTGCGGGCGGCGGCCGGGCGAGGGGTGAACGGGCGACGACGGACTGGCGGACGGTCGGGGGGTCAGCCTCGAAGTCTATGCCTCGGCACTGACACCCGGAGGGCTCCCCCGCGTACCTTCACCGGGGGGGGGCCGTGGGCACTTTCGCACGCGTCCGCCCGTTGAGGACGACAGAAACGCTGTCGTACGCAGGAAGCACCAGGAGGCACCCCGCGATGTCGGTCCCGCAGCTCGACGAAGAGCCTCGCGGCGAGGAGATCCTCGCCGTCCTCGACACCGCCTTCGGCGAACTCCTGGCGGCGGACCCGGCCGCGTTCCGCGTGAAGTTCCGCAAGATGGCGGCCTCGGCGTTCGCGTTCTACCGGGGCACGGCGAGCCTCTTCTACCACGACGAGGACGCGGCGGGCGGCGAGCGCGGCGCGACCGGCGCCTTCACCGGGCCCTACCTGGACGAGCGCACCTCGCGCGTGTGGATCCACGGCGACCTGCACGCGGAGAACTTCGGCACCTACATGGACTCCCAGGGCCGTCTGATCTTCAACGTCAACGACTTCGACGAGGCGTACGTCGGCCCCTTCACCTGGGACCTCAAGCGCTTCTCGGCCTCGATCGCCCTGATCGGGTACGCGAAGGCGCTCAGCGACGACCAGATCTCCGAGCTGGTGCGGGTGTACGCGGCGGCCTACCGCGAGCGGATCCGCGCGCTGGCGACGGGTGCCAAGCGGGACGAGGTGCCGCCCTTCACGCTGGACACGGCCGAGGGCCCCCTGCTGGACGCGCTGCGCGACGCCCGTTCCCTGACCCGCTTCGGGCTGCTGGACTCCATGACCGAGATCCGCGACTTCGAGCGCCGCTTCGCGCCGGGCGGCGGCTCCATCGAGCTGGACGCCGCCACCCGCTACAAGGTCCTCGCCGCCTTCGACGGCTATCTGGAAACGCTGCCGGAGACCTCCCTGGCCCGCCCGGACTCCTACCGCGTGAAGGACGTCGTCGGCCGCCGGGGCATCGGCATCGGCTCGGCGGGCCTGCCCTCGTACAACATCCTCCTGGAGGGCCACAGCGACGCCCTGGAGAACGACGTGGTGATCTACATCAAGCAGGGCCAGACCCCGGCCGTCTCCCGGCACATCACCGACCGGGCGATCCGCGACTACTTCCTGCACGAGGGCCACCGCACGGTGATCTCCCAGCGGGCCCTCCAGCAGCACGCCGACCCGTGGCTGGGCTGGACCGAGCTGGACGGCGCGGGCCAGCTGGTCGCCGAGGTCTCGCCGTACGCGGTGGACCTGGACTGGGGCGACATCGACGACCCGGAGGAGATCGCGGGCGTCGTCGCCGACCTGGGCCGGGCCACGGCCGCCATGCACGCGGCGGCGGACGACACCTCCGGCGAGTCGCTGGTGCCGTTCTCGACCGAGCGGGCCATCGACGCGGCGATCGCCGGCGACGAGGAGGGCTTCGCGCCGCTCCTGGTCGACTTCGCGCACTCCTACGGCGCACGCGCGCGTGCGGACCACCAGATCTTCCTCGACCTGTTCCGCAACGGCCGGATCCCGGGTCTGTGACGGACGCCGTGCCGGACTCGACGACGGGCTCCATGCCGGGCTCCACGACGGAATCGATAACGAAAAGGGCGCTCACAGCGAACCTTTAGGGGTCTCTTACCGGCGCGCGTGACACACTCTCCTCCGCTATGGACATATCCGGGACCCGCCTCAGAGCCGTACGCGCGGCGCTGTTCACGGCCTTCGTCGTGACGCTCAGCACCGCGTCGCACGTGCTGCTGTCGCGGGTCCCGCTGCCGCTGAACACGGTGGCCGCCCTCGCGGCCGGCGTGTTCCTCCTGGCGTACGCGCTGGCGGGCCGGGAGCGCGGCTTCGGGCGGATCGCCGCCCTGCTGATCCCGCTGGAGCTGGCGGCCGACACCGTCTTCACCACCGGCCAGCACGTCTGCTACGGCCGGGCGGGCGGCCCGGTCGCCGGTCCGCTGCGCTCCGTCGGCCTCGACGTCCTGTGCGGCGACGGCACCAGTGTCGGCGCCCCGCTGGCCCGCATGACCGGCACCGACCCCGAGCGGGTCGGCGGCCTCCTCGCCCACGCCGACCCCTCGACGGCCTGGCTGCTGCTGGGCGCGCACGTCGGCGTCGGCCTCCTCGCCGCGGCCTGGCTGCGGCGGGGCGAACGCGCGCTGGGCCAGTTGCTGTGCGCGGCGACCGCGACCACGTTCCGGCCGCTGCTGCTGGCCGTGGCCGCCGTGACCGTACGCGGCACCCCGGCCGCCCGCCGCCTGCCGCTGCCCGCGCGCCGTCCGGCCACCACCAGCCGCGACCGGATCCTCGTGCACTCCCCGGGACGCCGCGGCCCCCCGCACCAGGCCGCCGCCTGAGCGACACCGGACCGCCCGGTCCGGCGCACCGGGCCCGACGCGTCGGGTCGGACGCACCGCGCGTCCGGCGCACCGGTTCCGGTCCGACAGGTCCGGTCACCGGGCCGGTCGCCGGCCCGATCGCCCCGCGCGGCCCCGGAGCACGACAGTCCCCACACACGTATCCCGCGCACGCCCCCCGTGCGCGTCCCACCTGGAGAACATCACCATGAGCAAGCGCAACAGCGCGGCGGCGAAGACGGCGGCCCGCGAGCGACTGCGCCTCGAGCGCGAACGCCAGGCCAAGCGGGCCAAGGTCAAGCGGCAGGTCGTCGTGGCCTGCTCGGTCGTCGCGGTGCTGGCGGCGGCCGGCGGCATAGGTTACGCGGTCGTCCAGAACAACAAGCCCACGTACTGGGAGGAGGCCGAGGACAAGCCGCTGGTCAAGCCGGCCAACACCACCGGCACGAACGGCACGACCGTCGTGATGGGCAAGAGCACCGCCGAGAAGACCCTCGTGATGTACGAGGACCCGCGCTGCCCGGTCTGCGCCCAGTTCGAGCAGACCGTGGGCCCCAAGCTGAAGTCGGACTACGACGCCGGCAAGTTCAAGCTCCAGTTCGTCGGCGCCACCTTCCTCGACAACGGCCTGTCCGGTGAGGGCTCCAAGAACGCGCTGAGCGCGCTGGGCGCCGCGCTCGACGTCAGCCCGGAGGCGTTCCTCGAGTACAAGACGGCGCTGTACTCGGCGAAGTGGCACCCCGAGGAGTCCGACGACAAGTTCAAGGACGACAGCTACCTGATCAAGGCGGCCGACACCGTCTCCGCGCTGAAGGGCAACGCCGCGTTCCAGAAGGCCGTGAAGGACGGCACGTACGACAGGTGGGCGCTGGAGATGTCCGAGACGTTCGACAAGAGCGGCGTGTCGGGCACCCCGACCCTGAAGATGGACGGGAAGGCGCTGACCTCGCCCGGCAGTCAGAACGCCCCGATGACGGTCGCCGACTTCACCACCGCGCTCGAGGCCGCCCTCAAGGCCTGAACGGCCGCCGCCTGACGGCGGTCCGGGAGACGGAGAACCGAAGAGCGGGCGAACATTTGTCAGTTCGCCCGCTCTTCGGCTTACCGGTCAGTAATCTGACCCCCCGTGACCAGTCGATACAGATCAACAGAGAGTGCCGACGCGCCGTCGGACCGTCCCGCCGCGCACACCCCGCGCCGCCGTACGGTCGTCAAGGCCGCCGCCGCCACCGCCGTGCTGGCCGGGCCGCTCGCCGCCGCGCTGCCCGCGCGGGCCGCCGACGAGGCCCCCGCGTTCCTGCACGGTGTCGCCTCCGGCGACCCGCTGCCCGACGGCGTCCTGCTGTGGACCCGGGTGACGCCGGCCGCCGAGGCGACACCCGGCTCCGGGCTCGGCCCGGACACCGAGGTCGAGTGGGTGATCGCCCGGGACAGGGCGCTGACGAACGTCGTGGCGAAGGGGTCCGTCACCGCGACCGCCGCCTCCGACCACACCGTCAAGGCCGACGTCCGCGGTCTCGCCCCGGCCACGGACTACTGGTTCCGCTTCTCGGCGGGCGGGACCGACTCCCCGGTGGCGCGCACCCGCACCGCACCGGCGGCGGACGCGTCCGTGGCGGGCCTGCGCTTCGGCGTGGTGTCCTGCGCCAACTGGGAGGCCGGATACTTCTCCTCCTACCGCCACCTCGCCGCCCGCGGCGACCTCGACGCCTGGCTGCACCTCGGCGACTACATCTACGAGTACGGCACCGGCGAGTACGGCACCCGCGGCACCGTCGTACGGCAGCACGCGCCCGCGCACGAGATCCTCACCCTCGCCGACTACCGCACCCGGCACGGCAGGTACAAGACCGACCCCGATCTCCAGGCCCTGCACGCCAAGGCGCCCGTCGTCGCGATCTGGGACGACCACGAGATCGCCAACGACACCTGGTCGGGCGGCGCCGAGAACCACACCGAGGGCGCCGAGGGCGGCTGGGCGGCCCGTCAGGCCGCCGCCAAGCAGGCCTACTTCGAGTGGATGCCGGTCCGCCCGGCGCTGGCGGGCACCACCTACCGCAGGCTGCGCTTCGGCAAGCTCGCCGACCTCTCCCTGCTGGACCTGCGCTCCTTCCGCTCCCAGCAGGTCTCCGTCGGCAACGGCGGCGTCGACGACCCGGACCGCACCCTCACCGGCCGCGCCCAGCTCGACTGGCTCAAGACCGGCCTGAAGGCGTCCGACACCACCTGGCGGCTGGTCGGCAACTCGGTGATGATCTCGCCGTTCGCCATCGGCTCCCTCTCCGCGGACCTGCTCAAGCCGCTCGCCAAGCTGCTCGGCCTGCCGCAGGAGGGCCTCGCCCTCAACACCGACCAGTGGGACGGCTACACGGACGACCGCCGTGAACTCCTCGCCCACCTGCGGGCGAACGCCATCCGCAACACCGTCTTCCTCACCGGCGACATCCACATGGCGTGGGCCAACGACGTGCCCGTGGACGCCGGGACCTACCCGCTGTCCGCCTCGGCCGCCACGGAGTTCGTGGTCACCTCGGTGACCTCCGACAACCTCGACGACCTGGTGAAGGTCCCCGAGGGCACGGTCTCCGCGATCGCCGCGCCGGTCATCAGGGCCGCCAACCGCCACGTCCACTGGGTGGACACCGACCGGCACGGCTACGGCGTCCTGGACATCACCGCCGACCGCGCGCAGATGGACTACTACGTGGTGTCCAGCCGCACCAGGGCGGACGCGACCTCGTCCTGGTCCCGCTCCTACCGCACCCGCACCGGCACCCAGAAGGTCGAGCGGACGTACGACCCCGTGTAGGGGGTGTTTCGGAAGTCCCGCCTACAGGCTGCCGAGGAAGCCGAGCGCCACCCGCCAGGTGGCCTCGGCGGCCTCCGCGTCGTGGTCGGGCAGGTCGGGGTCGGTGTAGAGGTGGCCGGCCCCGGCGTACCGGTAGATCTCCACGTCGGCGCCCGCCCTGCGCATCTGGAGGTACCAGGCGCTCAGCCAGTCGTCGGTCTCGAACGGGTCCGGCTCGGCCACGTGCAGCTGCACCGGCAGGCCGTCCGCCGAGGCGTTCGGCGCGAGGTCGGAGGTGCCGTGCAGGAGCAGCAGACCGCGCGCCCGCTCGTCCCCGAGGGCGAGGGTCTGCGCGATCGACGCGCCCAGCGAGAACCCGGCGTACACCAGCCCCCGCTCGGAGTAGGGCGCGGCGGCCAGGACGGCTCTCCTCAGCAGCTCGTCCTTGCCGATCCCCTCGTTGTGGGCCATGCCCTCCTCGACCGTGTCGAAGGTGCGCCCGTCGAAGAGGTCCGGGGTCCACACCTCGTGGCCGGCGGCGCGCAGCCGGTCCGCCGCCGCGCGCACCGCGGGACGCAGTCCGAAGGCCGAATGGAAGAGCATGATGTTCATGGGGCCATGGTGCCAGCCGGCACCGACAACACCCCACGGGGCGGCCCCCGGCACGGCGTGTGCGGGCCGCGGGTGGGCCTCTTCACACGATGCTCATGTTCACGACCCCGCCGGGCCGGTTACGTTCGAAGGCATGGAGAACCTGCTCCGCCCACTGATCGTGGTCGGCGGTTCGGTCGTGCTGACGTTGTTCATCGGCTGGGCCACCGACCGACTGTTGTCCAAGGCCGACCGACGGCATTCCGAGACGCCCCTGTGGGGGCTGCTGCGCCGCGGCCGCATCCCGTACCAGCTCGTGCTGTGCGCCGCCCTGCTGAGAGGATCGTTCGACAAGGCGGAGGTGCTGGAGGGCCACCGCGTCGGCATCGGCCAGACGCTCACCCTCGTGCTGATCGGGTCGACCGCGTGGCTGGCGATCCGGATCGCCGCCGCGGTCGTCGAGACCTCGTACCGCCGCTACGCACGCGTGCACCAGGACGCGGCCCGGGTACGGCGGGTGCGCACCCAGGTGTCGCTGATCATGCGGGTCGTCTCCGCGGTGGTCGGGGTGGTCGCGGTGGCGGCGATGCTGCTGACGTTCCCGGCGTTCCGCGCGGCCGGCGCCTCGCTGCTGGCCTCCGCGGGCATCATCGGCATCGTCGCCGGTGTCGCCGCCCAGTCGACGCTGAGCAACATGTTCGCCGGCTTCCAGATCGCCTTCGGCGACATGGTGCGGATGGGCGACACCGTGGTGGTGGACGGCGAATGGGGCACGGTCGAGGAGATCACGCTGACCTTCCTCACCGTGCGGACCTGGGACGAGCGCCGGATCACCATGCCCGTCTCGTACTTCACGTCGAAGCCGTTCGAGAACTGGTCGCGCGGCACCCCGCAGATGACCGGCACCGTCTACTGGCACCTCGACCACTCGGCGCCGCTGGACGCGATGCGGGAGAAGCTCCGCGACGTCCTGCGCGAGTGCCCGGCCTGGGACGGTCGCGCCTACAACCTGACCGTGACGGACACCACCCCCAACACCATGGAGGTCAGGGCCCTGGTGACCGCGAAGGACGCCGACGACGTCTGGACGGTCCGCGTGACCGTCCGCGAGCAGATGATCCGCTGGCTGTCCGAGGAGCACCCGTACGCGCTGCCGCGCGTCAACACCGCCGACGCGATCGTGCGCTCGCACCGCTCCAACGGCTCCAACGGCTCCAACGGCTCCAACGGGCGGGTGTCCCACGGCATAGGGCCCCAGCGCCGGGCCCACGAGTCGCCGCGGGCGGACCGCTGAACCGGTGAGCCGCTGAACCGCCGACACCGGCCGGGCCGCCTCGTGCGCCCGGCCGGCGTCCCACGGCACCGCGGCACCGCGTCCGGCCGCACGAGGCCGCCGTCCACGGGCGGCGGCGCCCGCGCGGCGGCACCCGCGCGCGGCCGGGCCCGACACGCCCGACGCCCGCCGGCGCGGCATCAGCGCAGACTGCGCACGTCGAGGTGGCGCAGCACCCGGTCCACGATCTCGGGGTCGGCCCCGGGCTCGCTGCGCGCCGCGACCACCTCGTGCCGGGCCGCGCTCAGCATCTCGCCCTGGATCCGCCGCACCCGCTTCAGCCGGCGCACGCGGTGCTCGTGCCCCTCCCGCCGCTCGTCCTCGCCGAGGTCCGGGCTGATCCGCAGCCCGATGTCGAGGGCGCGCCGGCTCATCTGCTCGGAGAGCTCCTCCGGCAGGTCCTCCTCGGCCTCGATCTCCCGCAGCCTGCGCTTCGCCGCCTTGGCCGCCCGCACGGCCAGTTCCTTCTCGAACTCCTTCTCGCGGCCGGTGTCGGCCTGCACCCCCAGCCGCTTGACCAGCCACGGCAGGGTCAGTCCCTGGAGGACGAGCGTCACCATGATGACGCCGAAGGCGACGAACACGATCTCGTCCCGGTCCGGGAAGGCGGACCCCTCGTCGGTCTTCAGCGGGATCGCGAGCGCCAGCGCCACCGAGGCGACCCCGCGCATCCCCGACCACCACATCACGACGGTCTCCCGCCAGCTCGTCGGGATGTCCTCGTCGTGGTCCCGCCGGGCGTGCATCCGCTGGGCGAGCCAGGTCGCCGGCAGCAGCCACAGCAGCCGGACGAGGATCACGACGGCCGTCACCGCCGCGGCCCACCCGAGCATCTCCCCCCACCGTCCGGACGCCGTCCGGATCGCCATGTGCAGTTCCAGGCCGACCAGCCCGAACGCCACCCCGGTGACCAGGGTGTCGATGATGTCCCAGAAAGTGTGCCCGGCCAGGCGGGTCATCACGTCGTCGGGATCGGTGGCGTACTCGGCGAGGAACAGCGCGGAGGTGAGCACGGCGAGGACCCCGGACCCGTGGAACTCCTCCGCGAGCACGTAGGAGGCGTACGGCACCAGCAGGGTGAGCCCGATCTGCAGGGTCGCGTCCCCGAGCAGGTCCAGGAGCCGGTTCGCGCCCCAGCCGAGCGCCAGCCCGACCGCGACCGCGACGACGGCGGACAGCACGAAGTCGAGACCGGCCTTCCAGGGCGAGAAGGTCCCGCTGACGACGGCGGCGATGGCCACGTGGTAGAGCACGATGGCGGTGACGTCGTTGAACAGCCCCTCGCCCTCCAGGATGGACACCAGCCGGCGCGGCAGCCCGAGCTGTCCCGCCACGGCGGTGGCGGCCACCGGGTCCGGCGGCGCGACGAGCGCCCCGAGGGCCACGGCGGCGGCGATCGGCAGTCCGGGGACGATCGCGTGGGCGACGGCGGCCACGCACAGCATCGTGACGAACACCAGCGCCACGGCGAGCAGGAAGATCGGCCGTTTGTTGGCGGTGAACTGCCGCCAGGAGGTGCGCCGTACCGCCGCGTAGAGCAGGGGCGGCAGCAGCAGCGGGAGGATCAGGTCCGGCGGGACGTTCACGTCGGGCACGAAGTCGGCGACCGCGAGCGCGATCCCGAGCAGGGTCATCAGGACCGGCGCCGGCAGGTTCCACCGGTCCCCCAGCGGGACGCTCACCACGGCCCCGAGCAACAGGACGAACAACAGGGCCAACTGGTCCACGGTCGGTGCTCCGGGGGGCTGAGACGTCACACGGCGGACTTCAAGCCTGCCACGTCACCCCCGCCACCAGCCCTTTCGGCGCCCCGGCGGCCCGCCGGCCCAGCGCCCCGTCGCCCCGCCGGCCCGGCTAGCGCGGGAGCGCCCGCCGCATCGCGCGGTGCGGGATCCCCGCGTCCGGGAACTCGGGGCCGTACGCCCGGTACCCCAGCCGTTCGTAGAACCCGAGGGCGTGGGTCTGCGCGTGCAGGTCCACGGCCGTGAGCCCACGCGCGTGTGCCGCGTCCTCGACGGCCCGCACCAGCGCGGCCCCGACCCCGAGCCCGCGCGCCTCCCGGGTGACGGCGAGCCGCCCCAGCGACCCGACCGCCGGGTCCCCGCCGGTCTTCGCCGCGGCCCCGGCGCCGTACAGCAGCCGCCCGGTCCCGAGCGGTACGCCGTCCTCCCGGACCGCCAGCACGTGCACCGCGCCGGCGTCGTGGGCGTCGTACTCGATGTCCTCGGGAACGCCCTGCTCGCCGACGAAGACCTCCTTGCGGACCGCGAAGCAGGCCTCACGGTCGGCGGGGTCCTCGGCGACGCGGATCACGTACGCGCGCGTGCCGCTCATCCGTAGGTCTCCTCGCGGACCTGGTCGAGGGCCTGCTGGAGGTCGTCCGGGTACACGCAGGAGAACTCGGCCCACCGGCCGTCCCCGGGGTGCTCGAAGCCCAGCCGGACCGCGTGCAGCCACTGCCGGGTCAGGTTCAGCCGCTTGGCGAGCGTCGGGTCGGCGCCGTAGGTCAGGTCACCGACGCACGGATGGCGGTGGGCGGCCATGTGGACGCGGATCTGGTGCGTGCGGCCGGTCTCCAGCTTGACGTCCAGCAGGGAGGCGGAGCGGAAGGCCTCGATCAGGTCGTAGTGCGTGACGGAGGGCTTGCCCTCGGCGGTGACCGCCCACTTGTAGTCGTGCTGGGGGTGCCGGCCGATGGGCGCGTCGATGGTGCCGCTGGTGGGGTCCGGGTGCCCCTGGACGAGCGTGTGGTAGCGCTTGTCGACCGTGCGCTCCTTGAACTGGCGCTTCAGCGAGGTGTACGCGCGCTCCGACTTGGCGACCACCATCAGGCCGGAGGTGCCCACGTCGAGGCGGTGCACGATGCCCTGGCGCTCGGCGGCGCCGGAGGTGGAGATGCGGTACCCGGCGGCGGCGAGTCCGCCGATGACGGTGGGGCCGCTCCAGCCGGGCGACGGGTGGGCGGCCACCCCGACCGGCTTGACGATCACGACCACGTCCTCGTCGTCGTGCACGATCTCCATGCCCTCGACGGGCTCGGCGACCACCTGCACCGGGGCGGGCGCCTGCGGCATCTCGACCTCGAGCCAGGCCCCGCCGTGCACCCGCTCGGACTTCCCGACCACCGACCCGTCGACCGTGACCTTCCCCGCGGCCGCGAGTTCGGCGGCCTTGGTACGGGAGAAGCCGAACATGCGGGAGATGACGGCGTCGACGCGCTCGCCCTCCAGGCCGTCGGGCACGGGCAGGGTGCGGATCTCGGGAATCGTGCTCACCCGTCGAGTATGCCGGACGGGCCCGGCGCCCACGGACACACGCTCAGTCCTTGTGGACGGTGCCGTCCGGGTCGAGGCCCTTGAAGGACAGCAGGACGATCAGGATGCCGCCGCAGACGATCGCCGAGTCGGCCAGGTTGAAGAC
The DNA here is from genome assembly GCF_043081325.1 of Streptomyces sp. NPDC014882. Lineage (NCBI taxonomy): Bacteria > Bacillati > Actinomycetota > Actinomycetes > Kitasatosporales > Streptomycetaceae > Streptomyces > Streptomyces sp. NPDC014882. The sequence goes on from NZ_JBIBWL010000010.1 coordinate 148,022, forward strand.
GGCGAAGTGCTTCGGCGCGATGAAGTCGACCACCGCGCCCTCGAAGACGCCCGGCGCCCGGAAGATCCGGTCGGTGAGGTTGCCGAGCGCGCCGCCGAGCAGCAGGCCGAGCGCGATCGCCCAGGGCAGGCTGTGGAGCTTGCGGGCGAGCCGGGCGATGACCACGATCACCGCCGCCGCGATCACCGTGAAGATCACGGTGAAGGCCTCGCCGAAGCCGAAGGCGGCGCCCGCGTTGCGGATCGCCTCGAACCGCAGCCAGTCGCCGACGATCTCGATCGGCTGGTGGTGCTCCAGCTTCGCCACCACGATCATCTTGCTGATCAGGTCGAGGGCGTAGGCGAACGCGGCGACCGTGAACAGCACGGCGATCCGGCGCCTGCCGCGGGGCCGCTGCCCGGCGGCGGGCGCCGCGGCCCCGTCCGCACCGGGCGACTCGCCCGACGCCGGCTGCCCGGTGTCCCCGTCGGACGGCTCCGGCCCGGCTCCCGCCGCCTCTGGAGTGTCCGGCGTACCGATGATGCGCTCCGCCTCTGCCACGTGAGTCCCTCGACCTAGGTACCTGACTGAGGACGAGGGTACGGCACGCCTCGCGAGGGCCGGGTGATCAGTACCGCCGCTCCTGCTTCTGCTTGCACTCGACGCACAGCGTGGCCCGCGGGAAGGCCTGCATGCGGGCCTTGCCGATGGGATCGCCGCAGTTCTCGCACAGGCCGTAGGTGCCCGCGTCCAGCCGCTCCAGGGCGTGCTCGGTCTGGATCAGCATCTCGCGCGCGTTGGCCGCCAGCGCCAGCTCGTGCTCGCGCGTGATGTTCTTCGTCCCGGTGTCCGCCTGGTCGTCGCCCGCGCCGTCCCCCGAGTCCCGCATCAGCCCGACCAGGGCCGCCTCCGAGGAGGCCAGCTCGGCGCGCAGCCGGTCCCGCTCGGAGTCCAGTTCGGCGCGGGCCTCCCCGGCCTCCTCGGGGGTCCAGGGGTCCTCACCGGGGCGTACCGCCAGTTCGCCGGGCTCCGCCGCGGCGAAGCGCGCCTTGGGAACAGCGGTCTGCGCCGCCGGGGCCGTGTCAGTCTTCTTCGCAACCACCGTCGTGGCTCCCGTCTGTTCCGCGGCCGTGGCCGCGCCCACCTTCTCGTCCTTGGCCGTGCTCCCGCCGGGAGCACTCCTGCGGGCGGTCCCCTTCCCGGCCGCACCGCCCCCGCCGCCGGTCCCTTCCGTACCGGCGTCCACCTCGTCGACCGTGTCCCGCGGACCGGCCTCCGACGCGCGGACCGCCCCCTGCCGGGCCCCGGCCGTCTTCCTGCCCGCGGCCGCCCCCTTCGAAGCGGCCTTCCTCCCGGCGGCCTTCTTCCCGACCGCCTCCTCCTCGACGGGAGCCCTCCCGGCGGGCGCCTCCTCGGCGGCCTTCTCCGAGGCCGCGGTCCTCTTCCGGGGCACCGCCTCCTCGGGCGCCGCCTTCGCCGCCTTCCCGGCCACCGCCTTCCCGGACACCGTCCTCCCGGCCCGCCTCGCCGGCTTCGCGGCCCCCGCCGTACCACTGCCCCGCGTGCCCCTCTTCGCACCGGCGTCCTCGGCCGCACCGCCGGGGGCGCCGGTGGAACTGCCGGACGCCGACTGCTGTACGGCGGTCTTCTTCGCCACCATGGCCGCGGCCCCTTCACATATTGTGATCTTGCACGCGAATCGTGCTGGGACGATAAATCGACTCGAGTCCCGCGGCAACGGGGCACACCGCCCGATTCGCCGCCTCGCGCACGTCGCGCGGCAGGCCTGCATCCGTTGTGCCCAGCTCCCCGCCAGGTATTCCGGCCGGCCGGCGGTCCGGGAGCCGGAATCCGCGCGCCTCGCCGTTCGGGTCATCCCGGACCGCCCCCGGACCGCCGCCCGCGAAGCCGGAAAACCGGTCCGCCGCCGTCCGCGCGGCGCCGTACACTGGGCGGAGCGAGAAGCGTGGATGGGGACGAGTAGCGGCGTACGCAGCCCAGAGCGACCCGGGGACGGTGGAAGCCCGGGGGCGAGCGCGACGTGAAGATCACCCCGGAGCCGCCGGAAGAAAGCCGCAGCCCGACGGCGGCGAGTAGAACCGGCATCGCGACCCCAATGAGGGGGCTCCCCGGAGCGTACGGCGCACCGGAGGGCCAAGGAGGGTGGTACCGCGGGAGCGCGCCGCACACGGCGTGGACAAGGCTCTCGTCCCTCCGACGGAAGGCAGCACATCCGCCGGAGGAAGCTCGTTGAACACGCAGCCGCAGTACCGACAGGTACCCGCCCAGGTCGACCTGCCCGCCCTCGAGCACGCCGTGCTCGATTTCTGGCGCGAGCAGAAGATCTTCGCCAAGACCCTGGAGCAGTCCGAGGGCCGCCCCGAATGGGTGTTCTACGAGGGCCCGCCCACCGCCAACGGCATGCCGGGGGCCCACCACATCGAGGCGCGCGTCTTCAAGGACGTCTTCCCCCGGTTCCGCACCATGCGCGGCTACCACGTGGGCCGCAAGGCCGGCTGGGACTGCCACGGCCTCCCGGTGGAGCTGGCGGTGGAGAAGGAGCTCGGCTTCACCGGCAAGCAGGACATCGAGGCGTACGGCATCGCGGAGTTCAACGACAAGTGCCGCGCCTCCGTGACCCGGCACACCGACGCGTTCACCGAGCTGACCCACCGCATGGGCTACTGGGTCGACCTGGACGACGCGTACCGGACCATGGACCCCGAGTACATCGAGTCCGTGTGGTGGTCGCTCAAGGAGATCTTCGACAAGGGCCTGCTGGTGCAGGACTACCGCGTGGCCCCCTGGTGCCCGCGCGACGAGACGGGCCTGTCGGACCACGAGCTGGCGCAGGGCTACGAGACGATCGTCGACCCGTCCGTGTACGTCCGCTTCCCGCTCACCTCCGGTCCGCTCGCCGGCGAGGCCGCGCTGCTGATCTGGACGACCACGCCCTGGACGCTGGTCTCCAACACCGCGGTCGCCGCGCACCCCGAGGTCACCTACGTCGTCGCCACGGACGGCACGGAGAAGCTCGTCGTCGCCGAGCCGCTGCTCGCCAAGGCCCTCGGCGAGGGCTGGGAGAGCACCGGGCAGACCTTCACCGGCGCCGAGATGGAGCGCTGGACCTACCAGCGGCCGTTCGAACTGGTGGAGTTCCCCGAGCCCGCCCAGTACGTGGTGAACGCCGAGTACGTCACCACCGAGGACGGCACGGGTCTGGTCCACCAGTCCCCCGCCTTCGGCGAGGACGACCTCAAGGTCTGCCGCTCCTACGGCCTGCCCGTCGTCAACCCCGTCCGCCCGGACGGCACCTTCGAGGAGGACGTCCCGCTGGTCGGCGGCGTCTTCTTCAAGAAGGCGGACGAAAAGCTCACCGAGGACCTCCAGCAGCGCGGCCTCCTCTTCAAGCACCTGCCGTACGAGCACAGCTACCCGCACTGCTGGCGCTGCCACACCGCGCTGCTCTACTACGCGCAGCCGTCCTGGTACATCCGCACCACGGCCGTCAAGGACCGCCTCCTGGCGGAGAACGAGAAGACGAACTGGTTCCCGGACACCGTCAAGCACGGCCGCTTCGGCGACTGGCTGAACAACAACATCGACTGGGCGCTCTCCCGCAGCCGCTACTGGGGCACCCCGCTGCCGATCTGGCGCTGCGCGGACGGCCACCTCACCGTCGTCGGCTCGCGCGCGGAGCTGACCGAGCTGACCGGGACCGACCAGTCCGGACTGGACCCGCACCGCCCCTACATCGACGCGGTCACCTTCGACTGCCCCGAGTGCGCGCAGACGGCCACGCGCGTGCCCGAGGTCATCGACGCCTGGTACGACTCGGGTTCGATGCCGTTCGCGCAGTGGGGCTACCCGTACAAGAACAAGGAACTCTTCGAGTCCCGCTACCCCGCGCAGTTCATCAGCGAGGCCATCGACCAGACCCGCGGCTGGTTCTACACGCTGATGGCGGTCGGCACCCTGGTCTTCGACAAGTCCTCCTACGAGAACGTCGTCTGCCTCGGCCACATCCTCGCCGAGGACGGCCGCAAGATGTCCAAGCACCTGGGCAACATCCTCCAGCCGATCCCGCTGATGGACCAGCACGGCGCCGACGCGGTGCGCTGGTTCATGGCGGCCGGCGGCTCCCCCTGGGCGGCCCGCCGCGTCGGCCACGGCACCATCCAGGAAGTGGTGCGCAAGACCCTCCTCACCTACTGGAACACGGTCGCCTTCCAGGCCCTGTACGCCCGCACCTCCGGCTGGGCCCCGTCCGGCGCCGACCCGGCCCCCGCCGACCGCACCGTCCTCGACCGCTGGCTGCTGTCCGAACTCCACGCGCTCACCGACCAGGTGACCCAGGCGCTGGAGGCCTACGACACCCAGCGCGCCGGCAAGCTCCTCTCGGCGTTCGTCGACGACCTGTCCAACTGGTACGTGCGCCGCTCCCGCCGCCGTTTCTGGCAGGGCGACAAGGCCGCGCTGCGCACCCTGCACGAGGTCGTCGAGACGGTCACGAAGCTGATGGCCCCGCTGACCCCGTTCATCACCGAGCGGGTCTGGCAGGACCTGGTCGTGCCGGTCTCCGCCGACGCCCCCGAGTCGGTGCACCTGGCGTCCTGGCCGGAGGCGGACCTCTCCGCGATCGACCCGGAGCTGTCGCGGCAGATGGCCCTGGTGCGCCGCCTGGTCGAGCTGGGCCGTGCCACCCGCGCCGAGTCGGGCGTGAAGACGCGCCAGCCGCTGCGCCGGGCGCTCATCGCGGCCTCCGGCTTCGACGCGCTCTCCCCCGAGCTGCACGCGCAGATCACGGAGGAGCTGAACGTCGAGTCCCTCGCGTCGCTCGCCGAGGTCGGCGGCAGCCTCGTCGACACGACCGCCAAGGCCAACTTCCGCGCCCTGGGCAAGCGGTTCGGCAAGCGCGTCCAGGACGTGGCCAAGGCCGTGGCGAACGCCGACGCGGCCGCGCTCTCCCTCGCCCTGCGCGAGGGCACGGCGTCGGTGGAGGTCGACGGCGAGACGGTCACCCTCGCCCCGGACGAGGTGATCATCACGGAGACCCCGCGCGAGGGGTGGTCGGTGGCGTCCGACTCGGGCGCGACCGTCGCCCTCGACCTGGAGATCACCGAGGAGCTGCGCCGCGCCGGCCTGGCCCGGGACGCGATCCGCCTGATCCAGGAGGCCCGCAAGAACAGCGGCCTCGACGTCGCCGACCGCATCGCGCTCCGCTGGACCGCGACCGACCCGGGAACCGCCGAGGCGCTGACCGGCCACGCGGCCCTGATCGCCGACGAGGTCCTCGCCACCGACTTCGCGCGGGGCGAGGCGGACGACGCCTACGGCGCCCCGTTCACGGACGAGGGCCTGACCCTGACGTTCCGCCTGCGCAAGGCGTAACGCCCCGGCGCCCGCAAGGGCCCGGTCCCCCTGGGGGCCGGGCCCTTCCGCACGCCCGGCGTCGCCGCCGGCGTCTGCCGCCCGCCTCCCCGCGGGCCGCGTGCGGTCCGCACGCGGCCCGCGGGGACCGGCCCCGCAACACGCGTAAAAAGGGCGGGGCCCCGGAGAGAATCCGGGGCCCCGCCCTTCTACGCTGCCGACGCCTGAGGCGTGGTGGCGCCCGTCAGTTGTCGTCCTCGTCGATGAGGAAACCGCGCATCGGCGAGGGCGCCTGCCCCATCGGGGAGGGGCCCTGCGGACGCACCGGCGCCATCGGCTGGGTCATCGCCGGGGACATCTGCTGCTGACCGCCGTAGGACGGGCCGGTCTGGCCCGGTCCGCCCATGCCCGGGTTGCCGCCGCCGTAGGACGGGGCGCTCGCGCCGGCCGGAGCCATCGAGGGCGACGGGGACGGCGGCAGGGAGGCCGCGGCCGGGGTGCGCGGCGGGGCGAGGGAGTCGTCGGCCTGGGTCTCCAGCTGACGGAGCTGGGACTCGAGGTACGACTTCAGGCGCGTGCGGTACTCGCGCTCGAAGCCGCGCAGGTCCTCGACCTTGCGCTCCAGCGTGGCGCGGGCGGACTCCAGGGAGCCCATCGCGACGCGGTGCTTCTCCTGCGCGTCCCGCTCCAGGGCGTCGGCCTTGGCACGGGCGTCGCGCTCGAGACCCTCGGCACGCGAACGCGCCTCACCGACGATCTTGTTGGCTTCGGAGCGGGCCTCGGCGATCGCCTGGTCGGCGGTCTGCTGGGCCAGCGAGAGGACACGGGCGGCGCTGTCGCCACCGGGGCCCTGACCGGGGCCGCCCATGGGGCCGCCCATCTGCTGCTGCATGGGGTGGCCACCCATGGGGCCCTGACCCATCGGGCCCTGACCCATGGGGCCCTGACCCATCGGACCGGGACCCATCTGCCCCTGGCCCATCTGCCCCTGACCCATCGGACCGGGGCCCATCTGGCCCTGACCCATCTGACCGGGACCCTGCGGACCGCCCTGACCACCGCCGGGGCCGGCGGGAAGCTGCGGGGCACCGCTCGGCAGCTGGGGCGGGCCACCCATGGGGCCACCCATCTGCTGCTGCGGCGGGCCCGATATGCCGGCGGGCACCGGACCGCCGCGCATACCCTGCGGCATACCCTGCTGCGGCATCCCTTGCTGGGGCATACCCTGCTGGGGCATACCCTGCTGCTGCGGGGGCATCCCCTGCTGCTGCTGGTCCTGCTGCTCCGGCGGCTTGCGCATGTTCTGCTGGTTCTGGGCAGCAGCACGCGTGGCAGCGGCCAGCTTGGCGCGCAGGTCCTCGTTCTCCCGCAGCAGGCGGGTCAGTTCGGCTTCGACCTCGTCGAGGAAGGCATCGACCTCGTCCTCGTCATAGCCTTCTCGGAGGCGGACGGTCGTGAACTGCTTGTTCCGCACGTCCTCGGGGGTCAACGGCATCTCTTCACCTCAACGTAGTCGTCGGCATTCGGCAAGACGGTAGTTCACATCGCTCACACCTGGCTCACGATCGAGATCAGGACGTAGACGATGATCATCAGTACGAAGAAGGACAGGTCGAGCGCCACGCCCCCGAGACGCAACGGAGGGATCACCCGCCGCAGAAGCTTGAGCGGTGGATCGGTGACAGTGTAGGTGGCCTCCAGAACGACCACCATCGCCTTGCCGGGCTGCCATGAGCGGGCGAACTGGAAGACGTAGTCCATGACCAGCCGGAAGATGAGCACGATGAGGAAGACCATCAGCGCGATGTAGACGACATCCAGGACCACGCTCATGTTCGGTGCTTCCCTCTCCCCTGTTCCGCGCTTCTCTGTACTGCTGTTTCCGGTCTTGCGTCTCAGCTCTGGTTGAAGAACCCGCCCTCTGCGATGCGGGCCTTGTCCTCCGCCGTGACATCGACGTTAGCAGGCGACAACAGGAACACCTTCTGCGTCACCCGCTCGATGCTGCCGTGAAGACCAAACACCAAACCGGCCGCAAAGTCGACAAGTCGCTTCGCGTCTGTGTCATCCATCTCGGTCAGATTCATGATCACCGGGGTGCCCTCACGGAAGTGTTCCCCGATGGTACGGGCCTCGTTGTAGGTCCGGGGGTGGAGCGTGGTGATCCGGTACGGCTCTCGTTCGGACACGACCTTGGGCATGATCACCGGTGCGTTCTTCTCCAGGGACTGACGTTCTTGTGTGATGGATGCCACGGGCGCGATCCGCGCCGGCCGCCCGGATTCCGCGCCTGGCGAAACGGATCTGGCCACCGGCTCGCGCGGCACGGGCGGTTGGGTGATTCGCACCTCTTCGTCCCTTTGGGACTGATGTGCTCCATGTGACTGGTGTGACGGCTCGTGCCGTCGGTGGTCACGCTCGGGCTCAGGGTCGAGCTCGGGTTCGAAGTCGTCGTCGGGGTCGAAACCCCGGCCGTCGTACCCATCGTCCTCCACGAGGCCGAGGTAGACCGCCATCTTGCGCATCGCGCCGGCCATTCTCTGAGTCCTCCGCTCTGTGGTGGATCCGCTGACGACTGCCAAGTCCCGCGATCCACGTGGCCCTTATGTCGCCTTTCCGGCGGTAATGACCATATTTTCTACTGTGGTCCGACTTCCTGGCGACGTTACCCGAGCCTGGGGCGGACTCCGAGTACCGCGGTGCCGACGCGTACATGTGTCGCCCCGGCCGCCACGGCCTGTTCGAGGTCCGCGCTCATCCCTGCCGAGACCATGTTCGCAGCAGGATGGGTCCGGCGCAGGTCGGTCGACAAATCCATCAGCCGGTCGAACGCCTCCCGTTGACGTCCGGCGTACTCCCCGGTCAGAGGTGCGACCGTCATCAGCCCGTCGAGCCGGAGGCCCGGAGCGTCCGCCACGAGGTCGGCCAACTCCGCGATCCCGCCGGGCGCGACACCGCCCCGCTCCCCGCGCGCGCCCCCTCCCGCCGAGGGCTCGCCCGCGTCGAGAGCGACCTGGATGAGGCAGCCGACCTCGCGCCCGGCGCGCTCCGCCTCCTTCGACAGGGCCGTGACCAGGCGGGAGCGGTCCACGGACTGCACGACATCCGCGTAACCGACCACGGATCGCACCTTGTTGGTCTGCAACTGCCCCACGAAGTGCCAGGAAAGGGGCAGATCCGAGCAGGCGGCGGCCTTGGGCGCCGCGTCCTGGTCACGGTTCTCGGCGACGTGCCGCACACCGAGTTCCGACAGTGCCCGCACGTCGCTCGCCGGGTAGGTCTTGGTGACCACGATCAGGGTCACCTCATCCCGCGCGCGCCCGGCCGCGGCGCACGCGGCCGTGATGCGCTGCTCCACCTCCGCCAGATTCCCGGCGAGTTCTTCCTTGCGGTCCGTCATGCCCCTCAGCCCAGCCAGACATATCCCGCGAGTCGCCCCGTGGTGCGATCGCGGCGGTACGAGAAGTGGTCCTGTGACTCGCGCGTGCACACCGGCGACCGCTCCCGGTCGTGCACCCCGAGCCGGTCGAGCTGCGCGTGCACCCCGGCGGTCACGTCGACCGCGGGAGTGCCCCAGGAGGTCTCGGCGTGCGCGGCCGGCTCGACGGCGGCCACCTCGGCCCGCATCGCCTCCGGCACCTCGTAGCACCGGCCGCAGACGGCGGGGCCGGTGCGGGCGACGATCCGGGACGGCTCGGCGCCGAGGCCGACCATGGCCCGTACGGCGGCGGGGACGATCCCCGCGACCATTCCGGGGCGGCCGGCGTGGGCCGCGGCCACGACACCGGCGACCGGGTCGGCGAGCAGGACGGGCGTGCAGTCGGCGGTGAGGACGGCGAGCGCGAGCCCCCGCTCCCGGGTGACGACCGCGTCGACCTCGGGCACCCGGCGCTCATCCCACGGACCGTCGACGACGGCGACGTCCGCGCCGTGCACCTGGTTCATCCAGACGACCCGGTCCGCCTCGAGCCCCAGCGACTCGGCCGCGGACTTCCGGTTGGCCCGTACGGCCCCGGGATCGTCGCCCACCGCGCCGCCGAGGTTGAGCTCCTCGTACGGAGCGGCGCTCACCCCGCCCCACCGGTCGGTGAAGGCGAAGTGCGCGCCGCTCGCGTGTCCGCGCTGTCCTATCACTTCAGGAAGTCCGGCACGTCCAGTTCCTCGGCCGCGCTGTCCGAGTAGCTGCGCGACGGCGGCACCGGCGGGGCGACCGGGATGTCGGCCACCGGCTCGGGTGCCGGCTCCGGCGCCTCCTTCGGGGTCACGCTGCCGAGCGAGCCGAAGGTCGGGCGGCTCTCGGGCTGCCGTACCGGAGCGGGCTCCTCGCGGCGGTGCGAGGCCGAGGAGGCCGAGGCCGAGGACGGGGCCGAGGAGGCCGACGAGGAGCCGGAGGCCGAGCCGAGGACGTTGTCCCGGCGGGCCGGGGGCTGGCCCCCGTCGAAGCCGGCCGCGATCACGGTGACCCGGACCTCGTCGCCGAGCGCGTCGTCGATGACGGCGCCGAAGATGATGTTGGCCTCGGGGTGGGCGGCCTCGCTGACCAGCTGGGCGGCCTCGTTGATCTCGAACAGGCCGAGGTCGGAGCCGCCGGAGATGGACAGGAGCACACCCCGGGCGCCGTCGATGGACGCCTCGAGCAGCGGCGAGGAGATCGCCATCTCGGCGGCGGCCACCGCGCGGTCGTCGCCGCGGGCCGAGCCGATGCCCATGAGGGCCGAACCCGCCTCGGACATGACCGACTTGACGTCGGCGAAGTCGAGGTTGATCAGACCCGGCGTGGTGATGAGGTCGGTGATGCCCTGGACACCGGAGAGCAGGACCTGGTCCGCCGACTTGAACGCGTCGAGGACGGAGACCTGGCGGTCCGAGATGGACAGCAGCCGGTCGTTGGGGATGACGATGAGGGTGTCGACCTCTTCGCGGAGTTCGGCGATGCCGTCCTCGGCCTGGTTCGCGCGGCGCCGTCCCTCGAAGGTGAACGGGCGGGTGACCACGCCGATGGTGAGGGCGCCCAGGGAGCGCGCGATGTTGGCCACGACGGGTGCGCCGCCGGTACCGGTGCCACCGCCTTCACCGGCCGTCACGAAGACCATGTCGGCCCCCTTGAGGACCTCCTCGATCTCCTCGCGGTGGTCCTCGGCGGCCTTGCGGCCGACGGCCGGGTTGGCTCCGGCGCCGAGTCCGCGGGTGAGTTCGCGGCCGACGTCGAGTTTGACGTCGGCGTCGCTCATCAACAGAGCCTGGGCGTCCGTGTTGATGGCGATGAACTCGACACCCTTGAGACCGACCTCGATCATCCGGTTGATGGCATTGACACCACCGCCGCCGACACCGATGACTTTGATGACTGCGAGGTAGTTCTGCGGTGCTGCCACGTCGAAGGCCTCTCGCCTCGAGTTACGTGTCGCTGGTTCGCGAGACGCTCTGCGCTCCACGATCCGGCGACTGATGCCGAATGGGACGGTCCGTTTCGCCGACCCGAACCCTAACGTTGAAGTTTAGGGTTACCAGTGTGCCTGTTCCTTGAAGTCTTCTGAACAGGACACTAAGTCGACAAGTGGCGCCCGTTCAACGAACACGCCGAACCTCCCGTTTTTCTTTTCACCCTATGTGATCAGCCATGTCGCTGCCCAACCAGGGTGCTGGCCTGCACCGATGTGCGTCAACTGCCCACTGACGCGGGGGCCGTGGGGACACTCACATCGAAGTGCCGCGCGTCCGGAGAGGCCTTCATCAGGGCGAGGATGGTACGACCCTTCGCCGCCGCGTCCTCGGCGCTGCCCCACGCGACGGTCCGGCCACCGCTCAGCTCCAGCGAGATGTCGTCGTAGGAACGGATCTTGACGACACGGGTGGCCCGGGCGACCGCGGACGGCAGACCGCCGGCGGCCCGCACCGCCTCACGGACGAGGCGGTCCTCTCCGAAGCGGCGCAGGCTCGCGGCGGCCGAACTCGACGGGGAGGGCTCCGCCTCCAGCAGCGGGACGCCCTTCGGCGCCCGGGAGACGGTGGCGAAACGGACACCCTCGTCGTCCACTTCGACGAATTTCCGCCCCTGCGGAACCAGCAGGACGGGCGTGCGCTCGGTCACCTCCAGATCGATTCCGTCGGGCCAGGAACGCGTCACGGCCACCGAGTCGATCCGGCGCAGCTTCTCCCTCAGCCTCGCCTCGATCGCACCGGTGTCGACGGAGACCACCGGTGACCCCACGGGGACGGCGGCGGCCTCGCGGACCTGGGCCGGGGTCAGAACCGCCGTGCCGGAGACGGAGACCCGCTCCACGCGCAGCCACGGGGAGCCGTACAGGAGCCAGCCGGCGCCGCCGCCGAGGAGGACGGCCACGAGCGCGACGACGAGGGCCCTGCGGAGCCGGCGCGGGCCGAGCCGCCGGACGAGGGGCGGGCCGGACGACTCCTGCTGGCGTGCACCGCGCTCGGCGGTGGCGGATCCGGCCACGCGCACTCCCTTTCCTGGCCCGGTTCGCCTCCGGGGCGCCGCGGCCGGCGCCGAACGGCGGGAGGTCCCCGACCGCTCGGCGCCGACGACGCCCCTTCGGCTCACTCGCCGATGCGTTCCCTAGTGGTGTGCACGGCCGGCGGCGATCGCCTCGTGCACCATGCCGACGAGCAGGTCGTCGGCGTCCCGGCGGCCGAACTCACCGGCGGCGCGGGACATCTCGTACAGCCGGTGCGGGTCGGCCAGCACCGGCAGGACGTTCTCCCGGATCCACTCCGGGGTCAGTTCCGCGTCGTCGACCAGGAGGCCGCCGCCGGCCTTGACCACCGGCTGGGCGTTCAGCCGCTGCTCGCCGTTGCCGATGGGCAGCGGGACGTAGGCGGCGGGGAGCCCGACGGCGGAGAGTTCGGCGACGGTCATCGCGCCCGCGCGGCAGAGCATCATGTCGGCCGCGGCGTACGCGAGATCCATCCGGTCCACGTACGGTACCGGGATGTACGGGGGCATTCCCGGCATCTGCTGGACCTGCGGCAGTTCGTTCTTCGGGCCGACCGCGTGCAGGACCTGGATGCCGGCCTGCTGGAGCCACGGGGCGACCTGCTGGACCACCTCGTTGAGGCGGCGGGCGCCCTGCGAGCCGCCGGAGACGAGCAGCGTCGGCAGGTTCGGGTCGAGCCCGAAGGCGTGCCGCGCCTCGGGGCGCACGGCGGCCCGGTCCAGCGTGGCGATGGAACGGCGCAGCGGGATGCCGATGTAGCGGGCGTCGCGGAGCTTGCTGTCGGGCGTGGAGACGGCGACGCGGGCGGCGTACCGCGAGCCGATCTTGTTGGCCAGGCCCGGGCGGGCGTTGGCCTCGTGGATGACGATCGGCACGCCCCGGCGCTTGGCGGCCAGGTAGGCGGGCAGCGCCACGTATCCGCCGAAGCCCACGACCACGTCGGCCTTGGTGCGCTCCAGGATCTGCTCGGTCGCCTTGATCGTGCCGCGCAGCCGGCCCGGGACGGTGATCAGTTCGGGGGTCGGCTTGCGCGGCAGCGGCACCGCGGGGATCAGCGCCAGCTCGTAACCCCGCTGGGGTACGAGCGTGGTCTCCAGACCGCGCTCCGTGCCCAGGGCCGTGATCCCCACCGAGGGGTCCTGCCTGCGCAGGGCGTCCGCGAGGGCGAGCGCGGGCTCGATGTGGCCGGCGGTCCCCCCACCAGCGAGTACGACATGCACCGAAATTCACCGCTCTCCGGACGTACGCGCCGCCGAGGCGCGCCGTCGCATCGTGTTCCATCTCCGGGGCCCCGTGAGACCCCCGGCTCCCCGCTTTCTACCAAAGCGGCGGGGCCGCATCGCAAGCGCCGCCCGCGCAGCGGGCTCGTCGCGTGCGAAGGCGATCAGCAGCCCGATGGCGAACATGGTCGGCAGCAGGGCGGATCCCCCGTAGGAGAACAGCGGGAGGGGGACACCGGCGATCGGCAGCAGGCCGAGCACCGCACCGATGTTGATCACGGCCTGGGCCGTGATCCAGGTGGTCACGCCTCCCGCGGCATACCTGACGAAGGGGTCCTCCGTGCGTCCGGCCACGCGGATACCCGCATAGCCTAGAGCCGCGAACAGGGCGAGCACCGACAGCGTCCCCGCGAGACCCAGTTCCTCACCGGTGACGGCGAAGATGAAGTCGGTGTGCGCCTCGGGGAGTTGTCCCCATTTCTCCACACTCGCACCGAGTCCGGACCCGAAGATGCCGCCCGAGGCGAGGGCGTAGATCCCGTGCACGGCCTGCCAGCAGTCGGCCGCCCCGGACTTCGGTTCGGTGGCGCCGATGCAGGCGAGCCGCGCCATGCGGTTCGGACTGGTCTTGATGAGGACCACGCCGATCAGGGCGGCGACCGAGAGCACACCGGCGAAGAGGCGGGTGGGCGCGCCCGCCAGCCACAACAGGCCGAACAGGATGGCCGTGAGGATGATCGCCGTCCCCATGTCGCCGCCGAGCATGATCAGTCCGAGCAGCATGAACGCGCCCGGCACGAGCGGCACCAGCAGGTGCTTCCACTGGCTCAGCAGCGCCCTGTCCTGCTTGCGGGCCAGCAGGTCGGCGCCCCAGAGCACCAGCGCGAGCTTGCCGAACTCGCTGGGCTGGATCTGGAACGAGCCGCCGAGCGAGATCCAGTTCTGGTTGCCGTTGACGGCCATCCCTATCCCCGGCACCTGCACCAGGATCATCAGGAAGACGGCGCCCGCGAGGATCGGGTAGGCCAGCGCCCGGTGCAGTTTCACCGGCATCCGGGAGGCGGCCAGCATCAGCAGCCCGCCGATGGCGGCGGCGAGGAACTGCTTGCGGAAGAAGAACGAGCCCGGCAACGACATCTGCAACGCGGTGATCTGCGAGGCCGAGTAGACCATCACCAGGCCCAGCACGGTGATCAGCAGGCTGCCGCCGAGGATCAGGTAGTAGGCGGTCAGCGGCCGGTCCCAGGCCTTGCGGGCACGCGTGTAGAGCCGCAGCGCCGGGTTGTCGCGCGGCGGCCCCGCGGCGGGTCTGCGGACGGCCCGCTGGACGGGCGGCCGCCCGGTACGGCTACCGGGCACCGCAGCCTCCGGTGAGCATCGGCCTCGACGGTCGCACGCGTCCCTCCCAAGGTCCGCCCGGCAGGCGGCCGGGTCAGGCGCCGAGTTCGCGAACGGCCTCCGCGAACGCGTCACCGCGCTGGTTGTAGTTGACGAACATGTCCATGGAGGCGCAGGCCGGGGCGAGCAGCACCGTGTCGCCCTCGGCGGCGAGTGCGCGGGCCTCCCGGACAGCCGCGAGCATGGCCCCAGTGTCGGTCCGGTCGAGCTCGACGACCGGTACCTGCGGGGCGTGTCGCGTCAGGGCTTCCCGGATCAGGGCGCGGTCGGCGCCGATGAGCACGACCCCGCGCAGCCGCTTCGCCGACACCGCGACCAGCTCGTCGAAGGTCGCCCCCTTGGCCAGGCCGCCCGCGATCCACACGATCGACTCGTACGCCGCCAACGAGGCTTGCGCGGCATGGGTGTTGGTGGCCTTGGAGTCGTCGACGTACGCGACGCCGTCCAGGTCCGCCACGTGGGCGATCCGGTGGGCGTCGGGTGTGAAGGCCCGCAACCCGTCCCGCACGGCCGTGGCGGGCACCCCGAAGGCGCGCGCCAGGGCCGCCGCGGCAAGGGCGTTGGCGACGTTGTGCGGGGCCGGCGGGCGGACGTCGGAGACCTCTGCCAGTTCCTGGGCGTTCTTCTGCCGGTTCTCGACGAAGGCGCGGTCGACCAGGATGCCGTCCACGACGCCGAGTTGGGAGGGGCCGGGGGTGCCCAGCGTGAAGCCGACGGCCCGGCAGCCCTCCTCGACGTCCGCCTCGCGCACCAGGTCCTCGGTGGCCTTGTCGGCCACGTTGTAGACGCAGGCGACCCGGTTGCCCTCGTACACCCGGCCCTTGTCCTTGGCGTACGCCTCCATGGAGCCGTGCCAGTCGAGGTGGTCCGGGGCCAGGTTGAGCACGGTGGCCGAGTGGGCGCGCAGGGAGGGCGCCCAGTGCAGCTGGTAGCTGGAGAGCTCCACGGCGAGGACGTCGTAGTGCTCCTCGCCGAGGACGGCGTCCAGCAGCGAGACGCCGATGTTGCCGACGGCCGCCGTGCGCAGGCCGGCCGCCGTCAGGATCGACGCCAGCATCTGCGTGGTGGTGGTCTTGCCGTTGGTGCCGGTGACGCAGAGCCAGGGGGCCGCGTCGGGTCCCCTGAGCCGCCAGGCGAGTTCGACGTCGCCCCACACCGGCACACCGGCCGCGGCGGCCGCCGTGAACAGCGGCTTGTCCGGCTTCCAGCCGGGCGCGGTGACGATCAGTTCGGTGCCCTCGGGCAGGGTCGCCCCGTCGCCGAGGCGCACGGTGACGCCCAGCTCCAGCAGCTCCGCGGCCTGCTCGCGCGCGCGTGCGTCGTCGCCGTCGTTGACGACGGTGACGTGCGCGCCGAGGCCGTGCAGCACCTTGGCCGCCGGGATGCCGGAGACGCCGAGCCCGGCGACGGTGACGTTCTTCCCCTGCCAGTCGGTCACTTTTCTGCTGCCCATCCCGCGTAGAAGAGACCCAGTCCGACGATCACGCAGATGCCCTGGATGATCCAGAAGCGGACCACGACGAGGACCTCGGACCAGCCCTTGAGTTCGAAGTGGTGCTGGAGCGGTGCCATCCGGAAGACGCGCTTGCCGGTCATCCGGAAGGAGCCGACCTGGATGACCACCGACATGGTGATGAGGACGAACAGGCCGCCCAGGATGGCCATGAGCAGTTCGGTGCGGGAGCAGATCGCGAGACCGGCGAGCACGCCGCCGAGCGCCAGCGAACCGGTGTCGCCCATGAAGATCTTGGCCGGCGAGGTGTTCCACCACAGGAAGCCGAGGCAGGCGCCCATCAGCGCGGAGGCGATGACCGCGAGGTCCAGCGGATCGCGCACCTCGTAGCAGGCGCTGGGGTTGGTCAGGGTCTCGCCGTTGGCGCAGGACTCCTGGAACTGCCAGACGCCGATGAAGGTGTAGGCGCCGAAGACGAGGACGGAGGCGCCGGTGGCGAGGCCGTCCAGACCGTCCGTCAGGTTCACGCCGTTGGACATGGCGAGGATCATGAACAGCGCCCAGACGACGAACAGCACCGGGCCGATCGTCCAGCCGAAGTCCGTGATGAACGACAGCTTCGTGGAGGCGGGGGTGTTGCCGCGCTGGTCGGAGAACTGGAGCGAGAGCACCGCGAAGGCGATGCCGACGATCAGCTGGCCGGCCATCTTCGCCTTGGCCCGCAGGCCCAGCGAACGCCGCTTGACGATCTTGATGTAGTCGTCGAGGAAGCCGACCAGGCCCATGCCGCACATCAGGCCGAGCACCAGCAGGCCGGAGTAGGTCGGCGGCTTGCCCGTGATGACCTTGGACAGGAAGTACGCCGCGACCGTCGCCAGGATGAAGGCGATGCCGCCCATGGTCGGCGTACCGCGCTTGCTGGCGTGCTCGCGCGGGCCGTCGTCGCGGATGTACTGGCCGTACCCCTTGCGTGCGAGCAGCTTGATCAGCAGCGGGGTGCCGACCAGCGTCAGGAAGAGGCCGATGACGCCCGCGAACAGGATCTGATTCATCATCGGGCGGCGACCTCACCCTCGGCACCGGTCTCGAGCAGCGCCTGCGCGACGCTCTCCAGACCGACCGAACGGGACGCCTTCACGAGTACGACGTCTCCCGGGCGCAACTCGCTGCGCAACAGGTCGACAGCCGCCTGTGCGTCGGACACGTGCACCGACTCCTCACCCCACGAACCCTCGTTGTATGCGCCCAGTTGCAGCCAGGCGGCTTCCCTGCCCCCGACCGCGACGAGCTTGCCGACATTGAGCCGGACGGCGAGCCGTCCGACCGCGTCGTGCTCGGCGAGCGCCTCGTCCCCCAGCTCGGCCATCTTGCCGAGCACCGCCCACGTACGGCCCCCCTTCGCCTGTGAGGCTCTGCCCATTGCGGCGAGCGCGCGCAGGGCGGCTCGCATGGACTCGGGGTTCGCGTTGTAGGCGTCGTTGACGATCGTCACGCCGTCCGGGCGCTCGGTGACCTCCATCCGCCAGCGGGAGAGGGAGTCCGCCTCGGAGAGAGCGGTGGCGATCTCTTCCGCGGACATACCCAGCTCATGGGCGACGGCGGCCGCGGCGAGCGCGTTCGACACGTGATGCTCACCGTACAGGCGCATGGTCACATCGCTTGCACCGGAGGGTGTGTGAAGCCTGAAGGCGGGCTGTCCGGTGTCCGTGAGTCTCACGTTCTCGGCGCGTACGTCCGCTTCGTCGGACTCTCCGAAAAGGACCACCTTCGCCTTCGTACGGGAGGCCATGGCGCGGACCAGGGGGTCGTCGGCGTTGAGGACCGCCACGCCGCCCTCGTCCGCGGGCGGGAGGCTCTCGACGAGTTCGCCCTTCGCCTGGGCGATCTGCTCGCGGCCGCCGAACTCGCCGATGTGGGCGGTGCCGACGTTGAGCACGAGGCCGATCCGCGGCGGCGTCAGACCGGCGAGGTAGCGGATGTGGCCGATGCCGCGGGCGCCCATCTCCAGGACGAGGAACCGGGTCTCCTCGGTGGCGGACAGGGCGGTCAGCGGCAGCCCGATCTCGTTGTTGAGGGAGCCGGGCGTGAACACCGTCGGCGCCTTGCGCCGCAGGACCTGGGCGACGAGGTCCTTGGTGCTGGTCTTGCCGGCCGAGCCGGTCAGGGCGACGAGGGTCGCGCCGAGCCTGCGCACGACGTGCCGGGCGAGGGCGCCGAGCGCCGTCTGGACGTCGTCCACGACGATCGCGGGCACGCCGACGGGCCGCGAGGCCAGCACGGCCGCCGCACCCGCCTCGACGACCGCCCGCGCGTAGTCGTGGCCGTCCACCCGTTCGCCGACGAAGGCGACGAAGAGGCTGCCGGGCTCCACCTCGCGGGAGTCCCGGACGACGGCTCCGGTGACCTGCGCGGACGGATCCGGTATGTCGTACGTCTGCCCGCCGACGACTGCTGCGATCTCGGCGAGGGAGAGGGCGATCACAAGTTCATCCCTGGGTCTTCTGGATAGCTTCGCGAAGCACCTGGCGGTCGTCGAAGGGACGGACCACACCGGCGATGTCCTGGCCCTGCTCGTGGCCCTTGCCCGCGACCAGCACGGTGTCCCCGGGCCGCGCCCGGCCGACGGCGGCGGCGATCGCGGCGGCCCGGTCCTCGAACAGCTGCACCTCGCCGCGCTCGTGGGCCGGTACGGACGCGGCGCCCTGGAGCATCGTGGCGAGGATCCCGAGGGGGTCCTCGGAGCGGGGGTTGTCGGAGGTCAGTACGGCGGTGTCGGCGAGCCGGGCCACGGCGGCGCCCATCGGGGCCCGCTTGGTGGTGTCGCGGTCGCCGCCGCATCCGAGCACCACGTGCAGCCGGCCCTCGGTGACCTTGCGCAGCGCCTTGAGCACCGACTCCACGGCGTCCGTCTTGTGCGCGTAGTCGACGACCGCGAGGTAGTCCTGTCCGGCGTCCACGCGCTCCAGCCGGCCCGGCACGCCCGGTACGGCGGCCACGCCGTCGGCGGCGGTCTGCGGGTCGAGTCCGGCGGCGGCGAGGGCGACGACGGCACCGAGGCTGTTGGCCACGTTGAAGGGGCCGGGGATCGGCGACCTGGCCGCGATCCGCTCGCCCCGGGGGCCGAGGACGGTGAACGTCGAGTCCATCGGGCCGACCCGGACGTCCACGGCCCGCCAGTCGGCGTCGGGGTGGCCCTCGGCGGAGAACGTGACGACGGGGACGGTGGCCTCGCCGGCCAGCCGGCGGCCGTACTCGTCGTCGAGGTTGACCACCCCGAGCCTGCTGCGCCGCGGGGTGAACAGCTGCGCCTTGGCCCGGAAGTAGTCCTCCATGTCGGAGTGGAACTCCATGTGCTCCGGGCTGAGGTTGTTGAACACGGCGATGTCGAAGACGCAGCCGTCGACCCGGCCGAGGACCAGGGCGTGGCTGGAGACCTCCATCGCGACCGCCTCGACGCCGCGTTCGCGCATGACGGCGAACAGGGCCTGGAGGTCGGTGGCCTCCGGGGTGGTGCGCTCGGACTTGATGCGCTCGTCGCCGATGCGCATCTCGACCGTGCCGATGAGGCCGGTCGCCCTGACCTTCCTCAGGCCGCCCTCGACGAGGTAGGCGGTGGTGGTCTTGCCGGAGGTGCCGGTGATGCCGATCTGGAGCAGCTCGCGGCCGGGGTGGCCGTAGATGGTGGCCGCCAGTTCGCCCATCCGTCCGCGCGGGTCGTCGACGACCAGGACCGGCAGGCCGGTGGCGGCGGCGCGTTCGGCGCCGGCCGGGTCGGTCAGCACGGCGACCGCGCCGAGGCCCGCGGCCTGGGTGGCGAAGTCGGCGCCGTGCAGGCGGGCGCCCGGGAGGGCGGCGTAGAGGTCGCCGGGGCGGACGGCGCGCGAGTCGTGGGTGATGCCCGTGACCCGCGCGGCGCTCTCCGGCTGCTCGGCACCCAGCTGTCCGGCCAGCTCCGCCAGGGGTGTGGCGGCGACGTGGACCGGTCGCGGCGGTCCCGGGTACGTCACGGAAGCGCCCTTCGGGGTGGTGGGGGACTGATCAGCGTGTGGCACGGCGGTGAGCGTACCGGGCGGGGCTGGTCGGGAGCGAAGTGAGGCGGCGGGTGGTGCCTGGTTCGCGGGGTCGGGGGTGATCATGGTCACGGGCTGGTTCCCTGGCTGGTTCGGCGCTGAACACGGGCGGCGGACGGGACGGCGGGCGGGACGGCTGACTGGCGGGCGGGGCGGGCTGGGTCAGGGAGCGAAGGAGACCGGGAGGTTCGCGGGCTTCCCCCCGGTCGGCGGGATCTGGAGCGTCTTCAGGGAGAACTCCATGACCTGCTTGAAGATGGGGCCACAGATCTGGCCGCCGAAGTAGCTGCCCTCGGTGGCGTTCTGGATCGCGCAGTAGACCGTCACCCGGGGGTTGTCGGCGGGCGCGAACCCGGCGAACGACGAGGTGTAGCCGCGGTACTTGCCGGTGGCCGGATCCACGCGGTTCGCGGTACCCGTCTTGCCCGCGACGCGGTATCCGGGGATGCGCGCCTTGGTGCCGGTCCCCTCCTCGTCGTCCACCACCGACTCCAGCATCTGCGCGAGGGACTTGGCCGTCTTCTGGCTCACCACCCGGGTCTTGCGGGGGGCCTCGGCGGGGGTGAAGCGGCCGTCGGGTCCCTTGGTGCCGCGCACCAGGCTCGGTTCGACGCGCACGCCGCCGTTGGCGATCGTCGAGTAGACGGAGGCCGCCTGGAGCGCGTTGATGGAGACGCCCTGGCCGAAGGGGATCGTGTACTGCTGCGAGGTCGACCAGTCGCCGGGGGCCGCGAGGATGCCCTTGGTCTCGCCGGGGAAGTCGAGCCCGGTGTAGCCGCCGATGCCGAACTTGCGCAGGTAGGAGTAGAGGATCCGGTTCGCCTGCGCCTGGGTCCTGCCGAGCTGGCCGGTCGCCAGGATCGTGCCGATGTTGCTGGACTTGGCGAGCACGCCGTTGAGCGTGAGGTACCAGGTGGGGTGGTCGATGTCGTCCTGGAACAGCCGGTCGCCGCGGTGCAGCCGGTTGGGCACGGTGACGTGCGTGAGCGGCGTGGCGGCGTCCTCCTCCAGCACGGCGGCCATCGACATGACCTTGGCGGTGGAGCCGGGCTCGAAGGCGTCCTGGAGGGCCGCGTTGCCGAGGGCCTCGGGGCGCGCGTCGGACAGGTCGTTGGGGTCGAAGCCGGGCGAGTTGGCCAGGGCGAGGATCTCGCCGGTGCGGGTGTCCTGGACGATGACGTAGCCGCGGTCCGCCTTGGAGGCCTTCACCTGCTCGGTGATGGCGTTCTGCGCGGCCCACTGGATGTCCCGGTCGATCGTCAGCTCGACGTCGGAGCCGGGCACGGCCGGCGTCTCGGTGGAGCCCGCGGTGGGCACCTGACGGCCGCCGGACTGGGCGTAGCGGATCTTGCCGTCCTGGCCGGCCAGGGTGGTGTTCAGCTTCTGCTCGATGCCGCCGCCGCCCGTGCCCTCGGCGTTGACCCAGCCCAGTATCCCGGCGGCCAGCTCACCGTTGGGGTACACGCGCTTGCTGCTCGGGACGGAGAAGACGCCGGCCAGGACGTTGGCCGTGGCGGGGTCCGACTCGGCCTTGGCGGCGAGCGCGGACTTCAGGTCCTTGATCTGCTTCCAGACCTGCGGGGTCTGCCGCCCGGCCAGCTTGGTGTAGCGGACGTTCGCGTCGCCGGGGCGCAGCTTCCCGACGAGCGCGGACTGCTCCTGGCCGAGGATCGGCGCGAGGAGGGCGGCCGCCTGTTCGGGCCCGTCGTCGATCTTCAGCTGCCCGCGGGCGAACATGGTCGGGTCGGCCGTGATGTCGTAGGCGTCCTCGCTGGAGGCGAGGGCCACGCCGGAGCGGTCGGTGATCTCGCCGCGCTCGGCCGTCAGGACCTGGCCGACATAGCGGTTCTGTTCGGCCTTGGCGGCATAGGTGCCGGCGTCCACGGCCTGCACCTGGAGCAGCCGGATCACGAAGGCGATCATCACCAGGGTCAGCGCGAGGCCGACCATGCGCAGCCGCGGGCGCGGGCTGCCGAGCCGGATGACGCGGGGGGCCGCGGGCCGTGCGGCCGGGCGGCGGGCGGGGCGGGCCCCGGGTCCCGGTCGGCGCCGGGCCGACGCGGGGCCGGCCGGCCGGGCCGGGCGGGCGGGGCCGGGCACGCGCCGGCGCGGCGGTTCCCTGTCGGACACTTCCGTCACCTGCCGGGAGTCGTGGGAGTGGCTGCGGTCGCGGACCCGCCGGGGGCGGTCGCCGCCGGGCCGGGCGCGGCCGCGGCGGTCGGGGAGGCATCGGGGGCGGCGGGGGCGGTGGCCGCCGGGAGGGCCGGCAGGGTCGCGATGGCCTCGGGGGGCCGTGCGGCGAGCGGGGTCTCCGCCGGGACGCCGGGGGCGGCCGAGGGGACGCCCTTCACGGTGCCGTCGGGTTCGAGGAAGGCCGGGTCGCCGCCGGGGACCATGCCCAGTTCCCGCGCGCGGCGCTGGAGGGCGTCCGGGGCGGAGTAGGAGTCGATGTCCCGCTGGAGCGCCTGTTCCTCGTCGGTGAGGTTCTTGGTGTCCTTCTGGAGGTCGTCCATCTCGAACGAGCCCTCGCTGAGCGCGGAGTTCAGCACCAGCAGGCCGATCAGGCCACCGCCGAGGAGCAGCACGACGAGCAGGACGAACGGTGTGCGGGCCGCCTGTCGCGGCCGGGCCGGGAAGAGCCGCGCGAGCCGGGCGGCCCGCCCCTTCAGCCGGGGTTTCCTGCTCACTCGCCCTCCCCTGGGCCGTCCGTCACGAACCCGCTGGGCCGGAGTGTCCCCCGGTCCGCCCGCCGCACGCCCGTCACTCGACGTCCTCCCTGATGCGCTCGGCCCCGCGCAGCCGCGCCGGGGCGGCCCGCCGGTTCTCGGCGATCTCCTCCTCCGTGGGAAGTTCGGCACCACGGGTGAGCAGCTTGAGGCGCGGCTGGTAGCGCTCGGGGACGACGGGCAGCCCGGCCGGCGCGGTGGTGGCGGCGCCGGCCGCGAACACCTGCTTGACCAGCCGGTCCTCCAGCGAGTGGTACGACAGCACGGCGATCCGTCCGCCGACGTCGAGGGCCTTCACGGCGGCCGGGATCGCCCGTTCCAGGACGGACAGCTCGCCGTTGACCTCGATGCGCAGCGCCTGGAAGGTGCGCTTGGCCGGGTTGCCGCCGGTGCGCTTGACCGCCTGCGGCAGGGCGTCGCGGATGAGCTCGACGAGCCGGGCGCTGTTGGTGAAGGGTTCCTTCTCCCGTTCGCGCACGATCGCGGAGACGATCCGCTTGGCCTGCTTCTCCTCGCCGTAGGCCCGCAGGATGCGCACCAGTTCGCCCGGCGGATAGGTGTTGAGGACCTCGGCGGCGCTGATGCCGGTCGTCTGGTCCATGCGCATGTCGAGGGGGGCGTCCTGCGCGTAGGCGAACCCCCGGTCCGCCTCGTCGAGCTGCATGGAGGAGACGCCGAGGTCGAACAGGACGCCCTGCACGCGGGGGATGCCGAGCCGCTCCAGCACGTCGGGGAGTTCGTCGTACACGGCGTGCACGAGGGTGGCGCGGTCCTGGTGGGGGGCGAGGCGCTCGCCGGACAGCCGCAGGGCCTCCTTGTCGCGGTCGAGGGCGACGAGGCGGACCTCGGGGAACCGGGTGAGCAGGGCCTCGCTGTGTCCGCCGAGGCCGAGCGTGCAGTCGACGACCACCGCCCGGGGCTGCTGGAGGGCGGGGGCCAGCAGGTCCAGGCATCGCTGGAGCATCACCGGGACGTGCCGGCTCCGTCCCTCGCGCCGCCCGTCGTCACCCTCGTTCGAATGCGCTTCGCGCCCCATCGGTCCTGGGCCCTCTCAGATCCGGCGGATCCCGTACGCACCGCCGGGTCCCCGCCCGCTCGAAGAAGGGGAGGTCCGCCGGCGCCGGAAGCGTCAGCCGACCGGGAGCGGGAGGAGGCCGAGCCGTACGTACGCGCCGCGCACGCGGGGAGATCCCCGGCGGCCGCGCCGGGGTCTCTCGGGGAATTCAGTCCAGCGGGGAGATCACCGCCTCCCGCTTCGCGTCACTTTAGTCCACCCTGTCTCGCGGTCAATCAACCGGCCTGCGCGTCGTGCTCCGGCTGGCGTGTGAAGCGGCGATTACGGGAAAATCACTCCTACGGACTTCCTTCCGCCACTCGTGTGGGTTACCTCACACAAGACCGGGATGACATTCTTCACCCCCTCTCACCACGAGACCGGAGAGCTTGTGACCAGTAACGTCATGGGTATGACGACTTCCGCATCGGTACCCACCGGCTCCGAGGCCGCCATGCCCACTGGCGGCTCGGTCACCGAACGCCTGGTCGACGCGAACCGGCGCTACGCCGCCGCGTTCAGCGACCCGGGAATGGACGCGCGCCCCGTCCTGCACGTGGCCGTGGTGGCCTGCATGGACGCCCGACTCGACCTGCACGACGCCCTCGGCCTGGCACTCGGCGACTGCCACACCATCCGCAACGCGGGTGGCGTCGTCACCGACGACGTGATCCGCTCCCTCACGATCAGCCAGCGCGCCCTGGGCACCCGCAGCGTGGTGCTGATCCACCACACCGGCTGCGGCCTGGAGAGCCTCACCGAGGAGTTCCGCCACGATCTGGAGATGGAGGTGGGGCAGCGTCCGGCATGGGCGGTGGAGGCCTTCCGGGACGTCGACCAGGACGTGCGGCAGTCGATGCAGCGCGTGCGCACCTCGCCGTTCCTGCTGCACACCGACGACGTGCGGGGCTTCGTCTTCGACGTGCGGACGGGGCTGCTGAGGGAGATCGACCCGGCCGAACAGTCCTAAGACCTGACATATCGCCGTCAGTTGTCCACGGGCGAGTGACACGAAACGGTAACGGCAGCAAGAATGCGGGAGTGGCGTCGCGCTGAGCATTTCCCGCGTGGTGTCCGTGTTTCGGGGTGGGCCGGTCCGCACGACAGCGCGTCGGCCCGGAAAGAACGGGCCGAGGAGGGCCGGGTGACGACCTATGACGAGCGTGCGAGCCTCACTGATCTGACCGCCACTGTGGAGCGCGTCCGCAGTTCGGTGGAGGGAGTGATCGAGGGCAAGCCCGAGGTCGTACGGCTTTCTCTGACGGTGCTTCTCGCCGAGGGACATCTTCTGATCGAGGATGTCCCCGGCGTGGGCAAGACGATGCTGGCCAAGGCGCTGGCCCGGTCCATCGACTGTTCGGTCCGGCGCATCCAGTTCACGCCCGACCTGCTGCCGTCGGACGTCACCGGCGTGTCCATCTGGGACCAGCAGCGCCGGGACTTCGAGTTCAAGCCGGGCGCGATCTTCGCGCAGATCGTGATCGGCGACGAGATCAACCGCGCCTCGCCCAAGACCCAGTCCGCGCTGCTGGAGTCGATGGAGGAGCGCCAGGTCACCACGGACGGGCAGACCTACGAGCTGCCCAGCCCCTTCATGGTGGTGGCCACCCAGAACCCGGTGGAGATGGAGGGCACCTATCCGCTGCCCGAGGCCCAGCGCGACCGCTTCATGGCCCGGGTCTCCATCGGCTATCCCAGCCCGGAGGCCGAGCTGCAGATGCTCGACGTCCACGGCGGGGTGAACCCCCTGGACGACCTCCAGCCGGTGGCCCACGCGCACGAGATCCTGAAGCTGATCGAGGCGGTCCGCGGGGTCCACGTCGCCGAGGCGGTCCGGCGGTACGCGGTCGACCTGGTCTCCGCCACCCGCACCCACCCCGACCTCAGACTCGGCGCCTCCCCGCGCGCGACCCTGCACCTGCTGCGCGCGGCGAAGGCGTCCGCCGCCCTCGGCGGCCGGGACTACGCGCTGCCGGACGACGTGCAGAACCTCGCCGTGGCCGTCCTGTCCCACCGGCTGCTGCCCACCGCGCAGGCCCAGCTGAACCGCCGCACCTCGGAGCAGGTCGTCGAGGAGATCATCCAGCGCACCCCGGTACCCACCGGCTCGCAGCAGCAGCGCGGCTACGGCCTGGGCGGCGGTCCCCAGGCGTACGGCCGGCAGCCGCCGCGGAGGCTCGGATGACCCTCGGCGCGGCCGGACCGGCGGAGGCGGACGGCGGGGCGAGGGGCGGCGGGGCGAGGGGTGGCGCGCGCACCGCCCTGGCCGGTCTCACCACGCGTGGCCGCTCCTTCCTGGCGGCCGGGGTCGCCGCCGCGGTCTGCGCCTACGTCCTCGGCCAGCCGGACCTGCTGCGCGTCGGGCTGCTGCTGGCCGCGCTGCCGCTGGTCTGCGCGGCCGTGGTGTACCGCACCCGTTACCGGGTGGCCGGCAGCCGCCGGCTCTCCCCCGCGCGCGTGCCCGCCGGCAGCGAGGCCCGCGTCCACCTGCGGATGGACAACGTCTCCCGTCTGCCCACGGGCCTGCTGATGCTCCAGGACCGGGTGCCCTACGTCCTCGGCCCGCGCCCCCGCTTCATCCTGGACCGGGTCGAGGCGGGCGGCCGGCGCGAGGTGTCCTACCGGGTCCGTTCCGACCTGCGCGGCCGCTATCCGCTGGGCCCCCTGCAGCTGCGGCTGAACGACCCGTTCGGCATGTGCGAGCTGACCCGCTCCTTCTCGACGTACGACACCCTGACGGTCGTACCGCGCGTGGAGGCGCTGCCGGCGGTCCGGCTGGGCGGCGAGGCGAAGGGGTACGGCGACGGGCGGCAGCGCTCGCTGGCGCTGGCCGGCGAGGACGACGCGATCCCGCGCGGCTACCGCTACGGCGACGACCTGCGCCGCGTCCACTGGCGTTCCACCGCCCGCTACGGCGAGCTGATGGTGCGCCGTGAGGAGCAGCCCCAGCGCTCCCGCTGCACGGTGCTGCTGGACACCCGCGGACCCGCCCACCGGGGCGCGGGCCCCGACTCGGCCTTCGAGTGGGCGGTCTCGGGCGCCGCGTCCGTCCTGGTGCACCTGCTGGAGCGGGGCTTCTCCGTCCGGCTGCTGACGGACACCGGCAGCTCGGTGCCGGGCGAGGGCACCGAGGGTTTCGCCGGGTCCGGCCAGGGATCGGCCGACGCGGCCGGGCTGATGATGGACACCCTCGCGGTGATCGACCACTCCGACGGCACGAGCCTGTCGCCGGCCCACGACGTGCTGCGCGGGGGCAACGAGGGGCTGCTGGTGGCCTTCCTCGGCGACCTCGACGAGGAGGAGGCGGCGGTGATCGCCAAGATGCGCCGGCGCAGCGGGGCCGCCGTCGCCTTCCTCCTGGACGGGGACAGCTGGGTGCGTGAACCGAATGACGTGCCTCATCCGATGAACAGGCACCAAGAGCGGCTGCGGATGCTGCGCGAGGCGGGCTGGACGGCCGTGAGCGTGCCGCGGGGCGCTTCGCTGGAGGAGCTGTGGCGGCAGGCGGACCGGGAGCGTTCGGGGGTCGTGACGGCCGGCGGACCGAGCGGAAGGGGGACGGGATCATGAGCGGTCGGGCCCGGCTGACGCTGTGCGCCGCGGCGGCCACGCTGATGGCCGCCTCCGCCCTGCTGCCCCTGGTCGAGCAGATCTCGTGGATCCTGACGGCGGCCGTCCTGCTGGCCGTCCAGTGCGGGGTCGGCGCGGCCACCCGGCGGGTGCCGCTGGCCCGGCCGCTGACCGTGCTGGCCCAGGCCCTGGTCACGCTGATGCTGCTCACCCTGGTCTTCGCCCGGGAGCAGGCCCTCGTCGGGCTGGTCCCCGGCCCGCAGGCCTTCCAGCACTTCGCCGACCTGCTCCGCGCGGGCACCGACGACGTGGGGCGGTACGCGATACCGGCGCCGCTCTCCGACGGCATCCGGCTGATGATGGTCGGCGGTGTGCTGCTGATCGGGCTCGCGGTGGACACCCTCGCGGTGACCTACCGCAACGCCGCGCCGGCCGGCCTGCCCCTGCTGGCGCTGTACTCGGTCGCCGCGGGACTCTCCGACGCCGGGACCGACTGGCTCTGGTTCCTGGTGGCCGGCGGCGGCTACCTGATGCTGCTGCTCGCCGAGGGCCGGGAGCGGCTCTCGCAGTGGGGCCGCGTCTTCGGAGGCGCCCCGCGCGGCCCGGGCGCCCCGGGCGAGCGGTCCGGCCCGGTGGCCCCGGTGCGCACCGGGCGGCGCATCGGTGCGGCAGCCCTGGGCGTGGCGCTCGCGGTGCCGTTGCTGCCGCTGCCCGCGATCGACGGCGGTCTGCTGGGCGACGCGGGCGCCGGGGTCGGCCAGGGCACCGGCGGCGGGGGCACGATCTCCGCGGTCAACCCCCTGGTGTCGCTGCGCGACAGCCTGAACGTGAACGAGGACCGCACGGTCCTGACCCTGCGCACGAACAGCGGCGACATCTCGGACCTGTACCTGCGGATCGTCTCCCTGGACGACTTCGACGGCACCACGTGGAAGCCCTCGAAGCGCGGCGTCGTCGCCGTGCCCGACGAGCTGCCCACCCCGCCCGGCCTGAGTCCGGGGGTGCGGCGCGCGGAGATCACCACCCGGGTGTCCGCCGCCGACTGGTACGCCCAGGACTGGCTGCCGATGCCGTACCCGCCGAGCGGTGTGCAGGTCAGCGGCAGGTGGCGGTACGAGCCGGTCGGCATGACCGTGGTCGGCGACCACCGCCAGACCACCCGCGGCAAGACCTACGAGGTGAACAGCCTCCAGGTGCGGCCGACCGCGAAACAGCTGGCCGCCGCCCCGGAGGCCCGCGGTTCGCTGCGCGAGGAGTACACGGAGGTGCCGGACACGCTGCCGACGGTGGTGGCGCGGACGGCCCGCGAGATCACCGCAGGCTCGTCGAACGACTACGAGCGGGCGGTGAAGCTCCAGGACTGGTTCGCGGTGACGGGCGGCTTCGAGTACGACACCGAGGTCGAGGTCGGCAGCGGGAAGGACGCGCTCGCCCGCTTCCTGCGGGACAAGCAGGGCTTCTGCGTGCACTTCTCGTTCGCGATGGCGGCGATGGCCCGCACGCTGGGCGTTCCGGCCCGGGTGGCGGTGGGCTTCGCGCCCGGTTCCCCGCAGTCCGACGGTTCGGTGGCGGTGAGCCTGAAGGACGCGCACGCCTGGCCGGAACTGTATTTCGAGGGCGTGGGCTGGACCCGTTTCGAGCCGACCCCGACCCGGGGGACGACGCCCCCGTACACGGTGCCGGAGACCTCGGGCAGCGCCGTCCCGGACCTGCCGCAGGCTTCGCGGTCGGCGGGCGCGGCGCCGTCGGCCGAGCCGTCGGCGAGTACGAGCTGCACCGCGGAGGACAAGAGGCTCCAGGTCTGCGACGACGCGCTGCCGCTGGACCGGGCGGATCAGGGCGGCGGCGGCCCGCCCTGGTACCGGATCGCCGGCTGGACGGCCCTGGGGCTCGTGGTGCTGGTGCTGCCCCTGCTGCCGATGGTGTGGCGGCTGAGACGGCGGTCGGTGCGGCTGGCCTCGGCCCGGCACACCGGTTCCGCGGCGGCGGGCCGGACGAGCGTCGCGCGGCCGGCGGACGTCTCCGGTCCCGCGGTGCTGCTGGACCCGCCGCCGGAGGAGGTCACCGAGGCTGCCGTGGCCCACGTCCTGGGGGTGTGGCGCGAGCTGACCGACACGGCGTGGGACTACGGGATTCCGCCCGACGACGCGCTGACGCCCCGCCGGGCGGCTGCCCGGATCGTCCGGCTCGGCGAGCTGGACCCGGCGGCGGCCGGATCCGTGCACCGGGTGGCGGGCGCCGTGGAGCAGGTCCTGTTCGCCCCGCGGCCGCGGGCCGAGGCCGGGCTGGCCGAGGAGGTGCGCACGGTGCGAGTGGCCCTGCGGGCGCGGGTCGGCCGGCGGGCCCGGCTGCGCGCGGTCGTGGCACCGCGTTCGGCCGTCCGCGTGGTGTGGGACCTCAGCGACCGCTCGACGGCGGCCAGGGCGACCTGCTCGGCCCGCCTGGCGGCCCTGGCCCGTCGGGTACGACCGGGCGGCCGTGCGGCCGGCGCCCGGACAGGCGGCTGAGGCCCGGACGGCGTCCGGGGCCGCGACGGGCGACGCGGCTCGGACTCCGTCCGGCCACCGAGGCCGCTGCCACTCGGCAAGGCCCCGGCAAGGCTCCCGCAGGGCCGGCGCTGTGCGGCCGGTGACGACGCGTGTGGCCCCCGCTCGGGAGAGATCCCGCAGCGGGGGTCGATCGCTGTTCCGTGGCGGGTCGGCGGGTCGGCGGGTCGGCGGGAGCATCCCCTCCGCGCGCGGAGGTGCCGTGAGAGGGCATGTGTGAGGGGGTGACCACCCGGTCGGGCGGTCACCCCCTCACCACGTCTTTGTGCGGCTCCGGCGTCTCACCGGCCACCGGCCGGGCGCGGGCCCGGCACAGCCCCGGTGGTGCCTCAGTGGCCCGGTGCGCCGCCCTGCTCGTCGCGGCGGCGCTGCCAGCGCTCCTCGATCCGGTCCATCACCGAGCGCTTCGGCCGTCCCTGCCTGCCCGCCCGGGGGGTGCCGGCCGGCTGTTCGCCCGGCTTGGGGGCCTTGCGCCAGCCGGTGACCGCGAGGACCGCGCACCCGAGCATGACGAGGAAGCCCACCACGCTGAGCCAGACCTGCTTGGCGACCATACCCGCCATGAGGAGCGCGATACCCACGAGGAAGCCCGCGACGGCCTGGTAGACCCGGCGCCGGGTGTACGTACGCAGCCCGCTTCCCTCAAGCGCCGACGCGAATTTAGGATCTTCGGCGTACAGCGCTCGCTCCATCTGCTCGAGCATGCGCTGCTCGTGCTCAGAGAGCGGCACGGAGTCCTCCTCATCGTGCAGTCGCCGGGGCGACCCGGGGGGTCCCTTCAGGATAGGCAGGGAATCGCCCCCGTGAAACCCGCCCCTCTGCGCCAATTGGCCAACCGGAGCCCGCCATGAGCGTCTCGGGTCCGCTGGGGGTTCCATTCCCCGGCGGCCGACCCGTCATGCCGGGCGGTCTCCCTCGATCATACGGCGCGCTTCGGCCGAACGGGGGGCCTGTGGCGTACTCCATGTGCGGCCGCGCGCCTGATCAGCGGCGCGCCTCAGGAGTGGGCGGCGGCCTCATCGGGACCGCGGGTCTCGCCGAGCACGTGGAGCTGTGTCGCCACGGAGTGGAAGGCGGGCAGTTCGGCCGCCGCCTCCTCCAGCTTCAGCAGTGCCTCCAGGGCGCCGGGCTCGGTGTCCACGAGCACGCCGGGCACGAGGTCGGCGAAGACCCGCACCCCGTGCACGGCGCCCACCCGCA
This sequence comes from Streptomyces sp. NPDC014882, assembly GCF_043081325.1. NCBI lineage: Bacteria > Bacillati > Actinomycetota > Actinomycetes > Kitasatosporales > Streptomycetaceae > Streptomyces > Streptomyces sp. NPDC014882. Next base: position 179,063 of record NZ_JBIBWL010000010.1, read on the forward strand.
GGCCGGCGCCCTCGACCAGCGCGGTGAGCTGGTCGGCGGTGAAACGGTGCGGCACGGGGTCGCCCTCGCCCCAGCGGCCGTCCGGGTCGGTGAGGGCCTGGTGGGCCTCCGTGAAGTGTCCGGCGAGCGCGCGGGCCAGGACGGCGCCGCCGAGGCCGGCGGCGAGCAGGCTGAGGACCCCCTCGGAGCGCAGCGCGGCCACCACGTTGCGGAGGCCTTCGGCGGGGTCGTCGACGTACTCCAGGACGCCGTGGCACAGGACGGCGTCGTAGCCGTCGCGCCGGACCACGTCGAAGAGGCCGTGGGCGTCGCCCTGGACGCCCTGCACGCGGTCGGCGACTCCGGCCTCGGCGGCGCGGCGCTCCAGCGCGAACAGCGCGTTGGGGCTGGGGTCGACGACGGTGACCCGGTGCCCGAGGCGGGCGACCGGCACCGCGAAGTTGCCGCTGCCGCCCCCGGTGTCCAGCACGTCCAGGGACTCGCGCCCGGTGACCTTGACCTGGCGGTCGAGGGCGTCCTGGAGGACCTCCCAGACCACGGCGGTGCGGAGCGAGGCGCGGGGGCGGGAGGGGCCGGAACGCAGCGACGCCGTGTGGGAGTGGCGGTGGGAGACGGACGGGCGCATGGGGTCCGGCACGGCAGTTGACTCCTCGGCGCGGCACCGCCTCTGGCGCGGCGGAGCGAACGGGGCGCCTTCCCGGCCAGGACGACGGCGGGGGAAGGCTTCAGGCGCTGTCCACCCTATTGCCTCCACCGCATTGACTCCGCCCCCGCGCCCGGTCGCCCCGGCACGCCCGGTCACCGTGGCGCACCTGGTCACCGCGGTACGCCCGGTCACCAAGGCCTGCCCGGTCACCGAGGCCCGCCTGGGCAGCGGGGTCCACCGCCCTCACCGGGCCGCCCGTGCGCGCCTCCCGAACGGGCGGCCCGCCGACCCGGCGGGTGCCCGCCGGCCAGGACGGCTCGAGCGTCGGCCCGGCCGGTCCCGCCGGCGGCGGGGCTCATCCCGCGTCCGGCATGTCCGCCCCCGCGCTCGGGCCGTCCGCCGCGGCGCCCTCCTGGCGGGGCGGAGGCAGGACGGGCTGGAGGACCAGCATGCGTTCGACGAGGCGGAGGAACATGGCCACGTCGCGTATCAGGTCGTCGGCGTCGCGCCGACTGGCCGCGCCCCGGATGCCTGCCTCGGCACGGGCGCGGCGCCCGGCCCCGGAGGCGAACAGCGCGCTCCACTCCGCCAGTTCGGGCGCTATCTCGGGGAGCACCTCCCACGCGCTCCTGATCCGGGCCCGGCGCCGGGGAGTGGTCTCCGGGCGTCCCCGGGCCGCGAGGACCGCGGCGGCGGTGCGCAGCGCGGCGAGGTGGGCCGTGGCGTACCGCTCGTTGGGGGCGTCGAGGACGGTGGCCTCGTCCAGCCCGGCGTGGGCCTGGGCGAGCAGGTCGAGGGCGGCGGGCGGGGCCGTGGTCCGGCGCAGCACGGGGTGCACGTCGCTCGCCGGGCCGGTCAGTGAGGGGGCAGGGCCGGTGGCGCGTCGCCGACGTGCGGCTGCTGCGTGGGAGTTGGCCATGACGAACCTCCTGTCGTCTGGGTGACGGCACGATCCTGTCCGGTGGTGCCGTATGCGCTCATCGTGCGCCATACCACTGACAATCCGTTGCGACCTGGGCTTTTGCCTCGATCGAAAGTTCGAGTTATTTTTTGCACTGACCAGTCAGTTCAAAAATTGCCACGGTGGGGAACCGTGCGCGGAGCCACCGTCACCGCCGAGGGCTTCGGGCTGCGGGGGCCGCGCGGCCGGGCCTTCCGGGACGTCGGTCTCGACGCGGGGCCCGGCTCGCTGATCGCGGCCGAGGGCCCCTCCGGCTCCGGCCGGAGGGGCCTGCTGCTCGCGCTCACCGGCCGGACGAGGGCCACCGAGGGCACGGCGGCCGTCGGCACCGCACGTCGGCGGGCGGCACCTACCCGGTGCAGACGGGTCCGGGCCTCTTCGACGTCCTGCACCCCTTCCTGCCGACGAGCCACGTCGCCGAGGCGCCGCGCCGGCTCGTCACGGGCGGCGGCCTGGAACCGGTGTCGCACGCGTGCCCGGTGCGCTGACCGCCTTCACGGCGGGCGCCCCGGCGCCGACCTCGCTGTCCGCTCGCCGCCGCCAGGTGGGGACGCCGGACCGGCTGCACCCGGAGCTGACCCTGCGACCGGGCGGCCGGGGCCTTCGGCGGGGCGGCTTCCTGTGACAATCGGGGGCATGGACAGCACCACCACGCCGACCGGCCGCACCCGCCGCGAGGCCACCCGGCAGAAGCTCTACGAGGCAGCCGTCACGCTCATCGCCGAGCAGGGCTTCTCCGCGACCACCGTGGACGAGATCGCCGAGCGGGCGGGCGTCGCGAAGGGAACGGTCTACTACAACTTCGCGAGCAAGTCGGTCCTCTTCGAGGAGTTGCTGCGGCACGGCGTGGGGCTGCTCACGGCGTCCCTCCGGGAGGCCGCCGAGAGCACGGAGCGCCGCGGCGGCAGCCGGGTCGACGCGCTGGACGCGATGATCCGCGCGGGCCTGGTCTTCATCGACCGCTACCCGGCGTTCACCCAGCTCTACGTGGCCGAGCTCTGGCGCACCAACCGGGCCTGGCAGGCCACGCTCATGGTGGTGCGGCAGCAGGCGGTGGCCGTCGTCGAGGGCGTGCTGCGCGAGGGCATCGAACACGGCGAGTTCAGCGACGAGATCGACGTCCCGCTGACCGCGGCCGCGCTGGTCGGCATGGTCCTGGTGGCCGCCCTGGACTGGCAGGCCTTCCAGCCGGAGCGGTCCCTGGACGACGTCCACGCGGCCCTGTCCCGGCTGCTCCAGGGCCGGGTCAGCGGGCGCTGAGCACTCCGCGGGAGGTGGCGCGACCGGCCGCCGGAGCGGACACGGGAGCGCCGGTCCGCGGTGGCCACGTCCCCCGTGTGCCACCGCGGACCGGCGCTCCCTGGTACTTCCCCCGTACTCCCCCGTGTTCCCCCGTCCGGTCGTTCCCGGACAGCCCCCGTGCCTCGCCTCCGCCGGCCGGGCCGGCGGAAGGAGCGGTCCAGGACCGGCACCGTTCCGCCGCCCCGTGTCGGCGGTGCGGTGCCGGGCCCCTTTCCGTGAGCTCCACTCTTCCGTCCGCCCGGGTCGCGGCCCATCCGCGCGCGTACTCATCTCGGCGGCTAGGTACGGCTACTCAGACCCTGGGTGCCCGGCCCCAGGCCGCCAGGCGGCCGGGCGGCCGGGCAGCCGGGCAGCCGGGCAGCCGGGCGGCCGGGCCCGCGCCGTCACCGCCGGTGGCGGCCGATAAAGTCGCGGGCATGGCACGGATTGCGGTGATCGGCGCCGGGATGGGCGCGCTGGCGGCTGCCGCCCGGCTGGCCGTCGCGGGCCACCGGGTGACGGTGTACGAGCGGACGGAGACGTACGGGGGCGCGGTGCGCCGCTTCGAGCGGGACGGGTTCCGCTTCGACACGGGCCCCGGCCTGCTGACCCTGCCCGCGGTCTGGCGCGACCTCTTCGTCAAGACCGGCAGGGAACCGCTGGAGGACCGTATCGAGCTGGTCCAGGTCGACCCGTCGGCGCGGCACGTGTTCGCCGACGGCACCGAGGCCGTGCTGCCGAACGCCTCACGCGCGGGTGTCGTCGCCGCCCTGGACGGGGCGCTGGGCCCGGGGGCCGGCGGGCGGTGGGGCGACTTCCTGGTCCGGGCCCGCGAGGCCTGGGACCGCACGCGCCGCCCGCTCCTGGAGGAGCCGCTGTGGCCGGACTGGACGGTGCTCGCCGACCGCGAGCCCTACCCGGCGGTGCCGCACAAGCGCCTGCTGCGCACCCGGCGGGCCGGCACGCTCGCCGAGGTCGGCGCCTGGGAACTGCGCGACCCCCGGCTCGCCGCCCTCCTGGAGAGCCACGCGCTCGCCCACGGCCTCGATCCACGGGTCACCCCGGCGAGCGCGGCCGTGCTGCCGTACATGGAGCACGCCTTCGGCACGTGGTCCGTGCGCAGGGGCGTGCGCGAGCTGGCCCGCGCGGTGTACGAGAGGTGCCTGGACCGCCGGGTCGTGTTCGAGTTCGGTGCCGAGGTCATCCGGATCGTGGAGAAGGACGGCCGGGTGGCGGGCGTGGAGCCGGCCGGGGGCGGTGTGGCGGAGGCGGACTTCGTGGTCGCGCCGGGGGCCGGCGGCTTCGGGGGGCTGCCGCCGCGCGGCCCGGGCGAGGTCGTGCCCCAGCGGGGCCTGCCGAGCCGGCTCACCGTGCTGCTCGCACTGCGCGGCGGGCGTCCGGAGGGGACCGCGCACCGGACGGTGGTGCACGCGCGGGACCGCGAGGGCGAGCTGGAGGCCCTGTTCGGTACGGCGCCCGCGCCGGCCGCCGATCCGACGGTCACGGTGCTGCGGCCCGGGGACCCGGGTCTCGTCCCGGACCCCGACCACGAGGCGGTCACCCTGAGTGCCGTCGTCCCGGCCGGGACCGAGCCGGGGACCGACCTGGTGGAGGCGGTGCTCGACGTCGCCGAGCGCGCCCTGCCGGGTCTGCGGGACCGCGTCCTGTGGCGGGAGGTGCGCACCCCGGCGGACATCGCGCGGGAGACCGGCGCGGAGGGCGGGTCCGTCCCGGCTCCGGCGCTGGCGGCGGCGGGGGGCCGGCTGCTGCACCCGGCCAACTCGACCGCTCTGGCGGGCCTGTTCACCGCGGGCGGCTGGGCGCATCCGGGCGGCGGGCTTCCCCACGCGGGCATGTCGGGCGCGCTGGTGTCCGGACTCATCGTGGAGGGGCCGGGGTTCCGCGGCTCGCAGTGAGCCCCTGCCGTCGCTTGCGCCACCGCCACCCGCGCCACCGCCGGTGCCGTCACCGTCCGTGATGCCACCGCCCGTGCCGCCGCTCGGGGCGGCGGCGGTCGTGAGCGTCCGTCAGAAGCGGTACTGCTCGTCGTAGCCGTTGCCCTGCCGCTGTCCGTCGCCCTGGTGGGGATACGGCTGCTCGGGCGGGAGTTCGCCGGCGAGCGGGTCGTCGGTGCTGCGCTGCTGCGGGACCCAGACGCCGCCGGCCGGGGTCCCGTCGTGGCCGCCGGTGCCGTACTGGTCCTGGCCGTAGCCCTGCTGCGGGTACTGCTGCTGGTCGTACCCGGCGTCGTAGGAGCCGCCGCCGTAGGTCTGGGTGCCGATGTAGGGGTCGGAGTAGGCCGCGTACTGCTGCTCTCCGGAGGCGTCGTAGCCGTACTGCTGCTGGCCGTATCCGGAGTAGCCGTCGTAGCCGTATCCCTGGTCGGTGCCCTGGGCGGCGCCCGCGTACTGGTCCTGAGGCTGGGGCTGGGTGGCGGACGCGTAGGCGGTGTCGCTGTACACGCCGTAGGAGCCGGTGTCGTCGGGCAGGGGCTGCGGCTCGTAGACGGAGGCGGCCGCCGTGGCGTCGGCGCCGCGCGCGGGGGGCGTGAACACGTCGTCGCGGTCGTCGTCGCCGTAGGCGCTCTCGTCCCGGCCGTACGCGACGTCGCCGCCGCCGTACGGCGTGCCCGCGTCCCCGCCGTACGGGCCGGGGCCGTCCCCGTTCTCCTCCAGGCCGGAGACCTCCAGGGCCGGGTCCCGGCGCTCGCCCCTGCCGCGGCGGCGCTTGGTGTCCTCGGCGCCGGGGCGCCCGACGGCCCAGCCCTCGGCGAAGCCGCGGCGGAACGACAGCGTGACGTAGGTCTGGCCGACCGCGAAGGCGGCCGCCCCCACACCGATGACGACGACGGACGGGATCAGGACACCGACCACCACGCCGAGGAAGCCGCCGAAGGCGAGCAGCCGCCAGCGCAGCCGTGCCTTGTACTGCAGCAGCACCTCACCGAGCAGCCACAGCGCGACGATGCCGAACGCGATGTAGAGGACCGTCCAGCCCATGTACGCCCCTCTCCCCTCGGCCGCTGCGCAGTGTTCCGTAAGGCGTGGCGACCGGTCTAGGCCCGCGGTGGGTGGTGCAGGCCCAGGTTCTCGTAGATTTCCAGCGTCGCCGTGGAGTTGTTGAGCGTGATGAAGTGCAGTCCTGGCACTCCCTCGGCGAGCAGCCGAGCGCAGAACTCCGTGGCGAAGTCGATGCCAATGGAGCGTACAGCGGCCGCGTCGTCTTTGGCTGTGAGGATCCGCTCTTTCAGCGCCGCCGGGAAGCGGGCGTTGCTGAGCTTGGGCAGCCTCTCCAGCATCTTCACACTCGTCACCGGCAGGATCTCGGGGATCACCGGGGTCGCGCAGCCGGCCGCCGACACCCGGTCCCGCAGCCGCAGGTAGGAGTCGGGCTCGAAGAACATCTGCGTGATGGCGTAGTCGGCGCCGGCCCGGCACTTGTCGACGAAGCGCGCGACGTCGGTGTCCCAGTCGCTGGAACGCGGGTGCATCTCGGGGAAGGCGGCGACGCCGACGCAGAAGTCGCCCGACTCCTTGATCAGCTGGACGAGTTCGGCGGCGTAGGTGAGGCCCTGCGGGTGCGGCACCCACTCCCCCATGGGGTCGCCCGGCGGGTCGCCGCGCACGGCGAGCATGTTGCGGATCCCGGCGTCGGCGTACTGCCCGATGATGTTGCGGAGTTCGGCGACGGAGTGGTCCACGGCCGTGAGGTGCGCGACCGGGGTGAGGGTGGTGTCGACGACGATCTGCTGGGTCTCCTTGACCGTGGTCGCCCGCGTGGTGCCGCCGGCGCCGTAGGTGACGGAGACGAAGTCGGGGGCGACGGCCTCGACCCGCCGGAGCGCGTTCCACAGGTTCCGCTCGCCCTGGACGGTCTTCGGCGCGTAGAACTCGAACGAGTACGTCGTCTTGCCTGCGGCCAGGATGTCGCGCACGGTGCGGGCGCGGTCGGTCCTGGTGGAGGCGGTTCCGAGGGCCATACCCGCAGGTTAACCAGGGCAGGGACCTCCCCCAACCGAAACCCGGAAATTTGCCCGAATTGTCGGCTTGTTGTCCACCCCTTGGACAGGCGGGGCGACTCGGGGAAAGGGGCCGGGGGAAGGGGGCCGGACGGGTGAACGGGCCGCCGTCCGGGCTTCGGCTCAGACCGCGCGCAGCCGCTTGGCGAACTCCGCCGCCGCGGCCCCCGGATCGTCGGCCTCCGTGAGGGCCCGGACGACCACGACGCGACGGGCGCCCGCCTCCAACACCTCGTCGAGGTTGCCGAGGTCGACGCCGCCGATCGCGAACCAGGGACGCCCGGTGCCCAGCGCCGCCGTGTGACGGACCAGGCCGAGGCCGGGGGCCGGGCGGCCGGGCTTGGTGGGGGTGGGCCAGCAGGGGCCCGTGCAGAAGTAGTCGACGCCGTCCTGGACGGCCGCGGCGTCCGCCTCCGCCGCGCTGTGCGTGGAGCGGCCGATCAGCACGTCGTCGCCGAGGAGGGCGCGGGCGGCGGGGACCGGCAGGTCGCCCTGGCCGAGGTGGAGGACCTGGGAGCCGGCGGCGTGGGCGACGTCCGCCCGGTCGTTGACCGCGAGCAGCCTGCCGTGGCGTGCGCAGGCGTCGGCGAACACCTCGAGGTGCTCCAGTTCCGCCGCCGCCTCCATGCCCTTGTCGCGCAGCTGCACGATGTCGACGCCGCCCGCGAGGACCGCGTCCAGGAACTCCGGAAGGTCGCCCTGGCGCTCACGGGCGTCCGTGCAGAGGTAGAGACGGGCGTCGGCGAGCTGGGAGCGGGCCGTGTCGGACATGCGTGGGTCCCCCGGGGCGTGGCGGCGCCCCGGGTTCTTCCCGGGGCGGCGGGGGGGGGGGGGGCGCGCCCCCCCCCCCCCCCCCACCCGGGGGGGCGGGGGCCCCGCCCCCGGGGGGGGGGGGGGCGGGGGCCGCCCACCACACCGCCGCCCCCCGG
>NZ_JBIBWL010000010.1:186907-239304 GCF_043081325.1 Streptomyces sp. NPDC014882
GCCGGGGGGCGGCGCGGGGGGCGGGGGCGGTGGCGCACTGGGGGGGGCCCCCGGGGGGGGGGGGGCCCCCGGGGTCCGGCCGGGGGGGGGGGGGGGCGGCCGCGGCGGCCCGCGCCCCCACACCTGGTGGTTCTGACGACGGATCCGCGCGGCGGATCCGTGGAGCGGGTCCGCGGCTCAGACGGCGAGCGCCTGGGCGCGGCGCTTCACCTCCGTGCCGCGGTTCTCACTCAGTGCCTGCGCCGGGGTCCCGGGCAGGGACGGGTCGGGCGTGAACAGCCACTCCAGCATCTCCTCGTCCGTGAAGCCGTCGTCCCGCAGCAGGGTCAGGGTCCCGGACAGGCCCTTGGTCACCTTGTCCTCGTCGATGAAGGCGGCGGGAACGTGCAGCGCCCTGTTCTCCCCACGGCGTACGGCGATGAGCTGGCCTTCCTTGACCAGCTGCCGTACACGCGTCACGTCGACATCGAGCATCTCCGCGATGTCGGGCAGGGTGAGCCAGGCGGGGACGAGAGCATCGATCTTTGCGTCAATCTCGGTCACCCCTCAAGACTGCCATCCCGGACCGGCAGCCGGTACCCGAGGCTCCCCCCGGGGGGACGGAGCCGCCGCCAGACGCCGCGGGACTCCTCCGGACGGAGCACCGGTCGTGCCCGCGGGGCCCCGGTCAGGCCGTCGCCGTCTTGAGCGGCCGCTCAGGGTCCACGACCAGCTCCGGGTCGAGCGGCGCGCCCGACTCGATCAGCCGGCGGCCCTGCGCGAGGTCGCGCGGGCGGCCCACCGCCAGCAGGGCGACCAGGCGGCCGTCGCGCAGCCAGCAGACCGTCCAGGCCGGTCCGGCGGGGTCGCCGCGCCACAGGGTGGTGTCGGCGCCGCTGTGGTGCCCGGCGTACTGGACGAAGCGGCCGAACTGCTCCGACCAGAAGTACGGGACCGGGTCGTAGACCGCGGGGACCCCGCCGGCGGCCGTGCCGAGGATGTTCGCGGCGACCGTGCGCGGGCCCTGGAGGGCGTTGTCCCAGTGGTGGATCAGCAGGCGCTCGCCGTACCGCCCGGAGGGGAAGGACGCGCAGTCGCCGACCGCGTACACGTCGGGCAGGGAGGTGCGCAGACCGGCGTCGGCCACGACCTCGCCGTGCCGGCCCAGCTCGATGCCCGAGCCGGCCAGCCAGGCCGTGGCGGGGCGGGCTCCGATGCCGACCACGACGGCGTCGGCGGGCAGCCGGGACCCGTCGTCGAGGAGGACCGCGCCGGGCTCGACGCGCCGCACGCGCGTGCGGGTGCGCAGGTCGGTGCCGCTGTCGGCGTACCAGGCGGCCATCGCGGCGGTGACGTCGGCGGGCAGGGCGCCGGCCAGCGGCCGGTCGGCGGCCTCCACGACGGTGACCGCGCAGCCGGCCCCGCGCGCGGCGGTGGCGAACTCGGCGCCGATCCAGCCGGCGCCGACGACGACGATGTCGTGCCGGCCGGCGAGCACCGGCCGCAGCCGTTCGGCGTCGTCCAGGGTGCGCAGCAGGTGGACGCCGGGGACGCCCTCGGCACCGGGCAGCCGGATCGGTTCGGCGCCGGTGGCGAGCACGAGGACGTCGTACGGGACGGGCCCGGCCCCGGTGTCGAGTTCGTGGTCGGCGGGGCGGACGCCGAGGGCCTCGCTGCCGAGCCGGAGTTCGACGTCGAGGCTCTCGAAGTCGACGTCGAAGGCGGAGTGCTCGGCCTTGCCCAGCAGGACGGCCTTGGACAGCGGGGGCCGGTCATAGGGCTGGTGGGGTTCGGCGCCCACGACGACGACCGTGCCGTCGAAGCCCTGTTCGCGCAGGGCGACCGCGGTCTGCACCCCGGCCATGCCCGCGCCGACGACGACCACCCGCCGCGCCGTCCGCCCGTCCTCTTCCCGCGTCTGCTCGCTCACCCGGTCACCTTAGACAGCTGACGCGCCGTCAGTCAGCCGTCCCGCTCCGTGATCTGCTCCACCACGCTGCTCCCGCTGCCGGCCCGCGACTCCCACTCCCAGGTCTCGTCGAGGCGCAGCCGCCCGTCGGGCAGCTCGACGACCGCGGACACGCAGTGTCCGGACGACGTCGTCCCGTCGTGCCGCAGCTGGACGTACCGGAAGTCCAGCCGGTCCCCCCGCCGGGTCCCCACGAGGTGCCCGCGGACGACGTCGCCGCCCGCGTAGTCGGCCCAGACCACGCCGTCGCGTTCGTGGTACGTGAAGCGGGTGCGGGTGCCGACCTGACCGGGGGCCTGATCGGCCACCGGGGCCAGGACCAGGCCGTCGAGCGAACGGGCCACGAGAGGAGGCTCCCTTACCGGGACGGAGGACGGGGGGCTAGGGTTGCCAATCTAGAGCACTCGCGGGAGCCCGGACGCACCGGGCTGAGAGGGAGGCTGGCGGCCTCCGACCGTACGAACCTGATCCGGGTCATTCCGGCGAAGGGAGGGGCTGGACACCCATGTCCTCAAGCACGTCGGACGTCCTCGTCGTCGGGGGCGGCATCATCGGGCTGGTCACCGCGTGGCGGGCCGCGCAGCGCGGGTTCGCCACGGCGGTGCTGGACCCCGCCCCGGGCGGCGGGGCCGCGCAGGTGGCGGCCGGGATGCTCGCCGCCGTCACCGAACTGCACCACGGCGAGCACACGTTGCTCGGCCTCAACCTGGAATCGGCCCGCCGCTACCCGGACTTCGTGGCCGAGCTGACCGAGCTGACCGGCCACGACGTCGGCTACCGCCGCTCCGGGACCCTCGCGGTCGCGCTGGACGCCGACGACCGCGCCCAGCTGCGGGAACTGCACGCCCTGCAGCGGCGGTCGGGGCTGGCCTCGGAGTGGCTGTCCGGGCGGGAGTGCCGGCGGCTGGAGCCCCTGCTCGCGCCCGGGGTGCGGGGCGGGCTGCGGGTGGACGGGGACCACCAGGTCGATCCGCGGCGGCTGGTGGCGGTGCTGGTGGCCGCCTGCGAGCGGGCGGGCGTGGCCTTCCACCGCGACGGGGCGGAGCGGCTGACGGTGTCGGCCGGGCGCGCCGCGGGAGTGCGCACGCGCGCGGGCACGACGCTCACGGCGCGGCAGGTGGTGCTCGCGGCGGGCAGCCTCAGCGGGCGGCTCGCGGGCGTCCCGGCGGAGGTGCTGCCGCCGGTGCGGCCGGTGAAGGGGCAGGTGCTGCGGCTGACCGTGCCGCGGCGGTACGCGCCGTTCCTGACCCGGACGGTGCGGGCCGTGGTGCGCGGCAGCCAGGTCTACCTGGTGCCGCGCGAGAACGGCGAGCTGGTCGTCGGGGCGACGAGCGAGGAAATGGGCTGGGACACGACGGTGACGGCGGGCGGCGTGTACGAGCTGCTGCGGGACGCCCACGAGCTGGTTCCCGGGATCACCGAACTGCCGCTCGCCGAGACCCGCGCGGGGCTGCGCCCCTGCTCGCCGGACAACGCGCCGCTGCTCGGACCGACCGGGCTGGACGGACTGCTGCTGGCGACCGGGCACCACCGCAACGGCGTGCTGCTGGCACCGGTCACCGGGGACGCGCTGGCACACGCGCTGGCCACCGGTGAACTCCCCGCCGAGGCCCGCCCCTTCACCCCCCGGCGCTTCCGCGCCGCCGCACTCTCGGAGCAGTCCGCATGAAGATCTCGGTGAACGGCGAGCGGCGCGACGTCGCTCCCGGCACGGCCCTCGACAGCGTCGTGCGGTCCCTGGCCCCGGCGTCCTCCGGGGTGGCCGCGGCCCTCAACGAAACCGTCGTCCCGCGCGCGCGGTGGTCCGCCACCGCCCTCTCCGACGGAGACCGCGTGGAAGTCCTCACCGCCGTCCAGGGAGGCTGAGCCATGGCGGACGACTCCTTCGTCCTCGGCGGTACGGCGTACTCGTCCCGTCTGATCATGGGGACGGGCGGCGCGCCCAGCCTGGAGGTGCTGGAGCGGGCGCTGGTCGCGTCCGGCACCGAGCTGACCACCGTCGCGATGCGGCGGGTGGACCCCTCGGTGCACGGGTCCGTGCTGTCGGTGCTGGAGCGGCTCGGCATCCGGGTGCTGCCGAACACGGCGGGGTGCTTCACGGCCGGTGAGGCGGTCCTGACGGCACGGCTGGCGCGGGAGGCCCTGGGCACCGACCTGGTCAAGCTGGAGGTCATCGCCGACGAGCGGACGCTGCTGCCCGATCCGATCGAGCTGCTGGACGCGGCGGAGACGCTGGTCGACGACGGGTTCACGGTGCTGCCGTACACGAACGACGATCCGGTGCTGGCGCGGAAGCTGGAGGACGTCGGGTGCGCGGCGGTGATGCCGCTGGGCTCGCCGATCGGGTCCGGGCTGGGCATCCGCAACCCCCACAACTTCCAGCTGATCGTCGAGCACGCGCGCGTGCCGGTGATCCTGGACGCGGGCGCCGGTACGGCGTCGGACGTGGCGCTGGCGATGGAACTGGGGTGCGCGGGGGTGATGCTGGCGTCGGCGGTGACGCGGGCGCAGGAGCCGGTGCTGATGGCCCGGGCGATGCGGGGGGCCGTGGAGGCGGGGAGACTGGCCCGGCTCGCGGGCCGCATTCCCCGCCGTCACTTCGCGCAGGCGTCGTCGCCGGGCGAGGGCCGCGCGGTCCTCGACCCGGAACGGCCGGCCTTCTGAGCGTCCGGCCTCCCGACGACGCCCCACCCCCGCGCCTGCCTCTGTCCCTGTCCCTGCCCCCGCACCCGCACCCTCCGTGACGGCCGGGGCGGTGGACGTGACGGGCGGGGCGGGAGGGGGTGACGGCTCCCGCGCTGGCGGACCCGCCGCCCCGGCCGTGCCGCTCGTCACAGGTCCGCTTCAGTCCCGCTGCGATACCGGTGTGAGCGGTGAGGGGTGCCGGTGCGGGCTCGTAGACTCGCCTGCGTGGACACGACCCTTCAGGACCCTTTGGTCGGGCAGGTGCTCGACGGGCGTTATCGCGTGGACGCGCGGATCGCGGTCGGCGGGATGGCCACGGTCTACCGGGCCGTGGACACCCGCCTCGACCGTGTCCTCGCGCTCAAGGTGATGCACCCGGCCCTCGCGGCCGACGCGTCGTTCGTCGAGCGCTTCATCCGCGAGGCCAAGTCCGTGGCCCGGCTGGCACACCCGAACGTCGTCCAGGTGTTCGATCAGGGGACCGACGGGCCGTACGTCTACCTGGCGATGGAGTACGTCGCCGGCTGCACCCTGCGGGACGTGCTGCGCGAGCGCGGCGCCCTCCAGCCGCGGGCCGCGCTGGACATCCTGGAGCCGGTGCTCGCCGCGCTCGGGGCCGCGCACCGCGCCGGGTTCGTGCACCGGGACATGAAGCCGGAGAACGTGCTGATCGGGGACGACGGCCGGGTCAAGGTCGCCGACTTCGGGCTGGTCCGGTCCGTGGACACCGTGACCAGCACCACCGGGGCCGTCCTCGGCACCGTCGCCTACCTCGCGCCCGAGCAGCTGGAGCAGGGCACCACCGACGCGCGCGTGGACGTCTACGCCTGCGGGGTCGTGCTCTACGAGATGCTGACCGGCGAGAAGCCGCACGACGGCGACACCCCCGCCGTGGTGCTCTACAAGCGCCTCCACGAGGACGTGCCGCCGCCCTCCGCCGCCGTCCCCGGCATGGCGTTCGCGCTGGACGAGCTGGTGGCCTCGGCCACCGCCCGCACCCCCGACGTCCGTCCGGCGGACGCCGTGGTCCTGCTCGCGCAGGTCCGCGAGGCGCGGGCCGCGCTCGACGAGGCGCAGCTGGACGCGCTGCCGCCGCAGGCCCTGTCGGCGGACCGCGACATCGCCGAGGACCGCACCAGCGTGATCCCGCGCTCGCTCACGGTCCCGCGCCCCCTGCCCGTCGACGGGGACGAGGGCGAGGACGAACCGGGCCTCGACGGGGACCCGATGAACCGGACGTCCCGGTTCGCGGCGGAGCCCCCGCCGCCGCCCCGGCGCCGCCCGGTGCGGCCCCGCCGCCAGGTGGTCGCGGTCGTCGCCGCCGTCCTGCTGGTGCTCGGCGTCGGCGCGGGCGTCTGGTACATCAACTCGGGCCAGTTCACCAAGGTCCCGGGGGTCCTCACGCAGACCGAGGCGCAGGCCAGGGAGCGGCTGGAGGGTGCCGGGCTGGACGTCGGCGGGGTGAAGCACGCCTACAGCGACACGGTGAAGCGCGGCACCGTCATCAGCACGGACCCGGAGCCGGGCGCCCGCATCCGCGCCAACGACTCGGTGACCCTGACCGTCTCCGACGGCCCCCGGACGGTGAAGGTGCCGGACGTGAAGGGCTCGCGGCTGGACAAGGCCAAGGACCTGCTGAAGACGGACGGGCTGGAGCCCGGCCTGGTCACCGAGGCGTTCAGCGAGGACGTCCTCAAGGGCTTCGTGATCAGCAGCAGCCCGCAGGCCGGCACCGAGCGGCGGGCGGGCTCGGCGGTCTCCCTCGTCGTCAGCAAGGGCAGCCCCGTCGAGGTCCCGGACGTCACCGGCCAGGACCTGGACGACGCGCGGGCCGAGCTGGAGGAGGCCGGCCTGGAGGTGAAGGTCTCCGCCGGGGAGGTCACCTCCGAGTTCGACAAGGGCCAGGTCGCCGCCCAGTCGCCGGGCGCGGACGAGGAGGTCGCCGACGGCGACACGGTGACGCTGACCCTGTCCAAGGGCCCGGAGATGGTCGAGGTCCCGGACGTGGTGGGCGCGAGCGTCGACGACGCCAGGGCCGAGCTGGAGGAGGCCGGCTTCCGGGTGGACGAGGACCGCGGCCTGCTGGGCCTGTTCGGCGACACGGTCAAGGGCCAGTCCGTCGACGGCGGCGAGACGGCCCCCAAGGGATCGACGATCACGATCACCATCCGGTGACGGTGCCGCCCGGCGCCCTCCGGTGACCGGGCGGCGCCGGGGGCGTGACACCCTGAACGGGTGAGTTCCGCGCACCCCCTCCCCTCCCGCGATCCCCTCCCCTCCCGCAATCCCGTCGGCAGCCACGTCCCGGTGGCCGGCGGCCTGCACTCCGTGGGTCTGTCCTACGCCCGTGAGATCGAGGCCGAGACCGTCCAGGTCTTCGTCGCCAACCCGCGCGGCTGGGCCACCCCGGCGGGCAGCCCGGCGCAGGACGCGGCGTTCCGGGAGGCCTGCGCGGCGGAGTCGGTCCCGGTGTACGTGCACGCGCCGTATCTGATCAACTTCGGCTCGCACACCGAGGCGACGGCGCAGCGGTCGGTGGAGTCCCTGCGGCACTCGCTGCGCCGGGGGCGGGAGATCGGCGCGCTGGGCGTGGTCGTGCACACGGGGAGCGCGACGGGCGGGCGGGAACGCGGCGTGGCCCTGAAGCAGGTCCGGGAGTACCTGCTGCCGCTGCTGGACGAGCTGACCCACGACGACGACCCGTTCCTGCTGCTGGAGTCGACGGCCGGGCAGGGCGCCTCGCTCTGTTCGAGGACCTGGGACTTCGGGCCGTACTTCGAGGCGCTGGACGCCCATCCGAGGCTCGGCGTCTGCCTGGACACCTGCCACGTCTTCGCGGCCGGGCACGACCTGACCGGTCCGGCGGGCATGCACCAGACCCTCGATCTGCTGGTGGACACGGTGGGCGAGGGCCGGCTGAAGCTGATCCACGCCAACGACTCCAAGGACGTGGCGGGCGCCCACAAGGACCGGCACGAGAACATCGGCGCGGGTCACATCGGCGAGGACCCGTTCCGCGCGCTGATGACGCACCCGGCGACCGCGGGCGTACCGCTCGTGATCGAGACGCCCGGCGGCAAGGAGGGGCACGCGGCGGACGTGGCGCGGCTGAAGAAGCTGCGGGACGGCTGATCCGCCCTCCCGGGGCGGCCCCCGGACGCCCCGGGGGCGCCGGGGCTCAGAGCTCGGGGCCGTCCCCGGGCTCCTCCTGGTAGGAGTAGCGCTGTTCCTTCCAGGGGTCGCCGATGTTGTGGTAGCCGCGTTCCTCCCAGAAGCCGCGGCGGTCGGCGGTCATGTACTCGACACCGCGGACCCACTTGGGGCCCTTCCAGGCGTAGAGGTGGGGCACGACCAGGCGCACCGGGAAGCCGTGCTCGGCGGTGAGCAGTTCGCCGTCCTTGTGGGTGGCGAAGAGGGTGTGCTCGGCGACGAAGTCCGACAGCCGCAGGTTGGAGCTGAAGCCGTACTCCGCCCACACCATCACGTGGGTGACGTCGGCGGCGGGCGGCACGGCCTCCAGGATGGTCCGGGCCGGGACGCCGCCCCATTCGGCGCCGAGCATGCTGAACTTCGTCACGCAGTGCAGATCGGCCACCACGGTGGCGTACGGGAGAGCCGTGAACTCCTCGTGGGTCCAGCAGCGCTTGTCACCGTCGGCGGTACCGCCGAAGACCCTGAACTCCCAGCGCTCGGGCCGGAACTTGGGCACCGGGCCGTAGTGGGTGACGGGCCAGCCCCGCTGGAGTCGCTGCCCCGGCGGAAGCTCGGACGCTGCCGCTTCCCCTGGTTCTCGTTCCACCGGATGACCCATGGCTCCATCCTGACAGACCCCGGCCGGTGCGAATGACCAGGCATGGCCGAAATCGGACAAGATACGTCAAGCATGGATCAATTTACTAAGTGCCGACTTACTGGACGATCCTCCGCGCCGGTGACATCATGCGGCGGCAATCTCCCCCATCCCCGCGCGGAAGGAGCCTCTGCGATGCAGGGCGACCCCGAGGTCCTCGAGTTCCTCAACGAGCAGCTCACCGGTGAGCTGACCGCGATCAACCAGTACTTCCTGCACGCGAAGATGCAGGAGAACCTCGGCTGGACGAAGCTCGCGAAGTACACGCGGCACGAGTCGTTCGACGAGATGAAGCACGCGGAGGTCCTGACCGACCGGATCCTGCTCCTGGACGGCCTGCCGAACTACCAGCGGCTGTTCCATGTGCGCGTGGGCCAGACGGTCACGGAGATGTTCGAGGCCGACCGGCAGGTCGAGGTGGAGGCGATCGACCGCCTCAAGCGCGGGATCAAGGTGATGCGCGAGAAGGGCGACATCACGTCCGCGAACATCTTCGAGGCGATCCTGGAGGACGAGGAGCACCACATCGACTACCTCGACACCCAGCTGGCCCTGGTGGAGAAGCTCGGCGAGGCGCTGTACATCGCGCAGCTGATCGAGCAGCCGGAGGGCTGAGCCGCGACGGAGGGGCCGAACGCCGGAAGGATCCGAAGCCGGGAGGGACCGGAGCCGGAAGGGCCGAACGCCGGAGAGGCCCGGACCCCGCGAGGACCCGGCGGGAACCGCCGGGCGCTCAGGCGGCCTCGTCGAGCGCGGTGAGGACCGGCCGGCCCTGGTCCGCCAGGTCACGGCGCGGACAGGCGCCCCGGCCGAGGATCGCCTGGATGCGGCGGACGCACGAGCCGCAGTCCGTGCCCGCCTTGCAGGCGGAGGCGATCTGGCGGGGCGTACAGGCGCCGTCGTCCGCATGCTGCTGGACCTGCGCTTCCGTCACTCCGAAGCAGCTGCAGACGTACACGCGGACACCTCCCGCCGAGATCGATTAGGTTTACCTAACCTTACCTGGCGTCCAGATGTCGCAAAAGGGAGAAGGGGCGCGGATCGCATGTGATCCGCGCCCCACTTCGGCGCCGGTGGCGGGCGGACCCGTCACCGGTCCGCCGCACGGCCCGCCCTACTGGTCCCGGTACATCTCCGCGACGAGGAACGCCAGGTCGAGCGACTGGCTGCGGTTGAGCCGCGGGTCGCAGGCGGTCTCGTAACGCTGGTGGAGGTCGTCGACGAAGATCTCGTCGCCGCCGCCCACGCACTCGGTGACGTCGTCGCCGGTCAGCTCGACGTGGATGCCTCCGGGGTGGGTGCCGAGGCCCTTGTGGACCTCGAAGAAGCCCTTGACCTCGTCGAGTACGTCGTCGAAGCGGCGCGTCTTGTGGCCGGAGGCCGCCTCGAAGGTGTTGCCGTGCATCGGGTCGGTCACCCAGGCGACGGTCGCACCGGAGGCGGTGACCTTCTCGACCAGCTCCGGCAGCTTGTCGCGGACCTTGTCGGCGCCCATGCGGACGACGAAGGTCAGCCGGCCCGGCTCCCGGTCGGGGTCGAGGCGCTCGATGTACTGGAGCGCCTCCTCGGCCGTCGTCGTCGGACCGAGCTTGATGCCGATGGGGTTGCGGATCTTCGAGGCGAACTCGATGTGCGCGTGGTCCAGCTGGCGGGTGCGCTCGCCGATCCACACCATGTGCGCGGAGACGTCGTACAGGCGGCCGGTACGGGAGTCGACGCGGGTGAGGGCACCCTCGTAGTCGAGGAGCAGCGCCTCGTGGGAGGCGTAGAACTCGACCGTCTTGAACTCCTCCGGGTCCGCCCCGCAGGCGTGCATGAAGTTGAGCGCCTGGTCGATCTCGCGGGCGAGCTGCTCGTAACGCTGGCCGGACGGGGACGACTTCACGAAGTCCTGGTTCCAGGCGTGGACCTGGCGCAGGTCGGCGTAGCCGCCGGTGGTGAAGGCGCGCACCAGGTTCAGCGTGGAGGCGGACGCGTGGTACATCCGCTTCAGGCGCTGCGGGTCCGGGACGCGGGCGGCCTCGTTGAAGTCGAAGCCGTTGACCGAGTCGCCGCGGTACGTCGGCAGGGTCACGCCGTCGCGGGTCTCGGTGTTCTTGGAACGCGGCTTGGAGTACTGGCCCGCGATCCGGCCCACCTTCACGACCGGCACGGAGGCCGCGTACGTGAGGACGGCGCCCATCTGGAGGAGCGTCTTGAGCTTCGCCCGGATGTGCTCGGCGGACACCGCGTCGAAGGACTCGGCGCAGTCACCGCCCTGCAGCAGGAACGCCTCTCCGCGGGCGACCGCGGCCATCCGCGCGCGGAGCTGGTCGCACTCACCGGCGAACACCAGCGGGGGATACGTCTCGAGCTCGGCGATCGCTTCGCGCAGAGCCTCGGCATCCGGATACTCGGGCTGCTGCGCCGCAGGCAGGTTTCGCCACGTCGCCTGGGCGGCGACACTTCGGGAATCAGCGTTGACGGTCACGCGCCCCACAGTACGCGGTCGGCCCGGGGGTCCATCGCCGCGCTCAGCCTGTGAGACGGCTCCGCGCCCCGGCTCACCGGGCGGCGGACGGAACCCGACGGCCCCGCCGCCGCGGGGAGCGCGCCCCGTCGCACGGGGCGGAGCCGCACGCGTCACATCGTGTAGCGTGCAGCCCGTGTTCGCGCTTTCGACCCAGAACTGGTGGTGGACCGCTCATCCGGCGGCCCACTGACTGCGCGTACGCACGACTTCGCGAAGGCCGCCCGAAGGGGCGGCCTTCGGTGTTTCCGGGCCCGGCCGTCCCTGTCGACTCTCCCACCGAGAAGGACACGGATCCCATGCATCTGCCCGACCTCCTGACCGATCCCCGCCCGTTCGCCCTGCTGCGCCGCCGCTCGCCGGGCCGGGCCACCGAGGACGGCGCCACCGTGGAGCTGCTCCTCGGCCCGGTCGCCGTCCACGAGCGGCTCGCCGACCTGCCCGACGAGGGCCTCGCGCTGGTGCCGTTCCGTCAGATCCGCGAGCGCGGCTTCGACGTCCGCGACGACGGCACGCCGCTGACCGTCCTGATCCCCGAGGAGCGGTACGAGATCCCGCTCGCCGAGGCGCTGGAGCAGCTCCCCGCGCACGAGGTGCGCGTC
The DNA here is from genome assembly GCF_043081325.1 of Streptomyces sp. NPDC014882. Classification (NCBI taxonomy): domain Bacteria; kingdom Bacillati; phylum Actinomycetota; class Actinomycetes; order Kitasatosporales; family Streptomycetaceae; genus Streptomyces; species Streptomyces sp. NPDC014882. The sequence continues at coordinate 198,502 of NZ_JBIBWL010000010.1, forward strand.
GAGGGCGGCGGCTTCGACGTCGGCGACGAGGAGTACGCGCGGATCGTCGGGCGGGTGCTGCGGGAGGAGATCGGGCGGGGCGAGGGGGCGAACTTCGTCATCCGGCGGACGTACGAGGGCGAGGTCCCGGGATTCGGGAGGGCCGACGCGCTCGCGCTGTTCCGGCGGCTGCTGGCGGGCGAGCGGGGCGCGTACTGGACGTTCGTCGTGCACACCGGGGAGCGGACGCTGGTGGGCGCCAGCCCCGAGGTGCACGTGCGGATGTCGGGCGGCACGGTCGTGATGAACCCGATCAGCGGGACGTACCGCTATCCCGACGGGGGCCCGACGCCCGATCACCTGCTGGGCTTCCTCGCCGACGGCAAGGAGATCGAGGAGCTGTCGATGGTCGTCGACGAGGAGCTGAAGATGATGTGCACCGTCGGCGACAGGGGCGGGGTGGTGGTCGGGCCGCGGCTGAAGGAGATGGCCCACCTCGCGCACACCGAGTACGAGCTGCGCGGGAAGTCCTCGATGGACGTGCGCGAGGTGCTGCGGGAGACGATGTTCGCGGCGACCGTCACGGGCTCGCCGGTGCAGAACGCCTGCCGGGTCATCGAGCGGCACGAGGTCGGCGGGCGCGGTTACTACGGGGCCGCGCTGGCGCTGGTCGGGCGGGACGCCGGCGGGGCCCAGACCCTCGACTCCCCCATCCTCATCCGCACCGCCGACATCGACGCGGCCGGGCGGCTGCGGGTGCCGGTCGGGGCGACGCTGGTGCGCGGTTCGGACCCGGCGGGCGAGGTGGCGGAGACGCACGCCAAGGCGGCGGGCGTGCTGGCGGCCCTCGGCGTCCGGCCGGGGCGGCCGCGGGCCGAGGAGGGGCGGGTCCCGCTGGCCGACGATCCGCGGGTGCGGGCGGCGCTGGACGGCCGCCGGGCCTCGCTGGCGCCGTTCTGGCTGCGGATGCAGGAGCGGTCCCGGGAACTGACCGGGCACGCCCTGGTGGTCGACGGCGAGGACACCTTCACGGCGATGCTCGCGCACGTCCTGCGCTCGTCCGGGCTGGAGGTCACCGTCCGGCGCCACGACGAACCGGGGCTGCGGGCGGCGGTGCTCGCGCACGAGGGGCCCGTGGTGCTGGGCCCCGGTCCGGGCGATCCGTCCGACCCGGCCGACCCCAGGATGCGGTTCCTGCGGGAGCTGACCGCGCGGGTCGTCGGGGAGCACCGGCACGGGGTGCTGGGGGTGTGCCTCGGGCACGAGCTGATCGCGGCGGAACTGGGGCTGGACATCGTGCGGAAGGAGGTGCCGTACCAGGGGGCGCAGACGCGGGTGGAGCTGTTCGGGCGGGAGGAGACCGTCGGGTTCTACAACAGCTTCGTGGCGCGGTGCGACGACGACACGCGGCAGGAGCTGACCGCGCGCGGGGTGGAGGTGAGCGTGGCGGCGAACGGGGAGGTGCACGCGCTGCGCGGACCCGGTTTCGCCGGCGTGCAGTTCCACCCGGAGTCGGTGCTCACGCTGGACGGGGCGGCGATCGTGCGGGAGCTGATGGGACGGCTGCGGGACGCCGGCCGGCCGTCCGAGCGGCGGCCGGTGCTCTAGGACGTCCTGCGGAAGTGGCACCGTCCGCCCGAAGGGCGGGCCCGGCGGCGTCCGGTGGGGGGGATCGCACGGCGGAGGGCCGCCCCGGCACCGGCAGGGTTGTCGGGACGACCCCGACAACCCTGCCGGGGACACCCCCTCCGAGGGAGTGCGTGCCGGACGCCGCCGGGCCGGGGAGGGGCGTTCGCCACGCGCCCCGGGCCGGTGCGGCCGGGGCCGTCCGGCGGAGGATCCCGCCGGCGGCGGCCCCGGTGCCGGCGGCCGGGGAGCACCCGGCGGTGCCGGGTGCTCCGTGGTGGTCCGGGGGCGGGGTCACTCGTCGTCGAGGCCGCGCTCTATCGCGTACCGCACCAGCTCCACCCGGTTGTGCAGCTGGAGCTTGCCGAGGGTGTTCTGGACGTGGTTCTGGACCGTGCGGTGCGAGATCACGAGGCGTTCGGCGATCTGCTTGTAGCTCAGGCCCTTGGCGACCAGGCGGAGCACCTCGGTCTCGCGGTCGGTGAGCCGGGGCGCGTCCGGTTCGTCGGTGCCGGTCGCCGGGCCGGGGTCGGAGGCCAGCCGCCGGTACTCGCCGAGCACCAGTCCGGCCAGGCCCGGCGTGAACACCGGGTCGCCGACGGCGGTGCGGCGCACGGCGTCCAGCAGCTCCTCCGTGGACGCCGACTTCAGCAGGTAGCCGGTCGCGCCGGACTTCACCGCCTCCAGCACGTCGGCGTGCTCGCCGCTCGCGGACAGCACCAGGACGCGCAGCGCCGGGTCGGCGGCGACGACCTCCTTGCAGACCTGGACGCCCGGCTTGGCGGGCAGGTTGAGGTCCAGGACGAGGACGTCGGGCGAGGCGGCCCTGGCGCGGCGCACGGCCTGCTCGCCGTCGCCGGCGGTGGCGACCACGTCGAAGCCGGACTCGGCGAGGTCGCGGGCCACGGCCTCGCGCCACATGGGGTGGTCGTCGACCACCATCACCTTGATCGGGTCCTGTCCACTGCTCATCGCGTGCCTGCCTTCCCCCGCTTGACGTGCTGTTTCGGTACCGTCAGTTCGACCTCGGTGCCCTGTCCCGGCGTCGACACCAGCTCGGCCCCGCCGCCGAGGTCGCGCAGCCGGCCCCGGATCGACTGGGCGACCCCGAGCCGTCCCTCGCCCTCGGCCTGCGCCAGCCGGCCCTCCGCGATGCCCGGCCCGTCGTCCCGCACGGTCACGATCACCGCGTCGGGCTCGTCCTCCACCAGGATCCAGGCCCGCGCCTGCTCCCCCGCGTGCCGGCGCACGTTGTCCAGCGCGGCCCCGACCGCCGCGGCCAGCTCGCGGGCGGCGGCCGGGGCCAGCAGGACCGGGGCGCCCGGCTCGGCGAGGCTGACCCGGGCCGCGGCGAAGGGCGCGAGCAGCGCACGCAGATCGACCGGGCCGGTCTCGTCGTCGCTCTCGTCCACCGCGACGACGAGGGCCCCCTCGGCGGCGTCCCCCGAGACCCGGGAGACGGGGACGAGGCCGCCGGAGACCAGGGTGCGCAGGGCGACCTCCTGCTCGCCGGCCATCCGGCCCAGCTCGGCCGCCTCACCGCCGATGACCGCGCCGCGCCGCTGCACCATGGCGAGCACCTGGAGCACGCCGTCGTGGATGTCGCGGGCGAGCCGCTCGCGCTCGCGGGTCGCGGCCTCGATCTCCAGGGCGCGGGCGAGCGTGCGCTCGGAGGCGCGGGCGACCTCGACGACGTATCCGATGGCGATGGAGGCGACCCAGACGAGGATCACGTTGTGGACGGTGTCGCGGGCCGGGTGGCCGCGTTCGATCAGGTTGGCGGCGGCCACCGGTGTGGAGGCGAACGCCGCCCAGCGCCAGCCGCCCTTGATGGCGAACGCCAGGACCGAGCCGGCCGTCCAGATCGAGGGCAGGGTGGGACCGCTGTCCTGGATGTGCCGGCCGCTGACGACCAGCGGGGTCAGGAGGATGCCGGCGAGCGCGACGAGGAGGTCGGCGGCGAGGAAGCTCCCGGTGCACGCGGCCGCGTTCTGCACGCGGGGCAGGGTGGCGAGCGTCCAGCCGCACAGGACGGCGAAGTAGGCGACGGCGACGCCGGGCCGGTCGTACTCGGCGTGGTCGGCGACGAACAGGCCGACCGCGTACAGCATGGTCAGCACCCGGTAGGCGGTGAGCGCACGCCACAGCGGCAGCTCGACCGACATCCTCATGACTCTCTCGCGCTTGGCCACGTCCCCCGCCCCCCTGAGCCCGGACTAGGGCTCGCTCCGCCCGGACTTCTCCTTCTCCTTCTTCGCCTGTTCCCTCTCGGCCTGCGCGAGCGCGGCCCTCGCGGCCTTCTCCGCTTCCTTGTCGGCCTTCGCCGCCTCCGCGATCTGCCGCTTGGCGGCCGTCGCGTAGATGTCGACGTACTCCTGGCCGGAGAGCTTCATGATCTCGTACATGACCTCGTCGGTCACCGCCCGGAGCACGAAACGGTCGTGCTCCATGCCGTGGTAGCGGCTGAAGTCCAGCGGCCTGCCGATGCGGATGCCGGGCCGCATGATCTTCGGAATCACCTGACCGGGCGGCTGGATCTTCTCCGTGTCGATCATCGCGACCGGGATCACCGGAGCGCCGGTGGCGAGCGCCACGCGCGCGAGGCCGCCCGGTTTGCCGCGGTAGAGCCGGCCGTCGGGCGAGCGGGTGCCCTCCGGGTAGATCCCGAACAGCTCACCGCGCTCCAGCACGCCTATCCCGCTCCGGATCGCCGCCTCGCCCGCGCCGCGGGCGCCGGAACGGTCCACGGGGAGCTGGCCGACGCCCTTGAAGAAGGCCGCCGTCAGCCGGCCCTTCACGCCGGGCGTGGTGAAGTACTCGGCCTTCGCGATGAACGTGACCTTGCGGTCGAGGACCGCGGGGAGGAAGAACGAGTCGGAGAAGGAGAGGTGGTTGCTCGCCAGGATCGCGGGGCCCTCGGCGGGCACGTTCTCCAGGCCCTCCACCCAGGGCCTGAAGATCATCTTCAGTGGCCCGCCGACGGAAACCTTCATCGCGCCGTACAACAACCGAGTGCCTCCTGTAAGTGTCGCTCAGACCTTAACCCGGAGTGGCGGCCCGAGGCTTCGACGACCCTGGTCGGTGTCGGTGCGGTCGCGTACGGTGAACCTCACGTCCGTCCGTCGCGGAGGTCCCCTCGCAGAGGTCCCGCGGCGGGAGTCCCGTCGAGCAGCGCCACCGAAGACTCCGCCGAGGAACCCCGGCGAGAGGCCCCCATCGAGAACGACGAAGACAGGAGACCGAAGGTGCCGGTCCTTCCTGGAGCCGAGCCGTACCGCCACGAGGGCGGGGAGGTAGGGATCCTCCTCTGTCACGGCTTCACCGGTTCCCCGCAGTCGCTGCGTCCCTGGGCGCGCCATCTGGCCGGGCACGGCCTGACCGTCTCGCTGCCTTTGCTGCCGGGCCACGGCACGCGCTGGGAGGACATGGCGCTCACCGGCTGGCCCGACTGGTACGCGGAGGCGGACCGCGAGCTGCGCGCCCTGCGGGAGCGGTGCGCGCGGGTGTTCGTGGCCGGGCTCTCGATGGGCGGTGCCCTGGCGCTGCGGCTCGCCGCCCGGCACGGCGACGCGGTCGGGGGCGTCGTGGTCGTCAACCCGGCGAACCGGGTGCACGGTCTGTCCGCCCGCGCGCTCCCGGTGGCGCGTCACCTCGTGCGCACGACGCGGGGGATCGTCAGCGACATCGCGAAGGAGGGGGCGGTGGAGGTCGGGTACGACCGGGTGCCGCTGCACGCGGCGCACTCGCTGCGGACCTTTCTCCGGCTGACCGACGGCGAGCTGCCGCAGGTCACCCAGCCGCTGCTGCTCCTGCGCAGTGTGCGGGACCATGTGGTGCCGGCCGCCGACTCCGCCCGGATCCTGAGCCGGGTGTCGTCGACGGACGTGACCGAGGTCCTGCTGGAACAGAGCTACCACGTGGCGACGTTGGACCACGACGCGGACCGGATCTTCGAGGAGACCCTCGCGTTCATCGGCCGGCTCGCACCCAGTGTCGGCAAGGAAGGGACGACCGCAGGTGGCTGAGCACGACTCCGACCGCGAGGACCGTGAGGACCGCGAGGACGGCCGCGACCACGAGCCGGAGCAGAGCGTGCCCTTCGACGAGGAGGCCGCGTGGGCGGCGATCGTCGCGGGGTACGGCGACGAGCCGGTGGACCCGCCGGGCGCCAAGCCGTTCAAGTCGGTCGAGGACCTGGCGCTCCTGGAGGCGAAGGCCGACGACGAGGGTCCGTCGGGTGGCACGCCCGTGGGCGGGGGCCCCGTGGAGGAGCCCGCCGGGGAGAAGGAGCCGGCCGGACCGCTGGGCAGCTCGGTCTCCTTCGCCCCCGGTGTCGGACCGCGCGACTACTCGCCGGCCGAGCCCGCCGGGGCGGACCCCGACGGCGACGACGAGGGGCACTTCGTGCCGCCCGAGCCGCCGCCGCTGCCCGAGGCCGACACGACGGCCAAGTTCGCCTGGCTCGGGGTGATCGGCGGTCCGGTCCTGCTGCTGCTGGCGATCCTGCTGGGCTGGGAGATGAGCTGGTGGCTGACGACGGTCTGCATCGGCGGCTTCCTCGGCGGCTTCGCCACGCTGGTGATGCGCATGGGTCCGGACGACGAGGACGACGACGATCCGGGGCGGGGCGCGGTCGTCTGAGGACCGCGCGGGCCCGGCCTCCGCCCGCGCCCGGGCCCCGTCCGCCCCCGTCAGTCTCCGGCTTTCGCCCGTCCCCGGGCCCCCGCCTCCGGCCTTCGTCCGCCCCCGGCCGTCGTCCGGCCACCGGGTTCAGGCGGCGGGCACCCGCAGGGCGGCCAGGACCGGCAGGTGGTCCGTGGCCGCCCTCAGATCCGTGTCGGTGACGCCCGGGAGGCCGAGCGGGACCCCGCAGCCCAGCACCTCCACGCCCTTCGTCGCGAGGAGGGCGTCGATGCGGCGGTCCGGGCCGGCGGCCGGGAAGGTGTTCCCGCCGCCCCAGGGGGCCGTCGTACGGCAGTCCTGGAGGACGGTGGTCAGGTGGGTGAAGGCGCGTCCGCCGGGGCGCTCGTTGAGGTCGCCGCCTGCGACGGCGTGCTCCACGCCGAGCCCCGCGAGCCGGTCGAGGAGCATCCCGGCCTGCTCGTACCGCTCGGTCCCGTCCAGGCCGAGGTGACAGCTGAGGACGCCGAGGCGGGCGCCCGCGAACCGGACCACGGCGGTGGCGAGGCCCCGCCGGTGCTGTCCGGGGGTGAGGGGCAGGAGCACGTCCTCGGTGCGTTCGACGGTCGCCCGCAGCGAGCAGAGGACGGCGGGGCCCGCGGCGGTGCCGCCGCCGGTGAGGACGACCTGCCCGGAGGCGGCCGCGAGCCGGGCCAGTTTCTTGCGCCAGCGGAAGAACCGCGGGGCCTCCTGGACCAGGACGAGGTCGGGGGCACAGGCGCCGATCACCCGGGCGAGGGCGGCGGTGTCGTCGCGCATCGAGCGGATGTTGTAGCCGAGGACGCGGATGACGGCGGAGCCGTCGGGTTCGGTACGGGACTCCGGGAGCGGCGGGGGCGTCACCATACCGTCACGATACGGGCCGATCACCCGGCGGACGCGAGGATCCCGGAAGGCCGCGCCCGACCGTTCCCCGGAGGGCCGCGAGCGGCCGCTCCCCGGACGGCCGCGACCGGTGGCTCCCCGGACGGCCACACCCGGTGGCTCCCGGACGGCCGCGACCAGCCGTCTCCCGGCCGCGCGCGACCGGTGGCTCCCGGACGGCCGCGCCCGGCCGCTCCCCGCGCCTCCGAAGGGGAGCGGGGAGCGGCCGGGCGTCAGACAGCCGGCCTCACATGATCGGGTCGGGCTCGCGGGCCAGGTCGGCCGCGCCCACCAGGCCCGCCTTGTTGCCCAGCCGGGCGGCGATCACGTCGGCCACCGGGCGCCAGTTGCCGCCGACCAGCCACCGCTTGTAGGACTTGCGGATCGGGTCGAGGACCAGGTCGCCCTCGTCCGAGAGGCCGCCGCCGACGATGAAGGCGGACGGGTCGAACAGGGAGGCCAGGTCGGCGAGGCCGGCGCCGGCCCAGCGGGCCAGCTCGCGGTAGGAGTCCACGGCGACCGGGTCGCCCTGGCGGGCGGCCATGGAGATGTGCTTGCCCTCGATGCCGTCGGGAGTGCCGTCGCCGAGCGCGAGCAGCACCTCGGCGCGCTCCGGGGTGGCGTTGGCGCGCTGCTTGGCGTACCGCACGAGGGCGCGGCCGGAGGCGTACTGCTCCCAGCAGCCCTGCGAGCCGCAGCCGCACAGCAGCCCGTCCGGGACCATGCGGATGTGGCCGAACTCGGCGGCCACGCCGAAGTGGCCGCGGCGCAGCTTGTTGCCGATGATGATGCCGCCGCCGAGGCCGGTGCCGAGCGTGATGCAGATGACGTTGCGGTGGCCCTTGCCCGCGCCGAACTTGTACTCGCCCCAGGCCGCGGCGTTGGCGTCGTTCTCCACGACGACCGGCAGGCCGACGCGGGCCTCGACCTTCTCCTTGAGCGGCTCGTTGCGCCAGTCGATGTTGGGCGCGAAGTAGACCGTGGAGCGCTGGCGGTTGACGTAACCGGCGGCGCCGATGCCCACGCCGACGATCTCGTGCCCGGCGCGCGCGCCCTCCACCGCGGAGGCGATGGCGTCCACGATGCCCTCGGGCGTACCCGGGGTCGGCACCTTGTGGGTCGAGAGGATGTTGCCTTCCTCGTCGACCACGCCGGCCGCGATCTTCGTGCCGCCGATGTCGACGCCGATGGTGAGTCCCATGAATCCCTCAGTTTCGGTCGAGCCCCGCTACGGCCAACCGTACCCGAGGGGGCGGCGCCGCTACCGCGTGAGCGCCGCCCGGGTGCGGGCGGGGACCGTCAGTCGAGATCGATGCGCTGGCCGGGGCCGGTGCCCCCGTCGTCGTCCCGGGGGTGGGCGGGGTCCTCGCGCGGCTCGTCGGCGCGGGCGGTCCAGCGCCGCTCCTGCTGCTGGACGGCGGAACGGTAGGCGGCGAGCAGCTCGCCGCCCGCGGCGGCCAGGTGGTCGAAGACGTCGGGGTTGCGCTCGATCACCGGTTCGACGGCCGCCCTGGCCTGCTGGACGACCTGGCGCACCACCTGCTGGGCGGCGGGTCCGGCGACCGCGCCGAACAGCGGGGACCGGAGGCCGGAGAGCTTGTCGGCGACCGTGTCGACGAGCCGGAGGAGTTCCTCGGCCGCCGATCCCTGGGGCGCGCCCTGCTCCGCCCGGCGGCGGGCCTTCTCCGCCGCCATGTCCTCGGCGCAGGCGGTCGCCCAGGCGTCGGCGTCGGTGGCGCGGGGCACCTCGTCGGCGGTCCGGTGCTCACCGCTGCCCGAGCTGTCCGACGGGGGAAGCTCTTCGCTCATGACGGGCTCCTGACTACGGTTCGTCCCTCCGACGTTACCCGAACGGCGGAACGTCCTTCATCGGGTCCGCGGCCACAGCGCGGGATCCGGCGCGAACCGCACGCGCAGTTCGCCGTCGCGCAGGGCGGCGCCCGCGACGGTGCAGCGGCGCAGGGCGGAGGGCAGCGGGACGATCCGGCGGAACGGACCCGCGGTGACGACGAGTTCGTCGCCGCGGCGGACGAGGTCCAGCCCCTCGCGTACGGCGCCGGGCAGCGGGAGGTGCCACACCAGGACACCGTCCGCGCCGATCCGGTCCTCGACCGGCCACTCGACCGGGGAGGCCGCCGGGTCGACGGCGGGCACGGCCAGCGCGGTCAGGTCGTCGTCCCCGCGCGGGTCGCGGCCGAGGTGGGCGAGGGGCCGGGCCCCGGTCCACTCCCCCAGGGTCTTCTGCTGCTGGGCGTGGAGCCCGGCGAGAACGCCGGTGACGGCGTCCTCGGGCAGGACGCGGTTGGCGAGGAGCGGCTCGACGGGCAGGCCCCGCAGGGCCAGGCCGAGGCGGGCGTCGCGGACGGCGTCGGCGCCGGCCGGCCCCGGCTCGGCCACCAGCCGCACGGAGGTCCCGCGGTCGGCGAGGACGGCCTCGACGGCGGCCAGTTCCCCGTCCCAGCGCGCGGCCGTCTCGTACAGCCACTCGGCGGGCATGGGGACGCCCGCCAGGCGGCCGAGGACGGGGCGCAGGGCGCGGGCGGCCTGCCGCTCCGGGGGGAGCAGCCGGCGCAGGTAGCGCCGCAGTTCCTCCGGGAGGGCGAGCAGGGCGAGGGCCTGCGGGGCGGGCGGCAGGTCGACGACGAGGAGGTCGTGGGTCCCGGTGAGGGCGGCGTCGCGCAGGGCGCGCAGCAGGGTCAGTTCCTCCGCGCCGGGCAGCGGGGTGACCTCCTCCGGGTCGAGCCGGGCGGCGCCGAGCAGGTCCAGGACGGTGGCGGCGCGGCCCTGGAAGGAGGTGAGGTCGTCCCGGAAGCCGGCGGTGGCGTCGGGGCGCCAGGCGGTGAGGTCCGGGCCCGCCTGCACCGGCACCGCGCCCGTCGCCGTGCCGAGCGCCGCACCCAGGGTGTCGGTGCGGTCGGCGCTGAGCACGAGGGTCCTCAGGCCGGCGCGGGCCGCCCCGAGTGCGGTGGCCGCGGCGACGGTCGTACGGCCGCTGCCGCCGGGGCCGGTGATCAGGAGGGTGCGCATGAGGGTGAACGGTAACGGACGTCGGGGTGGTGCCCCGGTGGCCGGACGGGACCGGGGGGGGCGGCCGGACGGGACCCGGGGCGGCGGCCCCGCAGGGGCCCGCGCCGACGCCGGACGACCGGCTGTCACGTACCGGCCACCCGCTACCGCATACCGGGGACCGGCGACCGGCGACCGGATATCGCCTACCGCCCCGACTCGACCCGCTTCTTGAGGCCCGCCAGCGCCCGGTCGATGATGACCTTCTCCGCCTTGCGCTTGATCATGCCCAGCATGGGGATCTTGACGTCGACCGTCAGCCGGTAGGTGACCTCGGTCGCCCCCGCTCCGGCGGCCTTGAGGAGGTACGAGCCGTCCAGCGAGCGCAGCATCTGGGACTTGACCAGCGTCCAGGAGACCTCGTGCGCGCCGGTCCAGGTGTAGGCCAGCGTCTGGTCGTCCTTGATCGCGCCCGCGTCCATGACCAGCCGCACCCGTTCGGCGCGTCCCGCCGCGTCGGTCGCCAGGACCTCCGCCTCCTTGACCTCGCCGGTCCAGTCCGGGTAGCGGGCGAAGTCGGCGATGACCGCCATGACGTCGGCCGGTGCCGCCTCGATCGTGATGCTCGAGCTGGTGTGTTCCGCCATCGCGGTGGCTCCTCCAGATGCGGGCCGGTAGGGAGGGATCCCCGTGCGCGAGCGTGCGCACGTGTGTGCAGCGTGAAGGCTACCGCGCGCCCGGCCGCCCGCTTCCACCCCGTGGGGCGCGGCGGCCCGTGCCGTGCCCCGCGACGGCGTTCACCACTGGAGCACCCACGGCTTCCCGGTGCTCGCGAAGTGCCCGACGTTGACGCACTCGGTCGCCCCGATCCGCATCCGCCGTACCAGCGGCTGGTGGACGTGGCCGAAGAGGGAGTAGCGGGGCCGGGTGCGGCGGATGGCGTCCAGCAGGGCGCGGCTGCCGCGTTCGAAGCGGCGGGCGACGGTGTCGTAGACCAGTTCCGGCACCTCGGGCGGGATGTGCGTGCACAGCACGTCGACCTCGCCCACGGCCTCGATCTTCGCCGCGTACTCCTCGTCGTCGATCTCGTACGGCGTGCGCATCGGCGTCCTCAGGCCGCCGCCGACGAAGCCGAAGACCCGTCCGCCGATCTCCACCCGCTCCCCGTCCAGCACCGTCGTGCCGGGTCCGGCGTACTCCGGCCACAGTGCCGGCATGTCGACGTTGCCGTAGGTGGCGTACGTCGGCGTCGGGAAGGCGGCGAACATCTCGGCGTACTGCCCCCGCACCGCCCGCTCGATCACCGCGGCCCGGTCCTCGCCGATCCCGGCCCACAGCCGGGCGCCCAGCTCACGGGCCTCGGCGAAGCGGCGGGCCGTGCGCAGCTCGACGATGCGGTGGGCGTTCTCCACGCCGAACAGGTCGGGGAAGATGCCGCGGGACCGGTCGGCGTAGTCGAGGAAGAGGACGAGGTCGCCCAGGCAGATCAGCGCGTCCGCGCCCTCGCCGGCCAGGGACAGGTCGCGCGCGTTGCCGTGCACGTCGCTGACCACGTGGATGCGTGTGCCGGGGGTCCCGGACGGTGTGGAGGCCATGTCGATCAAGGGTAGGCGTGTACGGCATACGTGAACAGTGGCGGCGAAACCTGCCGTTACTGGCCGGTCGGTTTTCGGGTGGACTACCGTACTGACTGCAACATCCATCTGTGTGACGCAGCGAACATCTCGCCGGGACCCCCTGTCGAAGAAGCCATACCGGCGGGTAACGTCCGGGCAGTCCAGTCGTGCTCAGCATTTCAACCACCGATGCGCGAGCACTTGCCCGAGCCTTGGACCGCACCGTCGCATCGCACAACGTCGTGGCGCCGGCGCCCTATGAGGAGCAGCAGTCTTGCGCGAGTTCAGCCTTCCGGCCTTGTACGAGGTCCCCGCGGACGGCAATCTGACCGACATCGTCCGGAGAAACGCCGCGCAGCATCCCGACGTCGCCGTCATCGCCCGCAAGGTCGACGGCGTCTGGCAGGACGTCACGGCCACGGCCTTCCTGGCCGAGGTGCACGCGGCGGCCAAGGGCCTCATCGCCTCCGGCGTCCAGCCGGGCGACCGCGTCGGCCTGATGTCCCGCACCCGTTACGAGTGGACGCTGCTCGACTTCGCGATCTGGTGCGCGGGCGCCGTCACCGTGCCGGTGTACGAGACCAGCTCGCCCGAGCAGGTGCAGTGGATCCTCTCCGACTCGGGCGCGACGGCCTGCGTCGTCGAACTGGACGCCCACGGCGCCGCCGTCGAGTCGGTGCGCGAGACCCTGCCGGCGCTGAAGCACGTCTGGCAGATCGAGGGCGGCGGGGTCGAGGAGCTGCGGCGGCTGGGCACGGACGTCTCCGACGAGACCGTGGAGGAGCGCGGTTCGCTCGCCAAGGCCGACGACCCGGCCACCATCGTCTACACCTCCGGCACGACCGGCCGCCCCAAGGGCTGCGTGCTCACCCACCGCAGCTTCTTCGCCGAGTGCGGCAACGTGGTGGAGCGGCTGCGCCCGCTGTTCCGCACCGGCGAGTGCAGCGTGCTGCTGTTCCTCCCGCTCGCGCACGTCTTCGGCCGCCTGGTGCAGATCGCCCCGATGATGGCGCCGATCAAGCTGGGCACGGTTCCGGACATCAAGAACCTCACCGACGAACTGGCGGCCTTCCGGCCGACGTTGATCCTCGGCGTGCCGCGCGTGTTCGAGAAGGTCTACAACGCGGCACGGGCCAAGGCGCAGGCGGACGGCAAGGGCGCGATCTTCGACCGGGCGGCGGACGCCGCGATCGCGTACAGCAAGGCGCTGGACACCCCGTCGGGCCCGTCGCTCGGCGTGCGGATCAGGCACAAGATCTTCGACAAGCTGGTCTACGGCAAGCTGCGCGCGGTGCTCGGCGGCCGGGGCGAGTACGCCATCTCCGGCGGCGCCCCGCTGGGCGAGCGCCTCGGTCACTTCTTCCGCGGCATCGGCTTCACCGTCCTGGAGGGCTACGGCCTGACGGAGTCCTGTGCGGCGACCGCGTTCAACCCGTGGGACCGGCAGAAGATCGGCACGGTCGGCCAGCCGCTGCCGGGTTCGGTCGTGCGCATCGCGGACGACGGCGAGGTGCTGCTGCACGGCGAGCACCTGTTCAAGGAGTACTGGAACAACCCCGGCGCGACCGCGGAGGCGCTGGCCGACGGCTGGTTCCACACCGGCGACATCGGCACCCTGGACGAGGACGGCTACCTCAGGATCACCGGCCGCAAGAAGGAGATCATCGTCACCGCGGGCGGCAAGAACGTCGCCCCGGCCGTGATCGAGGACCGCATCCGGGCGCACGCGCTGGTCGCGGAGTGCATGGTGGTGGGCGACGGGCGGCCGTTCGTGGGCGCGCTGGTCACCATCGACGAGGAGTTCCTGGGCCGGTGGGCCGCCGACCACGGCAAGCCGGCGGGCTCCACCGCGGCGTCGCTGCGCGAGGACGCCGACCTGCTGTCGGAGATCCAGTCGGCGGTCGACGACGGCAACGCCGCGGTCTCGAAGGCGGAATCGGTGCGGAAGTTCCGCATCCTCTCCGCCCAGTTCACGGAGGACTCGGGCCACCTCACGCCGTCGCTGAAGCTCAAGCGCAACGTCGTGGCGAAGGACTACGCGGCGGAGATCGAGGCGATCTACGCGAAGTAGCACCCGGGCCGTTCCACGGCCCGGCACGTCCCGCGGCGCGGTGTCCTCGGCGAGGGCACCGCGCCGCGGCGCGTCCGGCGGGCGGGCGGGCTCGGTGACGCCGACGCCGTCGCCGACGCCGACGGGGTGCGACGGTGACGGTGACGGGAGGGCGACGGGAGGGTGACGGTGACGAACGGGGTTCCTACAGCAGTTCCTTCAGCCTCTCCGCCAGCAGGTCCCAGCGCCACCTCTCCTCGACCCACCGGCGGCCCCGCTCGCCCATGCGGCGGCGCAGTGCGGGGTCGCCCAGCAGCGCGGTGACGCGGTCGGCCGTGTCCTCGGGGGAGGCGCCCCGCACGACCCAGCCGGTCTCGCCGTCCAGTACGGCGTCGGGGGCGCCCCCGGAGTCGCCGGCGACGACGGGCAGGCCGGTCGCGGAGGCCTCCAGGTAGACGATGCCGAGGCCCTCGACGTCGAGTCCGCCCCGGCGGGTGCGGCACGGCATGGCGAAGACGTCGCCGGCGCCGTAGTGGGCGGGCAGGTCCGACCAGGGAACGGATCCGGTGAACCGTACGGAGGCGGCGACCCCCTTCTCGTGGGCCAGGCGGCGCAGGTCCTTCTCGTAGGGGCCGCCGCCGACGACGAGCAGCACGGCCTCCGGCTCGGCGGCGAGGATCCGGGGCATGGCCCGGATCAGGGTGTCCTGGCCCTTGCGCGGCACGAGCCGCGAGACGCACACCACCACCGGGCGGTCGGTGAGCCCGAGGCGGGCGCGCACCAGGTCGCCGCCGGAGCCGGGGTGGAAGGTCTTCTCGTCGACCCCCGGCGGCAGTTGCACCATCCGTGCGACGGCCTCGGGGCTCAGCGCGGTGGCGATCCGCGAGCGCGTGTACTCGCCGAGGTAGGTGATCGTGTCGGTGGCCTCGCCGATGCGCCCCAGCAGGTGCCGGGCGACGGGCAGTTGGGCCCAGCCGGCCTCGTGGCCGTGCGTGGTGGCCACCAGCCGCCGGGCGCCGGCCTTCCGGAGCGCGGGGGCCATCAGCCCGAGCGGCGCGGCGGCCCCGAACCACACGGACGTGCACCCGTGTTCGCGCAGCAGTCCGACGGCCCGCCGCGTCGCGCCGGGTGTCGGCAGCAGCATGGTCGTGGAGTCCCGCACGACGGTGAAGGGCTGCTCGGCGTCGAAGGCCGCCGTCGCCTCGGCGCCCTCGCGGCCCCGCTTCCAGGTGGACGCGTGGACGACGACGCGCTCGGGGTCCAGGCGCAGCGCCATGTTGTGCAGGAACGCCTGGATGCCGCCCGGGCGGGGCGGGAAGTCGTTGGTCACGATGAGGGTCTTGTGCATCGCCGCCGACCCTATCCAAGCCGCCCCTCACCGCCGCGCCCGGCCGTGCCGCACGGCCCGCGCGCAGCCGGACGGGAGATCATGTGGTCCGCACACCCCGACGAAGAGGACGAACAGGGGCACACGTGGGCTTCATGGACGACAGGCGCTCCCCGGCCGGCCTGGCGGCCCTGTGGGTCCTGTGGGGCGCGACCCGGCTCGTGCTGCTGCTGTGCGTGTTCAAGGTGTACGTCTTCCCCGGTCCGGACGTCACCACCGACGTGTCGGTGATCTACCGGGGCTGGTACGACGTGCTGGGCGCCGGGTCCTTCCCGCAGGACGACGTGACCTGGCAGTACCCGCCCGCGGCCGCCCTCGCGGTCCTCTCCCCCGGCCTGCTGCCCTTCCTGGACTACGCGTCGGCGTTCTTCGTCCTGGCCCTCCTCGCCGACCTGGCCGTCCTCGTGCTCCTGCTGACCGCCGGCCGCTCCCGGCGCGGCGCCCCGGTGTGGGTGGCGGGCGTCCCCCTGCTGGGCCCGACGGTGTACGCCCGCTACGACCTGATGGTGACCGCAGTCGCGGTGGCCGCGCTGCTGGCCGGGGTCCGGCATCCCCGGGTCATGGGGGTGCTGGCCGCTCTGGGGGCCCTGCTCAAGGTGTGGCCGGTGCTGCTGCTGGCCGGGGCGCGGCGGCGGGCCCTGGGGGCGGCGGCCGTGACCGTCGGCGCCCTCGCGGTCCTGTCCGCGTGGGCCGCGCCCGGCGCCTTCGCCTTCCTCTCCGCCCAGCGGGGTCGCGGCACCGAGGTGGAGTCGCTGGGCGCCCTGGTGTTCCACGTCGCCCGGCACCTCGGCTGGAGCGGCGAGGTGCGGCTGAACTACGGCTCGGTCGAATTCCTCGGTCCGCACGTGGACCTGGTGAGCGACGCCGCCCTCGGCCTGACGGCGGCCGCGCTCGGCTGGCTGCTGCTGTGGCGGCTGCGGGCGCGGCGGTTCGCGCCGCACACGCTCGCGGACGCCGCCTTCACCGCCGTCCTGCTGTTCACCACCACCAGCCGCGTGCTCAGCCCGCAGTACCTGGTGTGGCTGATCGGTCTGGCCGCCGTCTGCCGGTGCCTCCCGGGCAGCCGGATGGGGCCGCCGGCCGCCCTGGTGCTGGCCGCGTCGCCGGTGACGGTGCTGGAGTTCCCCGTCTGGTTCGACCACGTCGTCGCGAGCGACGCCCTCGGGCTCACCCTGCTGTTCCTGCGCAACGGCCTGCTGGTGGCGGCCGCGGTCACCGCGGCCGTACGGCTGTGGCGCTCGACGGTGCCGCGGGCCGCCGCCCCGCCCGCCGAGCCCGGCCGGGACGCCCGCGCCGGGCACACGCCGGTCCCCTCCCGGTGAGGGGACGCGGCGGTTCCGGGTGCGGGGGCGCGGCTGTTCCCGGTGCGGGGGCGCGGCGGTGCTCAGCCCAGTTCGTCGTGGAGGTACCGGCGCCACTGGGCGGTGAAGTCCTCCAGGGTCGTCCCCAGCACGCTCTCCATCGCCTCCTCGACCGCCCCCGGCCGCTCGCCGTGCTCCCCCACCGCCCGGTAGAAGGCGTGGAGTTCCCGCTCGCCCCAGCGCTCGGCGATCATCCGGCAGGCCGTCCAGCCGCCCTCGTACGCCCGTGCCAGCCGCGCCGCGTCCCCGGCGAAACCGAAGTCGCCGTCGGACGGCAGCCCGTCCGGCGGGCCGTCCCCGCGGACGGCCTTCCGCAGCTCGGGCGCGGCCTCCTCCGGGGTGCGGCCGGTGCCGCGGTAGCCGACCCAGTCGGCGTACCCCTCCGACAGCCACAGCGGGGTCGCCGCGTTGGTGTCGGCCCGGGTGGCGACGTGCGTGGTCTCGTGGGTGAACACCACCTGCCGGCCGACCGGGCCGAGCATGCCGAAGGCGTCCGGGTTGACGACGACCCGGTCGGCGGGCGCGTCGGCCCCGCCGCCCGTCTCCCCCGTGGTGACCGCGGCGATCCCGCGGTAGGAGGAGGCGGGCGAGCCGAGGAGCGCCGCCATGCCGTCGAGCGACTTCGGCACGAGGACGACGACCCGCCGGGCCCAGTCGGTGCCCCACGCCCGCGAGACCGCGGGAACGGCCCGGTCGGCCAGGTCGGCGAAGGTCCGCAGCTGCTCGTCGGAGCGGCCGACCCCGAGGACGAGGCTGTGGGCGCCCCGGACGACCGTGACCGTGCCCTGGTCCCACAGCTGCCGGCCGGAGCCGCGGGCGGGCTCCTCGGCGGCCACGTTCCACCGCCCGGCGGCATCGCGGGTCAGGCGCAGGGCGCGCGCCACGGTCACCGGGCCCCGGTCGTGGCCCTCGACGCGGTAGCTCAGCTCCGCGTCGGCCTCGGCCCCCTCCCCGCCGGGCCGCACGGCGGTGACCCGGTAGGACCAGGCGGCCAGCGGTACGGCCCGCAGCCGGGCGTATCCGGCGGGGTCCCCGGTGGCGGCGTAGGCGGCCGCGTCGTGGGCCAGGACGGCGGCGGCCCGCCGGTCCAGCACCCGCTGGACCTCGGTCCGGACGCCGTCGGTGGCGGGGCGCCCGCCGCAGCCCACGAGCAGGACGAGCAGCAGCACCGCGAGCCCGACGGCTCCGGATCCGCGCGCCCGCCCGTGACCGGCCATTGGCCCGATCCTACGGCGGACCGCCCCGGGCGGAACCCCGAAGGCGTGGGCCGCCCGACCCGGTCAGGGCCTCGTCACCGACGACACCGGCATCATCCCGACCGGGTCGTAGCGCACGGGCGCGCCCGGGTGGGGGGCGTGGATGACCTGTCCGTTGCCCGCGTACATGCCGACGTGGCCGGCGTCGGAGCGGTAGGTGACGAGGTCGCCGGGCCGGGCCTGGGAGAGCGGGACCCGCCGTCCGGCGTGCGCCTGGGCCTGCGAGGTGCGCGGCAGGGAGACCCCGGCCTGCGCGTACGACCACTGCATCAGGCCCGAGCAGTCGAAGCCGGCCGGTCCGTTGGCGCCCCAGACGTACGGTCTGCCGAGTGCGGAGCGGGCGGCGGCCAGGGCGGCGGCCGCGCGCCCCGAGGGGGCGCCGGCGCCGGCGTCCTCGGGGCCGGACAGGCCGGAACGGCCGGAGCGCGAGGCCCGGTCGTAGGCGGCGCGCTCGGCGGACGGCAGGGAGTTCAGCAGCCGGCGGGCCCGGGCGAGCTTCCGCTCGACGGTCCGCTTGTGCTTCTCGACGGCCTCGCGGCTCTTCTCCAGCTCGCCGAGCCGGCGGGTGGCCTCGGCGCGTTCCTGGGCCAGTTCGCGCAGGGCGTGCCGGAGGTCCTTCAGCTCGCCGGCCTGGCGGGCGGTGACGCGGTCGAGGACGGAGGCCCTGTCGAGGTAGCCGTCCGGGTCGTCGGAGAACAGCAGGGCCAGCGAGGGGTCGAGTCCGCCGGAGCGGTACTGGGCGCCGGCCAGCGCGCCGAGCCGCTCGCGCAGCTCGTTGACGCGTCCCTGCTTGCGGGCGACGCGGTCCTGGGCGTCCCCGACCTGCCGGCGCAGGACGCCGGCCCGTTCCCCGGCCTCGTTGAAGGCCTCGGTGGCCTTCTCGGCCGCCTCGTAGAGCCGGTCCACCTCGGTCCGGGTGTCCTCGTGCGGGGCGGCCGTGGCCGGTGCGGTGGTGGCGGCGGCGCCGAGGGCGGCTGCGGCGGCGGACAGGACGCACAGGGCGCCCCGGTCGAACCCGGACGGTGCGAGGCGGCGACCGGACGGTGCAAGGCGGCGATGGGACCCCACGGGAAGCCGCGTTCCTTCCTCTGGCGGACAGGGACCGTCCCCCGGCACACGTGCCGGGGAAACGCGGCAGACAGTAGCCGCGCGACGGGGGGCCCACCAAAGACCGCGGCGGCCACACAACGTGACACCCCGCCTCCGACGCAGGTCATGGGCGGGGTGCGGGGTCAGTTCACGTCGCGGTGATTCGCCCGTTCGGGCGTGCCGGTGTCGCGGCCGGGAGGACGCTCAGATCCGGACGCCGAACTGGTACGGCATGTTGTTGATCGACTCGTAGCGCACGACGGTGCCGGTGCGCGGGGCGTGCAGCACCTGGCCGTTGCCCGCGTAGAAGCCGACGTGGTGCTGGTCGCCGTAGAAGATGACCAGGTCGCCGACCTTGAGGTCGGACTGGGAGTAGATGCGCGTGCCGGCGTTGGCCTGGGCCTGGGAGGTGCGCGGGATGCCGACGCCGGCCTGGGCGAAGGCCCAGGAGGTCAGGCCCGAGCAGTCGAAGGAGGACGGGCCGGTGGCACCGTAGACGTAGGGCGAGCCGATCTTGCCCTGGGCGGCCTGGAAGGCGGCCATGGCGCGGCCGGAGGCGGCCCCCGTGTTGCCGAGGTCGACGCGCTCGCCGGCGTCACGGCTGGCGCGGGCGTCGGAGGCGGCCAGCGCGGCCTTCTCCTGGGCCGTCAGCGTGTTGAGGAGCTTCTGCGCCTCGGCGAGCTTGCTCTGGACTTCCTTCTTCTTCTTGCCCAGTTCGGTGCGGGTGGAGGCGAGGTCCTCGAGCTTGTCGGAGGCCTCCGCGCGGTCCTGGGCCAGCTCGCGCTGCTTGTCCTGGATCTTCTTCAGCGACTCGACCTGCTGGGCGCTCAGCTGGTCGGCGGTGGACGCCTTGTCCAGGTAGTCGTCCGGGTCGGAGGACAGGAACAGCTGGAGCGAGGAGTCGATGCTGCCGGAGCGGTACTGGGCCGCCGCCGCCTGGCCTATGGACTCGCGCAGCTGGTTCAGCTCTTCCTGGCCGCGGGCGACGTCGTCCTGGATGGTGGAGATCTCCTTCTGGAGCTTCTCCTGCTTCTCCTTGGCCCCGTTGTACTTCTCGGTGGCCTGCTCAGCCTCTTCGTAGAGCTTGTCGACCTTGGACTTGACCTCGTCCTTGCTCGGCTTCTCGCTCGGCGCGGCGTTGGCGGCCTGCGAGGTGAGGGCAACAGCGGCGGCGGCCGCGGTGGTCAGCAAGGTCACGCGTGCGCGACTCGGCTGCTTGGGTCGACGGTGGGACGCCACGGAGAGCGAGCTCCTTCATGTGAGTGATCACTCGTGCGGAGGTTCGAAGGCAGACCCTAGTGACCTTCTTGTGATCACTTCAAATCCTGGAGCCGAAAAAGTCGGTGACGCACTGCATTCTTTACCCTCAATCCACGTGCAGTGACGCGCGATTGACGCTACGTTGCGTGACGATTGCGCCAATTCGGGCATTGGGCCTTTACGTTGACCTCCGGGACCTTCAGGTCAGTCGCTTCAGGAGTACCGCAGAAGCCACCGGCCGGGCCCCCGCCCTGGCCACCCCGTCGGCCACCTCGCGGTCCGTCGAGGCCACGATGACCGGCCGGCCCGACGGTTCGGCCCGCACCAGCCGGCGGATCAGCTCGTCGGCGGTGACCCCCGGCTTGGAGAACAGCACCCGCACCCCGCGCGGCGGCGCCAGCAGCACCGGCGCGACCAGTTCGGCGCCGTCGAAGACACAGGTGACCTCGGCGCCGGTCTGCGCGGCGAGCGCCGAGAGCTGCCCGAGCAGCCGCAGCCGCTGCTTCTCCAACGGCATCTGCGGATAACCGGTCTTGGTGACGTTGTAGCCGTCGACGACGAGGTGCGCCTGCGGCAGCGCCAGCAACTGGTCCAGGATCGCGGGGTCGTTCTCCGACAGCGCGCGGGCCGCGATGTCCTTCGGGGTCATCCGGCCGGGCTCGACCGCGTCGACGGTCTCCGCCGGGCGCACCGACACCGGCGGCAGCGCCAGTTCCCGGCGCAGCCCCTGGGCCGATTCCAGCAGGGTGTCGAGCAGCAGCCGTACCCGCATGTCCTCGACGCTGCGCCCCTCGCGGGCCGCGCGCCGGGTGGCCTCCAGCGCGGCCTCCGCCTCGCCGAGCCGCGTCTTGAGCCGCCGCGACTCGCTCTCTGCGGCGGACACCTGCGCCTGCCCCTCGCCGCGCACGGCCTCCATCTCGCCCTGGAGCTTGCGCAGCGCCGCCTCGCCGCGCTTGACGTCGCTGAGGGCCGACCGCAGCTTGCGGTGCAGCGACTCGGCCTCCCGCTTCGCCGCGTCCAGCTCGGCGCGCAGCCGCTCGGTCTCGGTCCGGGTCAGCTCACGGGCCTCGGCGAGCTGCTCGCGCAGCCGCTCCAGCTCCGCCCGGCTCTCCTCGTCGGCCCGCTCGGCGTCCGCCCGCAGGGCCTCCTCGCCGGCGGCGGTGACCAGCTTGACCCAGCCGGCGGGGCGCAGCACGTAGGCCGCGGCGGCCACGTCGAGCGGGTCCGCGGCCGGCGGCGGCGTACCGGAGTCCAGGGCGCCGGCCAGTTCCGGCTGGGCCTCCCTGAGCTTCTCCGCGATGCGCTGCCGGAACAGCGGATCGCCCTCCAGCGCCGCGGCCATCGCGTTGCCCGCGAACTTGGCCCGCCGGTTCGGGGCGAACCGGGCGTACTGCCGCAACTGGGCGGGCAGTTCGGCGACGGTCAGGCCGCCGAAGCCGTCCGAGGCGATCTGCACGACCCGGCGCCGCACTCCGTCGGGCAGGGGACGGTCGAGCACCTCGGCGGCGCCGTCGCCCGGCCCCCCGCCCGTGGTCTCCACCATCCGTCACACCCCAATTCCGTGCGGACCCCCTCCCGCCCCCGGCTTCGCCCGGGCGGGGGAGCCCCATCCTCAGGATCCGGCGCCCGGCCGGTCCACCAGTTCCACCTGATCCACGGCGTTGCACCAACGGCACCGCACCGACTCGATGGTCTCACTGACCACCTCGCGCTCCTCCACCTTCGCCTCACCGGCGAGATCGAGGTGGACGTACTCGACGACCTTCGACGAGCGCGTCACGTCGAAGCGCGTGAGGTTGCCGCAGAGGGTGCAGCGCCACCGCGTCGCGGCGGTCGGCAGGGGAACCGTCATCGTGACTGTCCGCTTCCTTCTAGTGTCGGTCTTCGGGGGCCGGGGCGCGCCGAAGGCTCCCCGGACCATGTGGCTCGTAACCCTACGGCCTGGCGGGTCCCCGCCGCCCGTCCGTCCACGGCGGCGAGGCGGGAGGGTCCGGTACGTCCCGTTGCGTCATGCTCTGTAGGCATGATCCGCGACTGGAGCAGGTCCCTGGGCCGGGCCGTCCGGCACCCCGTGGCGCCCGTGACGTACGGACTGATGACCCTGTGCTGCACGGTCTTCGTGATCGGCCCGGCCTCGGGCCTCGATCCGGCGTACGGCACCGGCGAGGCGGCGGCGCTCGCGCAGCGCGCCTACTTCCGCCGGTGGGGCGTGATCCCCGCGGACGTGTTCGACGGGTCGCCGGGGTCCGCCCTCACCTCCTTCACGGCCCTGTTCGTCCACGGCGGCTGGGTGCACCTGCTGGGCAACATGCTCTTCCTCTACGTCTTCGGGGCGATGACCGAGCACCGGATGGGCCGCCTCGAGTTCACGCTCTTCTACCTCGGCTGCGGCGCCCTGGCGCTGCTGGGGTACGCCGCCGCCAACGCCGGCTCCGGGCAGTCCCTGGTCGGCGCCTCCGGGGCGATCTCGGCGGTCCTCGGAGCGTTCCTGTACCTGTTCCCCCGGGCCCGCGTCACCAGTCTCCTGCCGTTCCTCTTCTTCCTGCCGCTGCGCTTCCCGGCCTGGGTCGTGCTGCCCTTCTGGGCCGCGCTGCAGTGGGTGGCGGCGGGCCGGGCCGGGCCGGGGCCGGGCGTGGCGTACCTGGCGCACCTGGTGGGCTTCGGGCTGGGCTTCGTCTACGCGTGGGTCCGCTTCACCCGGCCCACTAGAGTGGGCGGCAGCCCAGCCCCGGCCCCCGAGGGAGAGAACCAGCCGTGATCACCGCGATCGTCCTCATCAAGACCAGCGTGGACCGGATCCCCGAGATCGCGGAGTCGATCGCCTCGCTGGAGTCCGTGAGCGAGGTGTTCTCCGTGACCGGCACCTACGACCTGATCGCCATGGTGCGGGTGCGGCAGCACGAGGACCTCGCCGACGTGATCCCGGGGCGGATCAGCAAGATCCCGGGCGTCGAGGCGACGGACACGCACGTCGCCTTCCGCACCTACTCGCAGCACGACCTCGAGGCGGCGTTCGCCATCGGCCTGGACTCCTGACCGGCCGCGACACCGCCCGGGGCGGGCGGGGCGGCGGCTACGCCTCCGGGACGCAGCGGCCGTCCCGCGTGTGGTAGCGCCACTTCGCGCCCCGGGTCACCAGTTCCCGTACCGCCGCCACGAAGCGGTCGACGTGCTCGTCGGGGGTGCCCGCGCCGAAGCTCACGCGGATCGCGTCGAGGGACCTCTCGCCGGGGGCCGCCCCGGAGGCGCCGCACTCGCCCTGGTCGCGGGAGTCGCCGTCGAGGAGGGTGCGCACCAGGGGGTGGGCGCAGAAGAGGCCGTCGCGGACGCCGATGCCGTGCTCGGCGGAGAGCGCGGCGGCGAGGTGGGAGCTGCTCCAGCCGTCCACGACGAAGGAGATCACGCCGACCCGCGGCGCGTCGTCGCCGAAGAGGGACAGGATCCTCATCCCGGGGACCTCCGCGAGGCCGGTGCGGACCTTCTCCACGAGGTACTGCTCGCGGGCCACCAGGGAGTCGAAGCCCGCTTCGGTGAGGGCCTCGCAGGCGGAGGCGATGGCGTAGGCCCCGATGACGTTCGGGGAGCCGGCCTCGTGCCGGGCGGCGCTCTCGTGCCACTGGACGTCCACTCCCCCGTCCGCGCGCCGGGTCACCCTGCGGCTGGCGCCGCCGCCGGCGAGGTACGGCTCGGCCGCCCGCAGCCAGTCGGCGCGGCCGGCCAGCACGCCGGAGCCGAAGGGGGCGTACAGCTTGTGGCCGGAGAAGGCGACCCAGTCGACGTCGAGGTCGCGCACGGACACCGGGTGGTGGGGGGCGAGCTGGGCGGCGTCCAGGACGATCCGGGCGCCGTGGGCGTGGGCCGCGGCGGCCAGTTCCCGTACGGGCCACAGCTCGCCGGTGACGTTGGAGGCGCCGGTGACGCAGACCAGGGCCGGGCCGTGCGGTTCCCGGTCGGCGAGGGCCCGCTCCAGGGCGGCGACGGCCTGGAGCGGGGTGCGCGGGGCGTCGAGGCAGGTGACCCGGGCGTCCTTCCAGGGCAGCAGCGCGGCGTGGTGCTCGGTCTCGAAGACGAAGACCTGGCAGCCGGCGGGGAGGGCGGCGGCGAGGAGGTTGAGGGAGTCGGTGGTCGAGCGCGTGAAGACGAGCTGGTCGTCGGGCCGGCAGTCGAGGAACCCGGCGACCGTGCGGCGGGCGTTCTCGAAGAGGTCGGTGGAGAGCTGGGAGAGGTACCCGGCGCCGCGGTGGACGCTGCCGTAGTAGGGGGCGTAGGCGGCCACGTCGTCCCAGACGCGCTGGAGGGCGGGCGCGCTGGCGGCGTAGTCCAGGGCCGCGTAGCCGACCTCGCCGCCGGTGACGAGCGGGACGGTGACATCCCGGCCCAGAACGGGCAGAGGGGCGCAAAGGGTCGGGGCGGTGGCAGCGGTGGAGACGGACATGGCGCAACTCCCGTGAGAGGCAGGGGAATTCACCGTGCGAGCGGCTACGGCTCGAGCACGGGGAAAGGTGAAGGGGGATGCGGAGGCGGGGCTCTGCGGCCCTATCGCATTCGCTTGCTCACGGAAGGCTCCTCGACGACCAGGACCCCTGGCGTGACGAGGGGTCCGCGCTTGCCGCGGAGCTCTGTCTCCACGGCCTGGTCCTCACCCGGGGCACCCCGCCACGGACGGAGGGTTGCCGGACAGTCGGCCGGGGCCTCATGACTGTCACTCATGACCTGGTACGGCATCTTGCCACACGATCACCGGCGCGCAAGGCGCGGTCCATTTCCTGAGACACCAGGAGGTCCCGGGACACCAGGGGTTCGGACCGCGCCCCGCCCGCCGCCGTCCCGGCTCAGGCGTGGGTGGCCGCCGCCCAGCGCTCCAGCGTCCGCTTCGCCGCCCCCGAGTCGAGGGACTCCGCGGCCCTGGCCATGCCGGCGCGGAGCTGCTCGGCGAGCGGTCCCCCGGTCGGCTCCAGGGCGACCAGGGCGGCCGCCGAGTTCAGCAGGACGGCGTCGCGGACCGGCCCTCTCTCGCCGTCCAGCAGCCTGCGCGCCACCTCGGCGTTGTGGGCGGCGTCCGCACCGCGCAGGGCCTCGACGGGAACGAGGTCGAGGCCGACGTCGCGCGGGTCGAAGGACTCCTCGGTCACCCGGCCCTCCCGCACGACCCAGACCCGGGAGGTGGAGGTCGTCGTCAGCTCGTCGAGGCCGTCGTCGCCGCGGAACACCAGCGAGGAGTGGCCGCGTTCGGCGAAGACGCCGGCGACGATCGGCGCCATGCGCGGGTCCGCCACACCGACCGCCTGGGCGCGGACCCTGGCCGGGTTGGTCAGCGGGCCCAGCACGTTGAACACCGTGCGGATGCCGAGCTGGCCGCGCGCGGCGCCCGCGTGGCGCAGCGCCGGGTGGAACGTCACGGCGAAGCAGAAGGTGATGCCGGCCTCCTCGGCGACCTCGGCAACCCGCCGCGGGGTCAGGTCGAGGCGGACGCCGAGCTTCTCCAGGACGTCCGAGGCGCCGGAGGCCGAGGACGCGGCCCGGTTGCCGTGCTTGACGACCTTGACGCCCGTGCCGGCGACGACGATCGAGGACATCGTGGAGATGTTGACCGTCTTCGCGCCGTCGCCGCCCGTGCCGACGATGTCGACCGCCGGGCCGGGCACCTCGATCACGTTCGCGTGCTCGTACATCGCGCGGACGAGTCCGTTGATCTCCTCGACGGTCTCGCCCTTGGCGCGCAGCGCCACCACGAAGCCGGCGATCTGCGCGTCGGTGGCCTCGCCGCGCATGATCCGGTCCATCGCCCACGCCGTGGCGTCGGCGCTCTGGTCGCGGCCGGACAGCAGGGCGTTCAGCACCTCGGGCCAGGAACGGTCCGCCGCGGTGTCGCCTCCGGCGGGGGTCACAGCGCTCATGAGTCGCTCCTGGATCAGTGTGGTCCCGCTCCGCGGGACGCGTGTCTCGACGCTTCCACCCTATCCAGCCGCGGACAGGGCGAAGGGCCCCGTCCGTACACCGGACGGGGCCCTTCTGGGGTGCGTGGCGACGCAGTGATCAGTGGTGGCCGTGGCCGCTCGTGATCTCCTTGTACTCCTCGACGGTCGGCTTGGCGATCTGGCTGTCCTCGCCGTAGTACGCCTTGCTGAGCTTGGCGCGGACCTTCTCGGTGCGCTTCACCTTGCGCTCGACGCCGTTCTCGTCGACCGTCGGGCCGATCTCGGCAGGCTTGTACTGCTCGTGCGAGGTGAGCGTGTAGAGCGCCTCCTGGCTGAGCGGCTCGTGCACCTCGATGAACTCACCGTGCGGCAGGCGCTTGATGGTGCCGGTCTCACGACCGTGCAGCACCTTGTCCCTGTCGCGGCGCTGGAGGCCGAGGCAGATCCGCTTGGTGATCACGAAGGCGATGACCGGTCCGGCGAAGAAGCCGATCCGGACGAACCAGGTGACCGCGTTGATCGACAGGTGGAAGTGGGTGGCGAAGATGTCGTTGCCACCGCCGACCAGCATGATCAGGTAGCCGGTGACCCAGGCGACACCGAAGGCCGTACGGGTCGGGGCGTTGCGCGGGCGGTCCAGGATGTGGTGCTCGCGCTTGTCGCCGGTGACCCACGACTCGATGAACGGGTACATGGCGATCACACCGAGGAACAGACCGAACAGCACCAGCGGGACGAACACGCCCATGACCAGCGTGTGGCCCCAGAAGTTGATCTCCCAGCCCGGCATCGCGCGGATCAGGCCCTCGGCGAAGCCCATGTACCAGTCGGGCTGGGCGCCGGTGGACACCTGGTCCGGACGGTAGGGGCCCAGCACCCAGATCGGGTTGATGGTCGCGATGCCGGCCATGGCCGCGATCGCGCCGAAGACCAGGAAGAAGAAGCCTCCGGCCTTGGCCATGTAGACCGGCAGCAGCGGCATGCCGACGACGTTCTTGTTGGTGCGTCCGGGACCCGCGAACTGGGTGTGCTTGTGGTAGAAGACCAGGATCAGGTGGCCGACCACGAGTCCGAGCATGATGCCCGGCAGCAGCAGGATGTGGATCGAGTAGAACCGCGCGACGAAGTCGCCGCCCGGGAACTCCCCGCCGAACAGGAACATCGAGATGTACGTGCCGACGATCGGCACGGACAGGATCGCGCCCTGCGTGAAGCGGACACCGGTGCCGGAGAGCAGGTCGTCCGGGAGCGAGTAGCCGGTGAAACCGGTGAACATGCCCAGGACGAACAGCAGGAAGCCGAACAGCCAGTTGATCTCGCGCGGCTTGCGGAAGGCGCCCGTGAAGAAGACGCGCATCATGTGCACGAACATGCCGGCGAGGAAGATGACCGCGGCCCAGTGGTGGATCTGCCGGATGAGCAGACCACCGCGCACGTCGAAGGAGATGTGCATGGTCGAGTTGAAGGCCTCGGACATCAGCTGGCCCTGCAGCGGGACGTAGCTGCCGTGGTACTCCACCTCGTTCATCGACGGGTGGAAGAACAGCGTCAGGTACACACCCGTGAGGATGATGATGATGAAGCTGTAGAGGCAGATCTCACCGAGCATGAAGGACCAGTGGTCCGGGAAGATCTTGCGCATGTTGGCCTTGGCCAGGGAGTAGATCCCCAGGCGGCCGTCGGCCCAGTCGGCGACCCGCTCGCCCGCGGGTGCCTTGCGGCGGTCGTCCTTGTTGCTCATCCGCGCTCCCAGAAGGCAGGACCGACGGGCTCTTCGAAGTCGCCGAGCGCCTCGAGGTAGCCCTCGTCGTTCACGCCGATGCGCAGCTGCGGCAGGGCGTGACCGGCGGGACCGAAGATCACTCGGGCACCGTCGGACAGGTCGAAGGTGGACTGGTGGCAGGGGCACAGCACGTGGTGCGTCTGCTGCTCGTACAGGGAGATCGGGCAGCCCACGTGGGTGCAGATCTTCGAGTACGCCACGATGCCTTCGTGCGACCACTCGAGTTCGCGCTTGTCCTTGATGTTGTCCGGCTGGATGCGGACGATCATCAGGGCGGCCTTGGCGATCTCGGTCTGGAAGTCGTGGTCCTCCTCCTCCAGGCCTTCCGGCTTGGCGAAGGTGAGGGACCCGACGGCGACGTCCGAGGGACGCAGCGGCTCGTTGGTGTTCATGTTGACGAGCAGCTTGCCCTTGGACCACCGCGTGTGCCGCAGCTTGTCCTCGGGCAGCGGACCGAGGTCGCGCAGCAGGACGACGCCGGAGAGCGGGAAGAGGGCCAGCGCGCCGAACATCGTGTTGCGGATCAGCTTGCGGCGGCCCAGCGCGGACTCCCGGGCGCCGTCCCGGAAGTCGGCCATGACCTTGGCCTTGACCTCGGGCGCCGCCTCGATCGCGTGCCGCTCGTCGGCGATCTCCACGTCGGACATCAGGGTGCGGGCCCAGTGGACCGCGCCCGCGCCGATGCAGAACAGGGCCGCGCCGAGCGTCAGACCGAGCGCGAAGTTCAGCGCGCTGATGTGGCCGAGCGGGAAGATGAAGACCGACTTGTCGTGCGGGATCGCCACGTAGGAGGCGATGAAGCCGACGGTGGCCAGCATCGACAGCGTGAACAGGAAGGCGACCGCACGCTCGGACCGCTTGGCGGCCCGCTCGTCGATGTCCTGCACGCGGTGCTCGTGGGGCGGCAGCCCGGGGTCGGCGAACGGGTTCTTCTCGTCCGCGACGCCTACGGCTCCGTGGGCGTGGTCCTGCTCAGCGGGCAGGTTCTCTTCTGGGATGTCTTGGCTACTCATGACTTCTTGGCCTTTGCGGTCCGGGCGGCGACCCACACGGCGACGGCGATCAGCCCGCCGAGACCGAAGATCCAGCCGAAGAGGCCCTCGCTGACCGGCCCGAGGCCGCCCAGCTCGAGGCCGCCGGGGCTCTCCGTGTCAGAGCTGTTGACCGCGTCCAGGTACGCGATGATGTCCTTCTTGTTCTGCTCCGACATGGTGGTGTCGGGGAAGGAGGGCATGTTCTGCGGGCCGGTCTGCATGGCCTCGTAGATGTGCTTCGGGTCCACGCCCTCCAGCGAAGGTGCGTACTTGCCCCGGGTCAGGGCGCCGCCCTTGCCGGTGAAGTTGTGGCACTGGGCGCAGTTGGTCCGGAACAGCTCGCCGCCCTTGGCGATGTCCGCGCCCTCGGGGCCGTACTGGGCCTCGGTGGGGACGGCCGGGCCGGCGCCGAGCGAGGCGATGTACGCGGCGAGCTGGTCGATCTCGGCCTGCGTGTAGATGTTCTTCTTCTTGGGCACCTGGGCGCCCTGGGAGGTCGCGGCCGGCATCCGGCCGGTGGCGACCTGGAAGTCGACTGCCGCGGCGCCCACGCCGACCAGGCTCGGACCGTCGGAGGTGCCCTGACCGCCGGTGCCGTGGCAGCTGGCGCAGCCGACGGCGTAGAGCTTCTTGCCCTCGTCGATGGCGAGGGACTGTGCGGTTTCGTCTGCCTGCGCCTTGCTCGCGGGTGCGAACGCGGCGTACAGCCCCCCGGTGCATGCCAGCGCGAGGAGTAGGACGACGAGCGCCGCCATCGGATGGCGTCGTCGTGCGGAGAGCTTTTTCACGGATTACCCCGGTGTCAGGATCTTCTGCGTCGATGCTTCTGGGACGGGTGCGGGATCGGGCCCGGCTACTTGATCAGGTAGATCGTGGCGAAGAGGCCGATCCAGACGACATCGACGAAGTGCCAGTAGTAGGACACGACGATGGCCGCGGTCGCCTGTTCGTGGGTGAACCTCTTCGCCGCGTAGGTGCGGCCGAGGACGAACAGGAAGGCGATGAGGCCACCCGTCACGTGCAGGCCGTGGAACCCGGTGGTCAGGTAGAACGCCGAGCCGTACGGGTCGGAGGAGAGCGAGAGCCCGTCCTTCTTGACCAGCTCGGTGTACTCGTACACCTGACCGCCGATGAAGATCGCACCCATCACGAAGGTGACGATGAACCACATTCTGAGCTTCTTCACGTCACCGCGCTCGGCGGCGAAGACGCCGAGCTGGCAGGTGAGCGAGGAGAGCACCAGGATCGTGGTGTTCGTCGCCGAGAACGGAAGGTTCAGCGCGTGCGCCATTTCCTTCCAGTGATCGGGACCCGTCACCGATCGCAGGGTGAAGTACATCGCGAAGAGGGCCGCGAAGAACATCAGCTCGGAACTCAGCCAGATGATGGTTCCGACGCTGGTGAGGTTCGGCCGATTGACCGACGGGTGCGCGTGCCCGGTGTCTACTGTCGTTGCTGTCGCCACGACCGACATTATGTCGGTCGCTTATCCCGCCCTCACTCCGGGGGGTGCCGTTCGGAGTGTCCGCACCCCGTGGACTGCCCGTATGGCCCATCGCGGGCATGTTCCCACAGGTGTTGACGAGGTGTCCGGGGGAGTAGCATCCGCCCCATCGGTACCCCGAAGTTCCACTCCAATGACGCGGAGGAACCATGCAGGCGACCGCCACGGTGCTGGTCTACAGCCACGACGCCGACACCAGGGAGCAGGTGCGGCTGGCCGCCGGCCGGCGGCCGGCCCCGGACGCGCCCCTGGTCGAGTTCCTGGAGTGCGCGACGCCCGCCGCCGTGCTGACGGAGCTGGACCGGGGCGGGATCGACGTGTGCGTGCTGGACGGCGAGGCCGTGCCCATGGGTGGCATGGGGCTGTGCCGGCAGATCAAGGACGAGGTGTTCCGCTGCCCGCCGGTGCTGCTGCTCATCGGGCGGCCGCAGGACGCGTGGCTGGCGACCTGGAGCCGGGCCGACGCGGCCGTGACGCTGCCGGTGGAGCCCGTGGAGTTCGCGGCGGCCCTGGCGGCCCTGCTGAGCCGCCGGAGCCTCGTGGGCGTGCCCGAGGGCGCCGGCGGGTCCTGAAAGGACGGCGGCGCCCCGCGCGGCGTCCTGGGGCGCGCCCGGCCCTTCCCGTCGGGCGCGTCCTAGACGGCCGTCGGCCGGAGCCTGGAGGTGTCCTCCTGGGTCTTCCGGCCGTCGGCGGTCAGGGCGCTGCCCTCGCGCCACTTCTTCCAGTCCAGGTTCCAGTCGCCGAAGCCGTTGCCGAAGGTCTCCATCGTGTCGCCGTCGCTGTTGACGACCTGGACGATGTCGCCCTCGCGGACGTTGTCGAAGAACCACTCGGCGTTCTCGGTGCTCATGCCCACGCAGCCGTGGCTGACGTTGGCGGAGCCCTGGGAGCCGACGGACCAGGGGGCGGCGTGGACGTACTCTCCGCTCCAGGTGACGCGGGTGGCGTAGTACACGGGCAGGTCGTACGACTCCGAGGAGCCCTCGGCGATGCCGACGGTGGTGCCGCGCATGCGTACGAAGTACTCCTTGCCGAGGACGACCTTGACGCCGTTGCGGGTCTCGAAACCGGGCTTTCCGGTGGTGACGGGGATCTCCTTCACCTCCTCGCCGTTGCGGTAGAGCGTGAGGGAGTGCGCGGAGGCGTCGGTGACGGCGATGACGCGGTCGCCGACGGTGAAGGCGATGTCCTTCGACCTCCCGCCCCAGAGCCGGTCGCCGACCTTGATGCCGTCGAGGTTGCTGCGGACGCGGACGGTGGCGTGGGCGGGCCAGTACTCCTTCGGGCGGTAGTGCAGCGTCCTGTCGTCCACCCAGTGCCAGCCGCCCTGCACGGAGGGCTTGGCGTCGACCTTCAGGGAGCGTTCCACGACGGCCCGCTGGGCGGGGTCCTTGACCGGCCGGTTCAGTTCGGCGGTGACGGGCCGTCCGACGCCGTAGGTGCCCGTGCCGGGGCCGAAGGTGACGGTCAGCCGCTTCTTGGCGGTGGGCGTGCCGGTGTCGAAGGTGAGGACCCGGCGACCGGGGGCGCCGTCCTCGTCCTCGGTGCTCACCCGGACCGTGTAGCGGGCGCCCGCGGCGAGCGGTTCGGTGCTGTGCCAGCGGCGGCCGTCGGCGGCGAGTTCGCCCGCCACGTAGCGGCCTGCGGCGTCCAGGGCGGTGACGTCGGTGATCCGCTCGCCGGAGTCCTCCGCCCTGATCTCCAGGGGCTTGTCCGGGTCGGCCTTCTCGGCGTCGCCGCGGGGGACGTTGAACGAGATCCGGTCCGTGGCGTCGTACGGCCGTGAGGCGAGCGGGTTGCCGTCCGAGCCGCAGGCGGTTGCGCCCGCGACCAGGGCGATCACCAGCAGCGTGCAGCTGACGACGGTGCGGGGGCGGGGTTCGTGGCTCATGGCTTCACGCTAGGGAGCGGCGTCGGCCACGGCGCGCTGGGTGACACGTACGGGCGATACCCGTTAGGGCAAAAGCAGGAGCCCGGACGCTCCTCACGGAGTGTCCGGGCTCTGCCGCGCGCGGCGCGTGCTACTGGGTGCGGTTCTCGCCGCGGTAGTACTCGAAGACCCAGCCCCACAGGCCGATGAGGATCATCGGGGCGGAGAAGTAGAGCAGCCACCAGCCGACCGCGACCCCCAGGAAGGCGAGGGCGCCGCCGATGGCCAGGGAGAGCGGCTGCCAGCTGTGCGGGCTGAAGAAGCCCAGCTCGCCGGCGTCGTCCGCGACGTCCGCCTCCTTGTTGTCCTGGGCACCGGTGTCGACCCGCTTGGCGGTGAAGCCCAGGTAGAAGCCGACCATGATGGACAGGCCGAAGGCCAGGAAGAGGGCCGTCGTACCGGCCGGCTCCTTGGACCAGACGCCGTAGACGGTCGCCATGACGAGCAGGAAGACGCTCAGCCAGATGAACATCTTGCCCTGGATCTTCACTTGCCGGCCTCCTTGCTGCCCGCGACGGCGGCGGCGCCGTGACCGGCGTGCTCCAGCTGCTCGAGCGCTGCGATCTCCGGGTGGTGCAGGTCGAACGCCGGGGATTCGCTGCGGATCCGCGGCAGGGTGAGGAAGTTGTGGCGCGGCGGCGGGCAGGAGGTCGCCCACTCCAGGGAGCGGCCGTAGCCCCACGGGTCGTCGACCTGGACCGGCTTGCCGTACTTGGCGGTCTTCCACACGTTGTAGAAGAACGGCAGGACGGACAGGCCGAGCACGAACGAGCTGATCGTCGAGATCGTGTTCAGGACGGTGAAGCCGTCGGCGGCCAGGTAGTCCGCGTAGCGGCGCGGCATGCCCTCGGCGCCCAGCCAGTGCTGGACCAGGAACGTGCCGTGGAAGCCGACGAACAGCGTCCAGAAGGTGATCTTGCCGAGGCGCTCGTCGAGCATCTTGCCGGTGAACTTCGGCCACCAGAAGTGGAAACCGGAGAACATCGCGAAGACGACGGTGCCGAAGACGACGTAGTGGAAGTGGGCCACCACGAAGTACGAGTCCGAGACGTGGAAGTCCATCGGCGGCGAGGCCAGGATGACGCCGGTCAGACCACCGAAGGTGAAGGTGATCAGGAAGCCGGCCGCCCACAGCATCGGGGTCTCGAAGCTCAGCGACCCCTTCCACATCGTTCCGATCCAGTTGAAGAACTTCACGCCCGTCGGGACGGCGATGAGGAACGTCATGAAGGAGAAGAACGGGAGCAGGACGCCACCGGTGACGTACATGTGGTGCGCCCACACCGTCACGGACAGACCGGCGATCGAGATGGTCGCGGCGATCAGGCCCATGTAGCCGAACATCGGCTTGCGGGAGAACACCGGGATCACTTCGGAGATGATCCCGAAGAACGGCAGGGCGATGATGTACACCTCTGGGTGGCCGAAGAACCAGAAGAGGTGCTGCCACAGCAGCGCGCCGCCGTTGGAGGCGTCGAAGATGTGGGCGCCGAACTTGCGGTCCGCCTCCAGGGCGAACAGCGCGGCCGCGAGGACCGGGAAGGCCAGCAGGACCAGGACACCGGTCAGCAGGACGTTCCAGGTGAAGATCGGCATGCGGAACATGGTCATGCCGGGCGCGCGCATGCAGATGATCGTGGTGATGAAGTTGACCGAGCCGAGGATCGTGCCGAAGCCGGAGAAGGCCAGACCCATGATCCACATGTCGGCGCCGATGCCCGGGCTGCGGACCGCGTCCGAGAGCGGGGAGTAGGCGAACCAGCCGAAGTCGGCCGCACCCGCGGGGGTGAGGAAGCCGGCCACGGCGATCAGCGAGCCGAACAGGTACAGCCAGTAGGCGAACATGTTCAGTCGCGGGAAGGCGACGTCGGGGGCGCCGATCTGGAGCGGCATGATCCAGTTCGCGAAGCCGGCGAACAGCGGCGTCGCGAACATCAGCAGCATGATCGTGCCGTGCATCGTGAACGCCTGGTTGAACTGCTCGTTCGACATGAACTGCAGGCCCGGACGGGCCAGCTCGGCGCGCATGAAGAGCGCCATCACGCCGCCGATGCAGAAGAACGCGAACGACGTCACGAGGTACAGCGTGCCGATCGTCTTGTGGTCCGTCGTGGTGAGCCACTTGACGGCGACTTCGCCGCGGCGCTGGCGCCGGACCGGCAGCTCGTCCTCATAGTGGGACCCTGCTGCGGCGGCACCCTGGGGTTCGTTGAGGATGCTCACAGGATGTTCGACTCCCGGTTCTTCTCGGGGCTCGTCTGCTCGATGCCGGCGGGAACGTAACCGGTCTGCCCCTTCTTGGCGAGGTCCTTCAGGTGCTGCTCGTAGCGCTCGGGGGAGACGACCTTCACGTTGAACAGCATCCGGGAGTGGTCGACGCCGCACAGCTCGGCGCACTTGCCCAGGAAGGTGCCCTGCTTGTTGGGGGTCACCTGGAAGGCGTTGGTGTGGCCCGGGATGACGTCCTGCTTCATCAGGAACGGCACCACCCAGAAGGAGTGGATGACGTCACGCGAGGTGAGGACGAAGCGGACCGTCTTGCCCTCGGGGAGCCAGAGGGTCGGACCGGGGTTGTCGGTCTGCGGGTTCCGCTCACCGGGGGTGCCGCAGGTGTAGACACCGCCCGCGTCGGCCGGGAAGTCCTTCTTGTACCGGTCCGGGATCGCGGCCAGGTTCTTGTCGGACTTCGCGTCACCGGTGGAACCGTCGACGCCTTCGATGTAGTTGAAGCACCAGCTCCACTGGAAGCCGACCACGTTGACCGTGACGTCGGGCTTCTTGTCGAGGCTGAGCAGCTTCGATTCGTCGCGGGCGGTGAAGTAGAAGAGGACCGAGACGATGATGATCGGGACCACCGTGTACAGGGCCTCGATGGGCATGTTGTACCGGGTCTGCGGAGGTACCTCGACCTTGGTGCGGCTGCGCCGGTGGAAGAAAGCACTCCACAGGATCAGGCCCCACACCAGCACGCCGGTGGCCAGCGCGGCAGCCCATGAGCCCTGCCACAGGGAGAGGATCCGCGGAGCCTCTTCCGTGGTCGGGGTGGGCATACCAAGGCGGGGGAAGTCCTCGTATGTGCAACCGGTTGCGGTCGCAAGGACCAGGCCCGCGGTCAGTGCCTGCAGCAGCTTCCGCCGCATCGGGCGCCGCGGCGAGCGGTCGGAGCCGTTGGGACTCACGTAGCGCCTTCCCGAGAGTCTCGCCCGCGCGGTCGGCTGCGGCCTTCTCGCTGGTAGGTCGCCGCCCTGCGTCGGGCAGGGGTTTGGATGTTTATGCGGACCAAACCCTACTGGACGCGTTTTGGGGTCGCGCGGGGAGGGGTGGGCAACGCGCCGGGGGTCATGCCCCGGGGTGGGAGAGGGCCCCTAATCGCTCGGGGATGCGCTCTGTTGGACGCGTGCGTGCGGGTTTGTGACCGCTCGCGCCGTTCCCCGGTCCGCCGTGCCGCTCCCCCGCGTCCTACCGTTGCCGTGTGCCCTACTTCGACGCCGCCTCCGCCGCCCCGCTCCATCCCGTGGCCCGTCAGGCCCTGTTGGCCTCGCTCGACGAGGGCTGGGCCGATCCCGCCCGGCTCTACCGGGAGGGCCGCCGAGCCCGGCTGCTGCTGGACGCCTCCCGCGAGGCGGCGGCGGAGGCGGTGGGGTGCCGGCCCGACGAGGTGGTGTTCACCCCGTCCGGGACGCGTGCCGTGCACAGCGGTGTCGCGGGCGCGCTGGCGGGCCGGCGACGCGCCGGACGCCACCTGATCGTGTCAGCGGTCGAACATTCCTCCGTGCTCCATTCGGCCGAGGCCTTCGAGTCGGCCGGCGGGACGGTGACCCGGGTGCCGGTGCTGCGGTCCGGCGCGGTGACCGCCGCGTCGTACGCCGGGGCACTGCGGCCCGGCACCGCGCTCGCCTGTCTGCAGTCGGCCAACCACGAGGTGGGGACCGAGCAGCCGGTGGCGGAGGTGGCCGAGGCGTGCCGGGAGGCGGGGGTGCCGTTGTTCGTCGACGCGGCCCAGTCGCTCGGGTGGGGGCCGGTGGCGGGGCCCTGGTCGCTGCTGGCGGCGAGCGCGCACAAGTGGGGCGGGCCGTCGGGGGTGGGGCTGCTGGTGGTGCGCAAGGGGGTGCGGTTCGCTCCTCAAGGGCCCGCCGACGAGCGGGAGTCGGGGCGCGCGGCCGGGTTCGAGAACATCCCGGCGATCGTGGCCGCGGTGGCGTCGCTGCGGGCGGTGCGGACGGAGGCGGCGGCCGAGGCGGCGCGGCTGCGGGAGCTGACCGGGCGGATCCGGGCCCGGGTGGCGCGGGTCGTGCCGGACGTGGAGGTGGTGGGTGACGCGGAGCGGCGGCTGCCCGGGATCGTCACCTTCTCCTGTCTCTACGTCGACGGGGAGGCCCTGCTGCACGAGCTGGACCGGGAGGGGTTCTCCGTCTCCTCCGGTTCGTCCTGCACGAGCAGCACGCTCACGCCGAGTCACGTGCTCAGGGCGATGGGGGTGCTGAGCGAGGGCAACGTGCGGGTGTCGCTGCCGCCGGGGACGTCCGGGGAGGACGTGGAGCGGTTCCTCGCCGTGCTGCCGGGCGTGGTGGCGGGGGTGCGGGACAAGCTCGGGGGGCCCGCGCCGGCGGCCGCCGCGAGGGGGGACGAGCTGGTCCTCGACGCCCTCGGCAAGCTCTGCCCGCTCCCCGTGATCGAGCTGGCGAAGGTCATCGCCGACGTGCCGGTCGGCGGCACCGTGCGGGTCCTGGCCGACGACGAGGCGGCCCGGCTCGACATTCCCGCCTGGTGCCAGATGCGGGGGCAGGAGTACGTCGGCGAGGAGCCGGCGGACCGGGGCTCCGCCCATCTGGTCCGCCGGCTCGTCTGAACCGGGTCCGCGCGGGTTCCGGACGAGCCGGGGCCAGGCCGACCCTGTACGGGCCGGGTCCGGGCCGACCTCGCGCGGGCCGGGTCCGCGGACTCCGGGTCAGCTCAGGTGCTTCTGGACCTCGGCGGCGGCCTCGTCGCCGTACGCCTTCGCGAAGCGGTCCATGAAGTGGGCGCGGCGGAGCCGGTACTCCTGGGTGCCGACGGTCTCGATGACGAGGGTGGCGAGCATGCAGCCGATCTGGGCGGCGCGCTCCAGGGAGACGTTCCACGCCAGGCCGGAGAGGAAGCCGGCGCGGAGGGCGTCGCCGACGCCGGTGGGGTCGGCCTTGCGCTCCTCCTGCGGGCAGCCGACCTCGATCGGCTCCTCGCCGGCCCGCTCGACGCGCACGCCGCGCGCGCCGAGGGTGGTGACGCGGTGGCCGACCTTGCCGAGGATCTCCTCGTCGCTCCAGCCGGTCTTGGACTCGATGAGGCCCTTCTCGTACTCGTTGGAGAAGAGGTACGTCGCCCCGTCCAGCAGGATGCGGATCTCCTCGCCGCCCATGCGGGCGATCTGCTGGGAGAAGTCGGCGGCGAAGGGGATGTCCCGGGAGCGGCACTCCTCGGTGTGGCGCAGCATCGCCTCGGGGTCGTCGGCGCCGATCAGGACCAGGTCGAGGCCGCCGACGCGGTCGGCGACGGTCTTCAGTTCGATGAGGCGGGCCTCGCTCATCGCGCCCGTGTAGAAGGAGCCGATCTGGTTGTGGTCGGAGTCCGTGGTGCACACGAAGCGGGCGGTGTGCAGGGTCTCGGAGATGCGGACCGAGGCGGTGTCGACGCCGTGCCGGTCCAGCCAGGCCCGGTACTCGTCGAAGTCGGAGCCGGCGGCGCCGACCAGGACGGGCTTCGTGCCGAGCTGCCCCATGCCGAAGGCGATGTTCGCGCCCACCCCGCCGCGGCGCACGTCCAGCTTGTCGACCAGGAAGGAGAGCGAGACCGTGTGGAGCTGGTCCGCGACGAGCTGGTCGGCGAAGCGGCCGGGGAACGTCATGAGGTGGTCGGTTGCGATGGAGCCGGTGACTGCGATGCGCACGGCGTGGACTCTCCTGTAGGAGGGGGATTGACAGTTCACGCTACCCGGTCGACCGTGACCGCTGAAGCGGACGAAACTACCCGATAGTAGATCTTTCTTCGCGGCCCCGACGGTGCGTACGGTGCCGTTATGACGAACCTCAAGGTCCACGCGCCCGCTCCGGCCGACCTCGAAGGCGACCTGGCGTCGCTGCGGGGCGACTGCGCCCGGATGGCCCCGCACTGGAGCGCCCCGGAGAAGCACGCGTCCCGCCCGGTGCCGCTGTCCCTGCTCCACGGCGTCACCGTCCCCGCGGCCTCGGCCCGGCTGCTGGAGGCGATGCCGGAGTACGGCAACTAGCGCGGGGCTCCCGCGGGTCCTTCTTCCGGCCGGGGCGCGAGCGGGGGAACCGCGCGCGCCCCCGCTGCGTCCCATCGCTGTCCCCGTGAAGGGGATGTGGGACACGACAGCGGCGCAGCCGAAGGAGCGATGCGGTGAACACCGAGCGACCCGACAACGACGACGCCGCGCGCGGGCCGGAGGACGGGCGCACCCCGCAGGACCGGGGTACGCCGCGGGAGGCGCGTGCGGAGGAGACCTCGTCCGAGGAGAACACGGAGAACACGGAGAGCGGGGAGAGCGGGAAGGCCGAGGAGGACGGCGGGACCGGGGCCGGGGCCGGGGAGAGCGTGTCCAGGGCCGAGCCCGGGACGTCCGCCGAAGCCCCGGGCCCGGCCCGGGAGGCGGGGAGTCCCGGCACGTCCGGCGCGACCGACGCGGAGGAGCCCGCGGCCGGTCCGGTGGCCGACGACGGCGCTCCCGCCACCCCGGCACCTCCCGCCGATCCCGCGGCTCCCGGCCCGCGGGACGAGGCCGAGGACGGTGTCGTGGCCCGTTCCCCCGGCGCCGAGCGGCACGCCGACGAGCGGCACGGCGGTGCCGCCGCGGGCGGCCGCCGGCGCTCCGTCGCCCTCGTCGCCTCCGTCGCCGCCGCCGTGCTGCTCGTCGGCGGGGGCGGGGCCTATCTCGCCTCCCGCGCGGGAGACGGCGCCGGCGGCGGACGGGTGCCCGCGGCGGACGGCACTCCCCCGGCGCTCGTGCTGGACGACCACGCCCCGGCGTCGGACCCGGGGAGCCCGCAGGGCATCGCGCCCGGCGAGCCGAACCCGTACGGGGTGGTCTACCGGGCCGACGGCACCCTCCCGGCGGGCCCCGGCTCGGCCTCCGTGTACTGGGCGAAGGGCGAGGTCGCGCGGGCCGAGGTGGCCCGACTGGCGGACGCGCTGGGGGTCGAGGGCACTGCGGTGGCCGAGGGCCGGACGTGGCGGGTCGGTTCCGCGAAGGACGGGTCCGGCCCGGTGCTCCGGGTGGAGAGGGACGCGCCGGGCGCGTGGACGTTCAGCCGGTACGTCCCCGGCACGGACTCCTGCAAGAGCGGCTCCGACGTCTGCGCACCGGACGCCACCGCCTCGTCCGCGGACCCGGTGGGCGAGGCGGCCGCGAGGAAGGCGGCGGCGCCGGTCCTGAAGGCGGTCGGGCAGGGCACCGCCGAGATCGACGCGAGCCAGGTCATGGGCGCGCAGCGGGTCGTGAACGCCGACCCCGAGATCGACGGCCTGCCGACCTACGGCTGGACGACCGGCGTCACCGTGAGCGCCCAGGGCGGGATCGTCGCCGGCAGCGGCAAGGTGAAGGCGCCGGCCGAGGGGGCGACGTACCCCGTGCTGGGGGCGCGGGAGACGCTGGACCGGATGAACGCGGCGCCGGGGGCCGACCCCCGTGCGGGCATCGGCGGCTGCGCCACGCCCGTGCCGGCGGAGGAACAGCCGCAGGGCGCGTGCGGGACGTCGTCGGGCGTGTCCCACAAGGAGACGCTCACGGTCGAGGAGGCGGTGTTCGGGCTCGCCCCGCACGCCTCGGGCGGCCGGCAGGTGCTGGTGCCCTCCTGGCTGTTCTCGGTGCGCGGGGCCGGGGCGGGGGGCGCCTACACGGTGACGCACCCGGCGGTCGAGCCGCGGTTCCTGAGCGCGCCCCCGGCCGCCACGCCGTCCGGGGCGCCGACCCCGGACACCGGGACCCGTGACGTGAAGGTCGACGGTTACACGGCCGAGGGCGACGAACTGGTCGTCGCCTTCACGGGCGGGGTGTGCTCCGACTACCGGGTGACGGCGGTGGAGAGCGGGGACCGGGTGAAGGTCACCGTGACCGAGACGCCGTGGCCGGACACCATCTGCATCAAGATCGCCAAGTTCTTCCACCGCACCGTGCGGCTCGACGAGCCGCTGGGCGACCGGACGGTCGTCGGCTCGGACGGCAAGCAGGTCCCCCTGGAGAAGCCGGGAGCGCGGCTGCCGCGCTGAGGCGTCTCCGGCGGACCGTGCCGGACACGCGGAACCGGACACGCGGAACCGGACACGCGGAACCGGACACGCGGAAGGGGGGGGGCCCCCCCCCCGGGGGGGCCCCCCCCCCCCCCCCCCCCGCGGGGGGCGCCCCCCCCGCGCGCGCCCCCCCCCCCCCGCCCCCCCCGCGGGGGGGGTGGGTAGAGTAAACCCCCA
>NZ_JBIBWL010000010.1:239314-300672 GCF_043081325.1 Streptomyces sp. NPDC014882
GCGCCCGGGCTGGGGTGTCCCCGGCGGCGGGGGCGGCACCGGGGCACCCGCACACGCGAACCGCCCCCCGCGGGGCCCCCCCGGGGGGGGGGGGCCCCCCCCCGGGGGGGGGCCCCCCCCCTTCCGCGTCGGATGCGGGGCGTCCTAGCTGAAGGAGTCGCCGCAGGCGCAGGAGCCCGTCGCGTTCGGGTTGTCGATCGTGAAGCCCTGCTTCTCGATGGTGTCCACGAAGTCGATGGACGCGCCGCCCAGGTAGGGGGCGCTCATGCGGTCGGTGACGACCTTGACGCCGTCGAAGTCCTTGACCACGTCGCCGTCGAGGGAACGCTCGTCGAAGAAGAGCTGGTAGCGCAGGCCGGAGCAGCCACCGGGCTGGACGGCGACACGCAGGGCCAGGTCGTCACGGCCTTCCTGGTCGAGCAGGGTCTTGACCTTCGCCGCGGCGGCGTCGGACAGGATGATGCCGTCGGTGACGGTGCTGGTCTCGTCCGATACGGACATCTACATCTCTCCCGGGTTGTACGGAGACTGCTTGCCGACGGTTTCAACCGGCGGGGCCGCGGATTCATTCCACGGGCCGGGCGAGTCGTCTTCCGCCCGTCCTTTCATGCTCGCACACGCGCCCGGCGGCGAACAGTGGCCCTCGGCGCCCGTGGACGGGCCCGCGCCGGGGCACGGCGGGGGCACCTCGGGACACGGCGGGATTCATGTCACATCGACGCAATGACCATCGTCAAAGTGACATGAAGCGGGTTATGATAGATAGCGTCAGATCGACGAAAAGTAGAAAGGGTGCGTGTCGTGACCACCGCCCAGACCACGGAGCTCGACGTACAGCCGACTCCGCTCGCCCTGTTGCTGCTCGGCCGCGAGGCCGACCCGAAGAGTGAGCGGGGCGTCGAGTGCCCCGGCGACCTGCCCTCCCCGTCCGACCCGGACCTGGTGGAGCGGGCCCGCGCCGCCAAGGAGAAGCTCGGTGACAAGGTCTTCGTCCTCGGGCACCACTACCAGCGCGACGAGGTCATCCAGTTCGCCGACGTCACGGGCGACTCCTTCAAGCTGGCGCGGGACGCGGCCGCCCGCCC
The DNA here is from genome assembly GCF_043081325.1 of Streptomyces sp. NPDC014882. NCBI lineage: Bacteria > Bacillati > Actinomycetota > Actinomycetes > Kitasatosporales > Streptomycetaceae > Streptomyces > Streptomyces sp. NPDC014882. Next base: position 240,400 of record NZ_JBIBWL010000010.1, read on the forward strand.
GGAGGCCGAGTACATCGTGTTCTGCGGTGTGCACTTCATGGCCGAGTCCGCGGACATCCTGACGTCCGACGACCAGAAGGTGGTCCTGCCCGACCTGGCGGCCGGCTGCTCGATGGCCGACATGGCGACGGCCGAGCAGGTCGCCGAGTGCTGGGACGTGCTGACCGAGGCCGGCGTGGCCGAGCGGGTCGTGCCCGTCTCGTACATGAACTCCTCCGCGGACATCAAGGCGTTCACCGGCAGGCACGGCGGCACGATCTGCACCTCGTCCAACGCCAGGAAGGCCCTGGAGTGGGCCTTCGCGCAGGGCGAGAAGGTGCTGTTCCTGCCCGACCAGCACCTGGGCCGCAACACCGCCGTCCGCGACATGGGCATGTCCCTGGAGGACTGCGTCGTCTACAACCCGCACAAGCCGAACGGCGGGCTCACCGCCGAGCAGCTGCGCGACGCGAAGATGATCCTGTGGCGGGGCCACTGCTCGGTGCACGGCCGCTTCAGCCTGGAGTCGGTGGAGGACGTGCGCGCCCGCATCCCCGGGGTGAACGTGCTCGTCCACCCCGAGTGCCGGCACGAGGTCGTGGCGGCGGCGGACCAGGTCGGCTCGACCGAGTACATCATCAAGGCCCTGGAGGCCGCCCCCGCCGGCTCCAAGTGGGCCATCGGCACGGAGCTGAACCTGGTCCGCCGGCTGGCGAACCGTTTCGCCCCCGAGGGCAAGGAGATCGTGTTCCTCGACAGGACGGTCTGCTTCTGCTCCACCATGAACCGCATCGACCTGCCGCACCTGGTCTGGGCCCTGGAGTCCCTGGCCGAGGGCAAGCTGGTCAACCGCATCGAGGTCGACGAGGAGACCGAGACGTACGCGAAGCTGGCGCTGGAGCGGATGCTGGCGCTGCCGTAGGCCGCGCCGGACAGAGGTCGAGGCCCCGGCCCGCGCGGTGTGCGCGGGACGGGGCCTCGGTGCGGGTACCGGAGCACGGTGGGGGTTACCGGAGCTCAGGTGCGTGGACCGCTCAGACGCCGGCCGGCTCCGGCGTCCTCTCCGGCCCGGCGGACCGCTTCTTCGCCGCCCGCTTCCGCGCCCGCCGCTCCTTGCGCAGTTCGACCATCGCGTAGAGGGTCGGGACCAGCAGCAGGGTGAGCAGCGTGGAGGTGATCAGACCGCCGATCACGACCACGGCCAGCGGCTGCGCGATGAAGCCGCCCTCACCGGTGACGCCCAGGGCCATCGGCAGCAGGGCGAAGACGGTCGCCAGCGCCGTCATGAGGATGGGCCGCAGCCGGTGGCGGCCGCCCTCGACCACGGCCTCGACCACGCCGTACCCCTGTCCGCGGTACTGGTTGATCAGGTCGATCAGCACGATGGCGTTGGTCACCACGATGCCGATCAGCATCAGCATGCCGATCATGGCCGGGACGCCCATCGGGGTGCCGGTGGCGATCAGCAGGCCGATCGCGCCGGTCGCCGCGAACGGGATGGAGACCAGCAGGATCAGCGGCTGGACCAGCGACCGGAAGGTCGCCACCAGCAGCATGAAGACGATCGCGATCGCCGCGAGCATCGCCAGGGCGAGGTTCTTGAACGCGTCGTCCTGGTCCTGGGAGACACCGCCGATCTCGGCCGTGGCGCCCGCCGGGAGCTTCAGCGCGTCCAGCTTCGACGTCAGGTCCGCGCTCACCGCGCCCGTGTTGTCGCCGGTCGGCCGGGCGGTGACGGTGGCCGCGCGCTGCCCGTCGATGCGGGTCATGGCCACGGGGCCGTCGACGAGCCGCACGGTCGCGATGTCGCCGAGCTTCACCGGCCCCAGGGGCAGGGCCCTGAGCTGCGCCAGCGTGGTGGCCGGACGGGCGGAGGTGATGACGACGTCGCGCTCGGTGTCGTCCAGGACCGCCTTCGCCGCCGTCGTGCCGCGCACCGCCTGGGTGACCGCCGCGCCCAGGCTCTGCTCGTCGAACCCGGCCGCCGCGGCCTTCGCGTTCGCCGCGACCGAGATGCGGGGCACACTCTGCGAGAGGTCGCTGGTGACGTCCGTGACGTCGTCCAGGCCGGCCACCGCGGCGCGGACCTGCTCGGCCGCCGTGCGCAGCACCCCGGCGTCGGCCGCCTTCACGACGACGCTCAGGTCCTGGCTGCCGAAGCCGTCACCGGCGGCGACCGTGGTGCCGCCGATGCCGGACAGCTTCTTCAGCCCGTCCTCGATGTGGTCCCGGACGTCCTCGAAGGACGCCGAGTCCTCCAGCATCACCTGGTACGAGGCCTGGTTGGTGTCGGTGCCGCCGCCGAAGGCGGCCATGAACCCGGAGGAGCCGACGGTGACCTGGTAGTCCTTCACGCCCTCGGTGCCGGCGAGGAGTTGCTCGACCTTCCTGGCCTGGGCGTCGGTCGCCGCCAGGCTGGTGCCCGGCTCCAGCTCCTGCTTGACCGTCAGGACCTGCTGCTCGCCCTGGTCGAAGAAGTTGGTCTTCAGCAGGGGCACCATGCCGAAGGTGCCGATCAGGACGACGACCGCGATCGCCACGCTCGTCAGCCGGCGCCGGGTCGCGAACCGCAGGACGGGAACGTAGAAGCGCTGCAGACGGCTGTTCGCCTCCTTCTCCTCGGCCGCGCGGCGGGCTTCGCCGGCGTCCTCGGAGGTGCCCTTCGGGGGCCGCAGGAACCAGTACGACAGGACCGGGACGACCGTCAGGGACACCAGCAGGGAGGCCAGCAGGGCCGCCGTGACGGTGAGGCTGAACGCGCCGAACAGGGCGCCGACCATGCCGCCGACCAGGCCGATCGGCAGGAACACGGCGACCGTGGTGAGGGTCGAGGAGGTGACCGCGCCGGCCACCTCGCGGACCGCGGTGAGGATCGCGGTCTGGCGCTCCTCGCCGTAGCCGAGGTGACGCTTGATGTTCTCCAGGACCACGATCGAGTCGTCGACGACGCGGCCGATGGCGATGGTCAGCGCGCCCAGCGTCAGCATGTTGAGCGACAGGTCACGGGTCCACAGCACGATCAGGGCGAGGACCACGGACAGCGGGATGGACACCGCCGTCACCAGCGTCGAGCGGACCGACGCCAGGAAGACCAGGATGACCAGGACCGCGAAGAGCAGGCCGAGCGCGCCCTCGGTGGTCAGGCCGTCGATGGACTTCGACACCGCCGGGCCCTGGTCGCTGACGACGGTGATCGACGCGCCGGCGCCGAGGTCCTCGCGCAGACCGGGCAGCTTGTCCCGGACCGCGCCGGAGATGGCGACCGCGCTGCCGTCGTGGTCCATGGTGACGGCCACGGCGAGGCTGGGCTTGCCGTCGGTGCGGGTGAGGGAGGCGGCCGGGGCCTCCTCCTGCTTCACCGTGGCGACGTCGGCGAGGCGGACCGGCTTGCCGCCCGGCCGCGCGGGGATCACCAGGTCCTGGATCTGCCGCAGGGAGGTGTAGCCGCCGCCGACCTGGACGGTGCGGTTGCCGCCCGCCTCGTCGAAGGAGCCCGCGGCGACGGTGACGCCGCCGGCCTGGAGGGCCTGGGCGAGCGACTGGACGGTCAGCCCGGCCTTCGCCAGTTTCGCGTCGGCCGGGGTGACGGCGACCCGGAGGTCGCGCACACCGTCGACGGTGACCTGGCCGACGCCGTCGATGTCCTTCAGCGCGGGCACGACCGTCGTGTCCAGGCGGTCGGCGAGGGCCTGCTGGTCACCGGCCGAGGCGACGGCGAGGACCACGGTCGGGATGTCGTCCGTGGAGCCGGCGACGACCTGCGGGTCCACCGGGTCCGGGAGCCGGACGCGGGCCCGGTTGACGGCCTGCTGGACGTCGGCGACGAGCTGCTCGGTGTCGTTGCCGTAGTCGAAGGAGGCGAGGATGACCGCGTTGCCCTCGCTCGCCGTGGAGGTGACGCCGGTGATCCCGTCGACCCCTTCGAGGTTGTCCTCGATGGGCTGGATCACCTGCTTCTCGACGACGTCGGGGGAGGCGCCCTGGTACGGCGCGAGCACCGACACCACCGGCAGTTCGATGGTGGGCAGGAGCTGCTGTTTGAGCTGCGGGATCGCGATCGCCCCGAACACGATCGCGATGATGGACACGAGGCCTATCAGGGCCCGTTGCGCGAGGCTGAACTTCGACAGCCAGGACATGGGTTACAGGTCTCTCTTCCGGGAGCGGCGGGAGCGGCACGGCAGGGACGGGAAGGGACGGCGCGCACGCACGGACCCCGTCCCCTCACACCCTCGGCCATGCGCAGGGCCCGATCCGTAAGCCCCAGGTCGATTTCCTTATGCGGCGCATACTCCGGGTGCAGTACGGCCGGGTGGGGATCAGTCCACCCTCGGGCGGACCAGCCCGGACTCGTAGGCGATCACCACGAGCTGGGCCCGGTCGCGGGCGCCCAGTTTGGCCATGGCCCTGTTGACGTGCGTCTTCACGGTCAGCGGGCTGACCTCCAGGCGTTCGGCGATCTCGTCGTTGGAGTGGCCGCCGGCGACCTGGACGAGGACCTCGCGCTCCCGGCCGGTGAGCGCCGACAGCCGCCGCGCCCGGTCCGGGTCGTCGTCGTCCCCCGCGTCGCCCTGGGCGAGGAAGCGGGCGATCAGCCCCTTGGTCGCGGCCGGCGAGAGCAGGGCGTCCCCGCCGGCGGCGACCCGGATGGCGTTGAGCAGTTCCTCCGGCTCGCTGCCCTTGCCGAGGAAGCCGGAGGCGCCCGCGCGCAGCGACCGCACCACGTAGTCGTCGACCTCGAAGGTCGTCAGGATCACCACGCGGACGTGCGCGAGGGACGGATCGGCGCTGATCAGGCGGGTGGCGGCGAGGCCGTCGGTGCCGGGCATGCGGATGTCCATCAGGACGACGTCGGCGCGCTCCTCCTTGGCGAGCCGGACCGCCTGCGCCCCGTCGGACGCCTCGCCGACCACCTCCATGTCGGGCTCGGAGTCGACGAGCACCCGGAACGCGCTGCGCAGCAGCGCCTGGTCGTCGGCGAGCAGGACGCGGATGGTCATGCGGAGTCCTCGGGGGCGCTGGGGCGGGTCTTGACGGGCAGGATCGCATGGACGCGGTAGCCGCCCCCGTAGCGGGGACCAGTGGTGAGGGCGCCGCGCAGTGCGGTGACGCGCTCGCGCATCCCGAGCAGGCCGTGTCCGCCGCCGTCCTGCGGGGCCGGTGCGCCCCCGGGGCCGTCGTCGAGGACGGTGACCTCGATGTGGGGGCCGACGCGGACGACGCTGACCTCGGCCCTGGCCTCGGGTCCCGCGTGTTTGCGCACGTTGGTGAGGGCCTCCTGGATGACGCGGTAGGCGGCCAGGTCGACGGCGGCGGGGAGCGCGGTGCCGTGGTCGGCACGGGCCACCTCGACCGGCAGGCCCGCGTTGCGGAAGGTGCCGGCCAGTTCGTCGAGCCGGTCGAGGCCGGGGGCCGGCTCGGTGGGCGCCTCCGGGTCGCCGGACTGGCGCAGCAGACCGACCGTGGCGCGCAGTTCGTTGAGCGCGGAGCGGCCGGCCTCGCGGACGTGCGCGAGGGCCTCCTTGGCCTGGTCGGGGCGTTTGTCCATGACGTGGGCGGCGACCCCGGCCTGCACGTTGACCAGGGCGATGTGGTGGGCGACCACGTCGTGCAGGTCGCGGGCGATGCGCAGGCGCTCCTCGGCGACCCGGCGGCGGGCCTCCTCCTCACGGGTGCGTTCGGCCCGTTCGGCCCGCTCCCGGATGGCGCGCACGACGGCCCGGCGGCTGCGGACCGCGTCCCCGGCGGTGGCGCCGATGCCGGTCCAGGCGAAGATCGCCAGGTTCTCCTGGGCGTACCAGGGCAGCGGCCCGGCGAGCATGGCGGCGCCGGTGAGGACGGTCGTGGTGAGCAGGCCGACCCGCCAGGTGGTGGGGCGGTCGGTGGTGGAGGCGACGGTGTAGAGGGCGAGGACGGCGGACATCGCGACGGGGGCGCGGGGGTCGCCGGTGACGCTCTCGACCACGGTGCAGGTGCCGGTGACCGCGAGGACCGCCAGGGGGGCGATGCGGCGGAGGGCGAGGGCGACGCCGGCGAGGGTGGTCAGCAGCAGGCTGAGCGGGTCGGGACTGCGCAGGCTCCAGCTGACGCCCTGCTCGCCGTGCGGGTCGACGAAGGAACCGGCCAGCATGCACAGCAGTACGGCGGCGGCGAGGGCGGAGTCCAGGGCGAGGGGGTGGGCCTTCAGCCGGCGCCGGGCTCGGGCGAGGGTGGTCACAGGGGGTCGCTTTCCGTGCCGTCGCTTTCGTGGCCGCTCCGTGGCCGCCGCCCGGCCCCGCCGGCAGGGGCTGCCGCCGGGGACGACCGCCCTCGGGCCCGGGCGCCGGGCGGGGCGGCGGGCCGGGGACCGGGCCGGCCGTCGGCCCGGGCGGCCCGGTCCCCGGCCGGCCGCCGGGCCGGATCCGCGGGCCGCGGGTCACCGCCGGGGCAGCGGCCCGCCGTCACCGGGACCCCGGCCTCAGCCGGGGATCAGCCCGTTGCCGCTGAGCATCTCCCGGACCTCCTCCAGGCTCGCGTCCGGGGCCGGGAGGATCAGTTCCGAGGGCTCGAGGGCGTCGTCGGGAAGGGGCTCGCCGAGGCGGCGGACGGCCTCCAGGAGGGCGCAGAGGGTGCGGTGGAAGCCCTCGTCGTCGCCACCCTCCATCTCGGCCAGCAGTTCGTCGTCCAGCTGGTTCAGCTCGGCGAAGTGGGAGTCGGCCAGTGTCCACTGGCCCTCCCCCATGATCCGGACGATCATGTCGGCCTCCTCGGCTCCGGCCCCGGCGCCGCGGCTACTGCTTGTCGAAGCGCGGGGTGTCCTGCGGCTGCTGCCGGTTCTGCGCCGGGTCGGCGCCGCCCTCGATGGCCTGCTGCCCGGACGAGGGGCCACCGGCCAGCTCCGCCTTCATGCGCTGGAGCTCCAGCTCTACATCCGTACCACCGGAGAGCCGGTCCAGCTCGGCCTGGAGGTCGTCCTTGGCGATGCCGGTGGGGTCGTCCAGGGCGCCGGAGGCGAGGAGTTCGTCGAGGGCGCCGACCCGGGCCTGGAGCTGGGCGGTCTTGTCCTCGGCGCGCTGGATCGCCAGCCCGACGTCGCCCATCTCCTCGGAGATGCCGGAGAAGGCCTCCCCGATCCGGGTCTGCGCCTGTGCCGCCGTGTAGGTGGCCTTGATGGTCTCCTTCTTGGTGCGGAAGGCGTCCACCTTGGCCTGGAGGCGCTGGGCCGCGAGGGTGAGCTTCTCCTCCTCGCCCTGGAGCGTCGAGTGCTGCGTCTCCAGGTCGGTGACCTGCTGCTGGAGGGCGGCCCGGCGCGAGAGCGCCTCGCGGGCCAGGTCCTCGCGGCCCAGCGCGAGCGCCTTGCGGCCCTGGTCCTCCAGCTTGGAGGACTGCGACTGCAACTGGTTGAGCTGGAGTTCCAGCCGCTTGCGCGAGGTGGCCACGTCCGCGACACCGCGGCGGACCTTCTGCAGCAGCTCCAGCTGCTTCTGGTACGAGTAGTCGAGGGTCTCGCGCGGGTCCTCGGCCCGGTCAAGGGCCTTGTTCGCCTTCGCGCGGAAGATCATCCCCATACGCTTCATGACACCGCTCATGGGCTTCGCGCGCCCCCTTCTGACGTCCAGCTCCAGCTCTGCGACAGAACCCACAGTACGGGCCCTGCTTCCATTGACGCACTGTTCGGGGCCAGATGTGCTCATCCCCAAGGACGACTGACCGAGGCCTTGCTCCGGCGTGAGGAGGAGGTGACCTTCAGGGTGACCACCGCGCCACCGCCCGTCCCCTCTCCACCGGTTCGTCCCGAGTCCGTCATCGGTTCAGACGAACGGTGTTGCCGGATCGTTCCCCGCCCGGCTGGGGTCCATGCCCGGGGAGCGCTTACCCTTGGGTTTTGTGTTCCGTAGCCGTGCCAAGGACGAGAAGGCCCCGGTAGCCGACAAGGCGCCGGCCGACTCCAAGCAGACCCGCGACCCGCAGGCCCCGAAGGGCAGGCCCACGCCCAAGCGCAGTGAGGCCCAGTCCCAGCGCCGCAGCGTCGCCAACACCTCTCTGTCGCGCAAGGACGCCGCCAAGCGTCAGCGCGAGGAGCGCCGAGCCCAGCTGGAGCGCCAGCGGCAGGCGCTGGCGGGCGGTGACGAGCGGTTCCTGCCGGCCCGCGACAAGGGCCCGGTGCGCAAGTTCGCGCGCGACACCGTCGACTCGCGGTTCAACGTGGCGGAGTTCTTCCTGCCGATGGCCGTGGTCATCCTGGTGCTGAGCATGGTCCGGGTGGGCTCGCTCCAGACGATCGCGCTGCTGCTGTGGCTCGTGGTGATCGTGCTGATCGTGCTGGACTCGCTCGTGGCCGGGTTCCGTCTGAAGAAGCGGCTCGCCGAGCGCTTCCCCGACCAGAACCGGCGGGGCGCGGTGGCCTACGCGCTCATGCGCTCCCTCCAGATGCGTCGGCTCCGGCTGCCCAAGCCGCAGGTCAAGCGCGGAGAGCGGCCCTGAGCACGGCTTCTTTCTCCGGGGGTGCGGCGAAGGCCTGGCTGAACAGGCTCGGCGGACTGCGTGATGTCGTACGGCAGGAGCTGGTGGCCCGGCAGCTCGACGAACAGATAGCCGGGCGGTACCCGGTCGGGCAGCGGCTGCGCGTGCTCGACGTGGGGATGGGGCAGGGCACCCAGGCGCTGCGGCTGGCCCGGCTCGGTCACCAGGTGACCGGGCTGGAGCGGGACGCGACGATGATCGCCGCGGCCCGTGAGGCCCTGGGCGGCGAGCCCGAGGGCATCCGGGAGCGGATGCGGATCATGGAGGGCGACGGCCGGGACACCGGCGCGCACTTCCCGCCCGGCAGTTTCGACGTGGTGCTCTGCCACGGCGTGCTCATGTACGTCCAGGAGCCGGACCCCCTGCTCGCGGGCCTCGCGCGCGTGCTGGCCCCCGGCGGCCTGCTGTCCCTCCTGGTGCGCAACGCCGACGCGCTGGCCATGCGGCCCGGGCTGGCCGGGGACTGGGCGGGCGCCCTGGGTGCCTTCGACACCACGGCGTACCGCAACCGGCTGGGTCTCGACGTCCGCGCGGACCGCCGGGAGACCCTGACCGCGACCCTCGCGGGCATCGGGGCGCCGCTGCACGCCTGGTACGGCGTGCGGGTCTTCACGGACACGGCGGTGGACGGCGCGGACGTCCCCGAGGACCTGGAGCCGCTGCTGGCGGCGGAGGAGCGGGCGGGCCGGACGGACCCGTACCGCAGTGTGGCGGCACTGCTGCACCTGTGCGGGGTGCGGGGCTGAGAGGCCCCGCGGTGGGTGTCACCCGCGGCGACGGACGGTCGGCGTGGCCGCCGGCCGAGCGGCGCCGGGGGCGGTCGGGGCGGGGCGAGCGGGGTGGCCGTCGGCCGGCCACCCCGGGCCGGGGCCCCTCCTACGACTCGTCGGCGTGCAGGTTCATCGGGCCGTAGATCTCCGTGGCGTCCTCGAACAGCCGGACCTGGTCCGCGCCGCCTTCGAGCAGGGCCTTCCACTGCTCCCCGAGCCAGGACTCGGCGTCCCCCTGCGTGGTGAACTCCTCTGGCTGCACCGCGGGCTGGACCTCCGTCCCGTCGGCCTTCTCGAACCGCCACGTCCATGCCGCCATGTACGCCTCCAACGTGTGAGCACATGCAGAGCAGGAGCCGGATCACGGTCCGGCTCCTGGCACGCAGCCTAGCCGGATGCGCAAGACCTGGTCGGACGCGCGAAAATCAGGTCCGTGGAAGTGACTCTGCTCGGTACCGGTGCCCCCGCGGGACTCCCCCGCCCCGACTGTCCCTGCGCCGCCTGCGCGACCGCCCTCGGGGCGGACGCCCGGGCGGCGACCGCGGTTCTGGTGGACGGTGTGCTGCTGCTCGACCTCACGCCGGGCGCGGCCTTCGCCGCGGCGCGCTCCGGGCACTCCCTGGGCGGCGTGCGGCAGGTGCTGCTGTCGCATCCGCACGACGGGCCCGCGGTCGAGGTGCCGGCCGGGCTGCCGCGCCCCGTCCGGGTGCCGGACGGCCGGGAGTCGACGCAGCCGACGGGGCACCGGGTGCGGGCGGTGGCGATGGACGCGCCCGGTACGGGGTACGCCGTGACCGGTCCGGACGGGCAGCGGCTGCTGTACCTGCCGCCGGGCGGCGCGCCGGCCGGGCTGGAGGAGGGCGGGGAGCCTGCCGAGCGGTACGACATGGTCCTCGCCGACGTGGTGGGGCGACCGGACGCGGCGGCGAAGCTGCGGGCGGTGGGCGCGGTCGGGCCCACGACGGACGTCGTCGCCGTGCACCTGGACCACGACGTGCCCCCGGGGCCGGAGGTACGGCGCCGGCTGGCCGCGGCGGGGGCGCGGGCGGTGCCGGACGGATCGACGCTGACGGTGGGCGTGTACGAGGAGGTGCCGGACGTGCCGCGGCGGACCCTGGTGCTGGGCGGCGCGCGGTCGGGGAAGTCGGTGGAGGCCGAACGGCGGCTGGAGTCCTTCCCCGGCGTGCTGTACGTCGCGACCGGCGGGACGCGGGGCGGCGACGGCGAGTGGGCGGCACGGGTCGCCGCGCACCGGGAGCGGCGGCCGGGGTCGTGGCGGACGGTGGAGACGTGCGACCTGGTGCCGCTGCTCGCACAGGACGGGGCGCCGCCCCTGCTCGTCGACTGCCTGTCGTTGTGGCTGACCGACGCGATGGACTCCGTCGGCGCCTGGGACGACGCGGTGTGGGCGGACGGCGGTGAACGCGAACTGCGCTCGCGGGTGGCGGAGTTGGCGGCCGCGGTGCGGGGGGCCCGGCGGCCGGTGGTGCTGGTGTCGAACGAGGTGGGGTCCGGGATCGTGCCGGCGACGGCGTCGGGACGGCGGTACCGGGACGAGCTGGGGCGGCTGAACGCGGCGGTCGCGGGCGAGTGCGAGGAGGTGCTGCTGGTGGTGGCGGGACAGGTGGTGGTGCTACGGGGCTGAGCCGGCCGCGCGGAGCCGGTACCGGTACCGCCGGGCCGGCCGGCCGCGCCGGGATGCGGACATCCCGGGGCGGACACCCCGGGGCGGACACCCCGACGGGCATCCTCGGGGTGGGCGGCCCCGGAGCGGGGACGTCCGGAGCGGGGACGTCCGGAGCGGAGGCGCCCGGAGCGGAGGCGCGGGGGACGAAGGCGGGGAGGACGAGGGTGCGGAGGCAGGGCGCGGGGTGGTCTTCGCCGGTGCCGGGGGTCAGTTCTTGCGGGCGATCACCCGGTACGTGTTGGAGAAGCGGGTGTGGCGGAGCAGGGGGGCCAGTGCGTGGTCCAGGGCGCCCGCCGCGGTGACCAGCGGGGCGGCGGCGCGCAGGAGGGCCGTACGGGGGGCCGGGACCGAGCGGGAGAGGGCGAGGGCCAGGGCCGCCGCGAGGTCGTGGGGGACGTGGGCGCCGCTGCGGTCGGCCGTGACGACGGTGCAGTCCTGGGACTCGAGTTCGGCGCGGAGGTTGGGCAGCGGGATGAGGTGGAGGTGGCGCGGCTGCCCGTGGGCCACCCACCACTTGCCGAGGAGCGCCGCGAACGCGCTGCGCGGTTCGGGCAGTTCGAGGAGCAGGTGTCCGCCGGGCCGCAACGCGACGAGCGCCGCCCGGAGTTCGGCGCGCGGGTCGAGGGTGTGCTCGACGTGGCCGAGCATGCTGACGACGTCGTAGCGGGCGCGCAGCCGTGCGCTGGTGGCGGGGTGGGTGAGCCACCCCTGGTGGGCCTCCTCCACCCGGCCGGCCTCCTGGGCCCTGACGACCCGCGGGGTGGGGTCGAGCCCGTCGAAGGAGGTGTAGGTGAAGACCTCCTTCGCCGCCTCGGGGAACAGCGCGTCCCCCGTGCCCACGTCCAGCCAGCTCTCCGGCTCGGGGAAGGGCAGCATCGCGCGGGCGGTGGCCACCAGCCGGCGCCGCCGCGTGCGGGTGGCGAGGACACGTTCGGCGGAGGCGCCGGGCAGGCCCACCGCCGGGGGGCGGTGGTAGAGGGCGAGCCCCTCCGCGGTCAGTCGCGGGTTCTGGAAGGCGTGGGCGCAGTCCCGGCACTCGTCGACGGCGAAGGTGCCGGGCCGGTGGTGGAGCAGGTCGGGCGCGCGCAGGCGGGTGCGCAGGCGTTTCGAGCCGCACCAGGGGCAGTCGTCGCGGCGCGGCTCGTGGATGGGCCTGGGGGGCATGAGCGGCTCCGGGGAGGGGCGTCGGAGGATGCGGCAATTCACCGCAAAGCGGAACGTATGGGATGCCGATCTCGGGTGCAAAGACGTCACGGGGGTGTGGTGCCGGTGTGGCACCGGGCCGTTCGACCGGTGCCGGTACTGTTCGGCGAATGAGCTCGCTGAATCTCGACGACTTCACCGATCTGATCGAGCGCCCCGACGGCGGGGTGCGCCGCGACGCGGAGGCCCGCCGGGAACGGCTGGCCGTGCCGCCCGGCTCGCTGGGCCGCCTCGACGACCTGGGCGAGTGGCTGGCGGCGGCGCAGGGTTCGGTGCCCGTACGGCCGGTCGTACGGCCGCGGGTGGTGCTGTTCGCCGGCGATCACGGGATCGCCGCACTGGGCGTCTCGGCGCGTCCGGCGGGCAGCGCGGCGGAGCTGGTGCGGGAGGTGCTGGAGGGCGGCCGGCCGGTGTCGGTGCTCGCCCGGCGGCTCGACGTCCCCGTGCGCGTCGTGGACATGGCGCTGGACTGCCCGCCGGAGACGTTCCCCGAGGACGTCGTGCGGCACCGGGTGCGGCGCGGCAGCGGCCGTATCGACGTCGAGGACGCGCTGACCGCCGAGGAGGCCGAGGCGGCCTTCCTCGCCGGGGTGGCGGTGGCCGACGAGGAGGCCGACTCCGGTACGGACCTGGTCGTGCTCGGCGATGTCAGCGTGGGCGGGACGACGGCGGCGGGCGTCCTGGTGGCCGCGCTGTGCGGGACCGACGCGTCCGTGGTGACCGGGCGGGGCGGCCTGGCGATCGACGACCTGGCGTGGATGCGCAAGTGCGCCGCGATCCGGGACGCGTTGCGGCGGGCGCGGCCGGTGCTCGGGGACCAGGTGCGGCTGCTGGCGACCGTGGGCGGCGCGGACCTCGCCGCGATGACGGGCTTCCTGCTGCAGAGCGCCGTCCGCAAGATGCCGGTGGTGCTGGACGGCGTCGTGGCGGCGGCGTGCGCGCTCGTCGGGCAGCGGATCGCCTTCCGGGCCCCGGACTGGTGGCTGGCCGGGCAGCGCAGCGGGGAGCCGGGGCAGGCGAAGGCGCTGGACCGGATGGCCCTGGAGCCGCTGCTGGACCAGGGCGTGACGGTGGGCGAGGGCGCGGGAGCGCTGCTGGCGCTGCCCCTGGTGCAGGCGGCCGCCGCCCTGGCCGCCGAACTGCCGGAGAAGCCCGAAGCACCCCGGGAGCCCGCGGGTCCCGACAGCCCCGAGGGTCCCGGTGGCCCGGAGGGATCCGCCGGGAAGGTGGCCACCGGGGCGCTCGGCACGGAGTAGGCCCCCGCCGGGGCCGACGGCCGTCACGACGGCGCGTCGGCGCGTCGGCGCTGCCCGGCGGCACCGCCCCTGGTGCGGGCGGCCGCCGCCCCGGCCGCCGAACTGCCGGAGAAGCCGAAGCACCACGGGTGTCCGCGGGGCTCGACGGCCCCGAGAACCCCGGTGGCCCCGAGGGATTCGCCGGAAGGCGACCGCCGGGGCGCTCGGCACAGCAGGCAACCCCCGGAGCCGCCGGCCGCCACGTCGGCACGTCGGCGCCGCCCGGCCGTACCGTCGGCACTGCCCGGCCGCGCGTCGGCGCCGCCCGGCGGCACGTCGGCGTTCCTCGGCCGCGCGTCAGCGGTGCTCGGCCGCCCGGCTCAGCTCGGCGTCGGTCTTGCCGCCCAGCCAGTCGCCGATCACCCGGCGCGGTCCCGCCCAGCGGCGGTCGTGGTGGTAGGCCCGCAGGACCGCCCTGGCGCGGGCGTGCGGCCGTCTGCGGTAGAAGCGGCGGGCCCACGGCGAGTCGGGGCGGGCCACCCGGACGAGGCCGAACAGGGCGACGAACGGGACGAACACGCTGAAGACGGCCAGTTTCACCTTGCCCTTGCTCAGCACGGCCAGGGCGAACAGGAAGTTGACGACCACGGTCGAGAGCACGGCGCCCCGGTCCTGGAGTTCCTCGTCGCTGAGGTCGTTGACGCCGAACGGCGCGAAGCCGACCAGCACCAGGCCGACCAGGGCCGCCGTCACGACGACGACCTCCACGCTCTTGCGGCCCGCCTCCGTCCAGTACACGTCGTCGAGGTGCAGGACCAGCGCGAACTCGTCCAGGACCAGGCCCGCGCCGACGCCGAAGACCGCCGCGCAGGCGTACGAGCCGAAGCCGCTGCGGCCGCTGGCCACCGCGCCGAAGCCGCCGACGACGGTGAGGACGACGCCGGGGACCACGTGGTGGATGTGCACCCCGCCCGCGCTGATGTTGCCGAACGGGCCCTTGCCGGCGCGGATCAGACGGGTGACGACCCGGGTGATCAGGAAGGTCAGGACGAAGGAGGCCAGGGCGACGAGCAGCGGAAGCTTGCCCGGCTCGACGACGTTCCGCTGCAGCCAATCTCCCATAGGCGCATTTTCGTCCCGGGCTCCCCGCGGCGCCCGTCCGACCGCCGGGTAACCTGCGCCGGTGTCCACGACCCCGTCCGCCCCGTCCTCCCCGCCTTCCCCGTCCTCCGGCCTCGACGGTCTGCGCTTCGCCTTCGGCACCCTCACCGTCCTCCCCGTCCGGGTGACCCGCTGGGACCGCGGGGCCGCGCGCGGGGGCATGCTCGCGGCCCCGCTGGCCGGGCTGGCCGTGGGCGGCTGCGCGGCCGGACTCGGGCTGCTGCTCCTGCTCCTCGGCGCGGGCCCGCTGCTCGCCGCCGTCGCCTCCGCCGCCGTACCCGCCGCCCTCACCCGCGGCCTGCACCTCGACGGGCTGGCGGACACCGCGGACGGGCTGGGCAGCGGCAGGCCCGCGGACGACGCGCTGCGGATCATGAAGCAGTCGGACATCGGGCCCTTCGGCGTGCTCACCCTCGTCCTCGTCCTGTTCGCCCAGGTGGCCGCGCTGACCCAGCTCTACGGCTCCTCCTGGGGCCGGGGCGCCCTGGCGGCCGTCGCCGGCGCGGTCGCCGCCCGGCTGGCGCTCACCCTCGCCGCCCGCGCCGGCGTGCCCGCCGCCCGGCCGGAGGGGCTCGGCGCGGCGGTCGCCGGGGTGGTCCCGGTGCGCGGCGCGCTGGCCGTGGCGGCGGGCTGCCTCGCGGCCGCGGCGGCCGGGGGCGCCCTCCTCGGCCCGTACGACGCCGTCCGCACGCCCGTCGCCGTCGTCCTCGCCGTCGTCGCCGCCGAACTGCTCCTGCGCCACTGCACGCGCCGCTTCGGCGGGGTCACCGGCGACGTCTTCGGCGGCCTGGCGGAGACGGCGGCCACGACGGCGCTGGTGGTGCTCTGCCTCGGCTAGCCGACGCGGCCGCGGGAGGACCCGGCTAACAGGCCTCGCGCCACGCCGTGAGTTCGTACTTCTTCAGCAGGGAACTCAGCTTCAGGCGGCGGGACTCGGCGCAGAAGCGGCTCGTGGGGAGTTCGTACTCGACGTGGAAGACGGCCTTGCCCGCCTCGACGAACGGGGTCGTCCGCGCGCACTCGCCGTACTGGGCGCACTGCTCGTTGACCGCGAAGTCGAAGTCGTCGACGAGTTCGGGGATCTGGTCGAGGTCGTTCTTCAGACCGACGGACAGGCCCCGGTCGTGGGCGAGCCGGGCGATCAGCCGGTTGTAGCGGAGCTGGTCGGCGGCCGTCAGCGGGAAGCCGCTCTCGTTGCGGTAGCCGTCCATGTTGTCCGGTTCCACCGCGTCGAAGCCCTTGTCGCGGCACATGTCGAGGCGGGCCGCCATCAGCGGTTCGAGGACGTCGGTACGGCGGATGTCCAGCCAGCGCTCCCCCTCCCAGCCGTTGCCCTCGCCCAGGACCGCCCGCGGGAACCTCCCCGCGTCCGGGCGCCAGTCCTCCCAGGCGCCGGTGGACAGGTAGCAGATGACCTTGCGGCCGTCCTCGTGCAGCCCGGCGACGGCCGCCGCGCTCTGGTCGAAGCCGTCGACGTCGTACACCGGCACGTCGACGGAGGTGTCCAGACGCCCCCTCAGCTGCCACTGCCAGCCGATGCCGGGCGGTGGCCGCCAGCGGTCCCCCCGCGCGGGCTCGCCGTCCGGCGCGGACGCGCAGCCCGCCAGCAGCGACAGCAGGACGGGCAGCAGGACGGGCAGCAGGACCATGCGTCTCACGGACGGGCTCCAGGGTGGGCGACGGCGGCTGCCGCCATGATCCCCCGCCGCCGCCCGGCGCGGGACGCCGCCCTCCGCCGCACCCGAGAGGTGTGGCCCCGTCCGCCGGATGCGAGGATCGGGGAGTGGCCACGACGCCACCGACAGGTGAACACTCCCGTGCACGGGCGGACGCCCGCGCACGCGTACGCTCGTCGCGGGGTCGCCGCGCCGGTCCGCCGCGCCGGTGAGGCCGACCCCGGTAACGACCGCTCCCCCAGCCCGGATCTAGGGTCGGCTGTCGGGCCCGGTCGACCCACTCATATCGGCCACAGCAACTCCACATCGGAAGCGAGAAATCACCACCGTGACTGCTCTCACTCTCAGCACCGCCGCGGCGCCCGGCCTTCGGGCCGACGCGATCGTGATCGGTGTCGCCAAGGGCGCCAACGGCCCCGTCGTCACAGCGGGCGCCGAGGCCGTGGACAAGGCCTACGACGGCCGGCTCGCCGGCGTCCTGGAAACCCTCGGTGCCGCCGGCGCCGAGGGCGAGGTGACGAAGCTGCCGGCCCCGGCCGGCTTCAAGACGCCTCTCGTGCTGGCGGTGGGGCTGGGCGCGGAGCCCGAGAAGGACGCCTCCTACGACGCCGAGGCGCTGCGCCGCGCCGCCGGTGCGGCCGCCCGCGCCCTCGCCGGCGCCAAGAAGGCCGCCTTCGCCCTGCCCCTGGCGGACGCCGCCGACCTCGGCGCGGTCGCCGAGGGCGTCGCGCTCGGCGCCTACTCCTTCGACACCTACAAGGAGCAGGGCAAGGACGCCAAGGCGAAGAACGGCAAGGCCCCGCTCGCCGAGGCCGTCCTGCTCGGCGGCAAGCCGCGCGACGCCGCCCACAAGGCGGCCCTCGCCCGCGCCGCCGCCGTCACCGAGGAACTCAACCGCGCGCGGGACCTCATCAACACCCCGCCGAACGACCTCGACCCCCAGGCCTTCGCCGCCCTCGCCCAGACCGCGGCCAAGGAACACGGCATCAAGGTCCAGGTCCTCGACGAGAAGGCCCTCGCCAAGGGCGGCTACGGCGGCATCCTCGGCGTCGGCGCCGGCTCGGCGGCGGCTCCGCGCCTGGTGAAGCTGTCGTACACCTCCTCGAAGGCGAAGAAGCACCTCGCCTTCGTCGGCAAGGGCATCACCTACGACTCGGGCGGCATCTCGCTCAAGCCGGCCGGCCACAACGAGACGATGAAGTGCGACATGAGCGGTGCGGCGGCGGTCTTCGCCGCCGTGGTCGCCGTCGCGCGTCTCGGCCTGGACGTCGACGTCACCGGCTGGCTGGCGCTGGCCGAGAACATGCCGTCCGGCTCCGCCACCCGCCCGGGTGACGTGCTGCGCATGTTCAGCGGCAAGACGGTCGAGGTCCTCAACACCGACGCCGAGGGCCGGCTGGTCCTCGCCGACGCGCTGTGGGCCGCCTCCCAGGAGAAGCCGGACGCCATCGTGGACGTCGCGACCCTGACCGGCGCGATGATGCTGGCGCTGGGCAGCCGGACGTTCGGCATCATGGCGAACGACGACGCGTTCCGCTCCGCGGTGCACGAGGCCGCCGAGGAGGTCGGCGAGCCGGCCTGGCCGATGCCGCTCCCCGACCACCTGCGCAAGGGCATGGACTCCCCCGTCGCCGACATCGCGAACATGGGCGAGCGGATGGGCGGCGGGCTCGTCGCCGGCCTGTTCCTGCGGGAGTTCGTCGGTGAGGGGATCACCTGGGCGCACCTCGACATCGCGGGACCGGCGTTCAACGAGGGCGGCCCCTTCGGGTACACGCCCAAGGGCGGTACGGGCACGGCCGTGCGGACGCTGGTGCGGCTGGCGGAGCTGACCGCGGAGGGCGACCTCGGCTGACCGCCCGGGGTGCGGGGACCGCGCGCCCGATCGCCCGGCGCGCCGCCGATCGGCGCGTCCCCGCACCCCGGTGGGGCTCCTCACCCGCGCGCGAGCGGGCGTGGGGTGTCTCACACCGCTCCCGCGGACCGGACGGAAGTGAACCTCCCCGGTCGCGCGCCCCGAACGGTCCGGGCGCTCCCCCACCGCCCTGAGGGTGCGGGGGGACGCCCCGGGCCCCCGGCGCGCCCGGCCCCGGGGCGGCGACGCGGGTCCCGCCCGCCGTCCGCTCCCGGGAGGCCGCCGGCTCCCTCGTGACCTGGCCGGACGGGTGCGACCGGCGGCGGCGGAGGGGCCCGGACCACCACTCCGGTGGAGCGGGACCCCGCACGCCGACGCCGTGGCGGGGGTCCCGGACGGCGTGACCGGCGTGGCCCGAACGGCCCGGGACGCCGCCGGCCCGAAGCCGGCCGCCGCACGGGCCGGCCGGACCATCCCGGTGCGCACTCCCCGGCGGCGAACGTCCGGCAACTCCGGCCCGGCGTCCCGTTCGCCTCCCGCAGGTGCGAAGATGGGGCTCGGCAGGACAGGGCCCCCACCACAGGGCCGAAGAAAGAGCGGCCGGACACCAGCCGCCGGCGGTCAGCGACGACCGGCGCACGGCGCACATGCATGGAGGACGTGACGTGGCGAACGACGCCAGCACCGTTTTCGACCTAGTGATCCTCGGCGGTGGTAGTGGCGGTTACGCCGCGGCCCTGCGCGGGGCCCAGCTGGGCCTGGACGTCGCCCTGATCGAGAAGGACAAGGTCGGCGGCACCTGCCTGCACCGGGGTTGCATCCCCACCAAGGCCCTGCTCCACGCGGGCGAGATCGCCGACCAGGCCCGCGAGAGCGAGCAGTTCGGCGTCAAGGCCACCTTCGAGGGCATCGACATCGCCGGGGTCCACAAGTACAAGGACGGTGTCATCTCCGGCCTGTACAAGGGTCTCCAGGGGCTTGTCGCCTCCCGCAAGGTGACGTACATCGAGGGTGAGGGCCGTCTGTCCTCCCCGACCTCCGTCGACGTGAACGGGCAGCGGATCCAGGGCCGCCACGTGCTGCTCGCGACCGGCTCCGTGCCGAAGTCGCTGCCGGGCCTGGAGATCGACGGCGACCGGATCATCTCCTCCGACCACGCGCTCGTCCTGGACCGCGTGCCGAAGTCCGCGATCATCCTGGGCGGCGGCGTCATCGGCGTGGAGTTCGCCTCCGCGTGGAAGTCGTTCGGCACCGACGTCACCATCGTCGAGGGCCTCAAGCACCTGGTCCCGGTCGAGGACGAGAACTCCTCCAAGCTCCTCGAGCGCGCGTTCCGCAAGCGCGGCATCAAGTTCAACCTGGGCACCTTCTTCCAGAAGGCCGAGTACACCCAGGACGGCGTCAAGGTCACCCTCGCCGACGGCAAGGAGTTCGAGGCCGAGATCCTGCTCGTCGCCATCGGCCGCGGCCCGGTCTCGCAGGGCCTCGGCTACGAGGAGCAGGGCATCGCGACGGACCGCGGCTACGTCCTGGTCGACGAGTACATGCGCACGAACGTCCCCACCGTCTCCGCCGTCGGCGACCTCGTCCCGACGCTCCAGCTCGCGCACGTCGGCTTCGCCGAGGGCATCCTGGTGGCGGAGCGTCTGGCCGGCCTGAAGACCGTCCCGATCGACTACGACGGCGTCCCGCGGGTGACGTACTGCCACCCCGAGGTCGCCTCCGTGGGTATCACCGAGGCCAAGGCCAAGGAGATCTACGGCGCGGACAAGGTCGTCGCTCTGAAGTACAACCTGGCGGGCAACGGCAAGAGCAAGATCCTCCAGACCGCGGGCGAGATCAAGCTCGTCCAGGTCAAGGACGGTGCCGTGGTCGGCGTCCACATGGTCGGCGACCGCATGGGCGAGCAGGTCGGCGAAGCCCAGCTGATCTACAACTGGGAGGCGCTGCCGGCCGAGGTCGCGCAGCTCATCCACGCCCACCCGACGCAGAACGAGGCGCTCGGCGAGGCCCACCTGGCCCTGGCCGGCAAGCCGCTCCACTCGCACGACTGACCCTCGGTCGGCGAAACGACTCCGCGGCTACGCGACGACACAGACTTCCGCAATTCGTAAGGAGCAACCGAAACCATGGCGGTTTCCGTAACCCTTCCGGCGCTCGGTGAGAGCGTCACCGAGGGCACTGTCACCCGCTGGCTGAAGGCCGAGGGCGAGCGCGTCGAGGCCGACGAGCCCCTGCTCGAGGTGTCGACCGACAAGGTCGACACCGAGATCCCCTCGCCCGCCGCCGGCATCCTGGCGTCCATCAAGGTCGCCGAGGACGAGACCGTCGAGGTCGGCGCCGAGCTGGCCGTCATCGACGACGGCACCGGTTCCCCCGCCGAGCCGGCTCCGGCCGCCGAGCCGGCCCCGGCCGCGGAGCAGGCTCCGGCCGCCGAGCAGGTCGCCCCGCCGGCTCCCGAGCCGGCCCCGGCCGCCCAGCCCTCCACCGAGCAGGCGGCCCCGGCCCCCGCTCCCACCGCCGAGGCCGCCTCCGGCGGCGGTTCCGCCGAGGGTACGGACGTCGTCCTGCCCGCGCTCGGCGAGTCCGTCACCGAGGGCACCGTCACCCGCTGGCTGAAGTCGGTCGGCGACTCCGTCGAGGCCGACGAGCCGCTGCTCGAGGTCTCCACGGACAAGGTCGACACCGAGATCCCGGCGCCCACCTCCGGTGTGCTGCTCGAGATCACGGTCGGCGAGGACGAGACCGCCGAGGTCGGCGCCAAGCTGGCCGTCATCGGCGCTCCGGGGGCGGCTCCGGCCGCTGCCCCGGCCCCCGCCGCCCCGGCCCCGGCCGAGGCCGCTCCCGCCCCGGCCGCTCCCGCCCCGGCCGCTCCCGCCCCGGCTGCTCCGGCGCCCGCGCCCGCCCCGGAGCCCACGCCGGCTCCGGCCCCGGCTCCGGCCGCTCCCGCTCCGGCCGCCGCGGCTCCCGCGCCCGCTCCGGCCCCCGCTGCCCCGGCCCCCGCCGCAGCCGCCCCCGCCGCCGCGCAGGCCACCGACGAGGGTGCCTACGTCACCCCGCTGGTGCGCAAGCTCGCCGCCGAGAACGGCGTCGACCTGGGCTCGGTCAAGGGCACCGGCGTCGGCGGTCGCATCCGCAAGCAGGACGTCGTCGCCGCCGCCGAGGCCGCGAAGGCCGCCGCCGCCGCACCGGCTCCGGCCGCCGCCGTGACCGCCGGAGGCCCGGCCGCCGCGAAGAAGGCCCCCGCGCTGGAGGCCTCCCCGCTGCGTGGCCAGACCGTCAAGATGCCGCGCATCCGCAAGGTCATCGGCGACAACATGGTCAAGGCGCTGCACGAGCAGGCCCAGCTGTCGTCGGTCGTCGAGGTCGACGTCACGCGGCTGATGAAGCTGCGCGCCAAGGCGAAGGACTCCTTCGCGGCCCGTGAGGGCGTCAAGCTCTCGCCGATGCCGTTCTTCGTCAAGGCCGCGGCCCAGGCGCTGAAGGCCCACGCGCCGATCAACGCCAAGATCAACGAGGCCGAGGGGACCATCACCTACTTCGACACCGAGAACGTCGGTATCGCGGTGGACTCCGAGAAGGGCCTGATGACTCCGGTCATCAAGAACGCCGGCGACCTCAACCTCGCCGGCATCGCCAAGGCCACGGCCGAGCTGGCCGGCAAGGTCCGCGGCAACAAGATCACTCCGGACGAGCTGTCCGGCGCGACCTTCACCATCTCCAACACCGGTTCGCGCGGTGCCCTCTTCGACACGATCATCGTGCCGCCGGGCCAGGTCGCGATCCTCGGCATCGGGGCCACGGTGAAGCGTCCGGCCGTCATCGAGACGGAGGAGGGCACGGTCATCGGCGTCCGCGACATGACCTACCTGACGCTGTCCTACGACCACCGGCTGGTGGACGGCGCCGACGCGGCCCGTTACCTGACGGCGGTCAAGGCCATCCTGGAGGCGGGCGAGTTCGAGGTCGAGCTCGGCCTGTAGTCGGCACGCGGTGTCGTACGGCGCCCCCGCCCGGGTCTCCCGGGCGGGGGCGCCGCGCGTTCGCACCCCGCCGCACGGCCTGTCAGCGGCGTGTAAGTCTCGTCTCACCTGCGCGGAAGCGCCCCCGTGAACCGCTCCCCGGCCCCGTCACGGCCTTATTGTCTAAACGTCGAACGCCCCAGGGGCCGATGGGCGGCCCCTCCCTAAGGAGCCCTCATGACCGCGCCCGTCGTCCACTCGCTGCGCGAGCAGATCCGCGAGCACATCGTGGAGGGGATCGTCAGCGGGCGCTGGCAGCCGGGCGAGCGGATCGTGGAGCGGCGGATCGCCAGTGAGCTGGAGGTCAGCCAGACGCCGGTGCGCGAGGCGCTGCGCGAGCTGGAGTCGCTGCGGCTGATCGAGTCCGCGCCGAACAAGGGCGTACGGGTGCGGAACCTGACCGCGGCCGACCTGGAGGAGAGCTACCCGGTCCGGGCCGGCCTGGAGGCGATCGCCGCGGAGCTGGCGGCGCAGCGGCTGGCCGAGGACTGCTCGGCGCTGGAGCCGCACGTGGCCGCGCTGTACGAGGCGGACCGGGCGTCGGACGGGACCGGTCAGGTGCGGCACACGGTGGCCTTCCACCGCGAGCTGGTCCGCGCGGCCGGCAACTCCGTGCTGCTGCACACCTGGGAGGGCCTGGGCATCGAGGTGTTCACGGCGCTGTCGATCCGCTGGCTGGGGACGGTGCAGCAGTCGTACGCGGAGGAGCACGAGGAACTGGTGGCGGCCTTCAAGCGGCGGGACCCGCGCATCGCGGAGATCGTGAAGGCGCACGTGCTGGGCTGCGCGCCGCGGGCCTGAGGCGCCGTAGAGCCGAGGCGCCAGGGACCCGGGGACCCGGAACGGTGTGGTCCCGGGACGGTGCGGACCCGGGGCAGCGAGTTCCGGAGACGGTACGGGCCCGGGGCGTCCGCGCCGGGGGCACCGGCCGGCGCCCCTGAGCGCACATTCGCTCATACGCGGCCCCACCTGCGAAAACCTTTCGAAAACACGGCACGGGGTGCCTTCGCGCGAGACACCCCGTGCCGACTTTCTCGTGATCAAGAGATTTTCCCCCTCAACCCTTTGATCGATCATCGATCAGGGGGTTACAGTCGCCGACGGGCCGCGTCGCGGTGTCGTACCACGACTCCGCGGCAGAGCCCCACCGCCCTGTCCTGCCAAAGACAAAGGGCACCCCGAACCCCTGCCGATGAGGGAACCCCCTTCGACTGAGGAAGGCGGCGACATGACCGACCCCCACGCCATCCAGCCGAGCGCGCTCGACCAGCTCCCCGACCGGGACCCGGAGGAGACCGCCGAATGGCAGGCCTCCCTGGACGCGGTCGCCCAGGCGGCCGGGCCGCACCGTGCCGCGTACCTGATGCGGCGCACGCTGGAGCGGGCCGAGGGCAACGGCATCGCGCTGCCCAAGCTGCTCGAGACGGACTACGTCAACACCATCCCCACCGCCGCCGAGCCCGCCACGCCGGGTGACGAGGCGATGGAGGCCCGGATCACCGCCTGGAACCGCTGGAACGCGGCGGCCATGGTGACCCGCGGCGCGAAGCACGGCGTCGGCGGCCACATCGCCACCTTCGCCTCCGCGGCCTGGCTGTACGAGACCGGCTTCAACCACTTCTTCCAGGGCAAGGAGGCCGACGGCTCGGGCGACCAGCTCTACATCCAGGGCCACGCCTCCCCCGGCATCTACGCCCGCGCCTTCCTCGACGGCCGGCTGAACGAGGGCCACCTGGACAACTTCCGCCAGGAGGCGGGCGGCAACGGCCTCCCGTCGTACCCGCACCCGCGGCGGCTGCCCTGGCTGTGGGAGTTCCCCACGGTGTCCATGGGCCTCGGCCCGCTCTCCGCGATCTACCAGGCGCGCTTCAACCGCTACCTGACCAACCGCGGCATCAAGGACGTCTCCGCCTCCCACGTCTGGGCGTTCCTCGGCGACGGCGAGATGGACGAGCCCGAGTCGACGGCGGCCCTCGCGCTCGCCGCCCGCGAGGAGCTGGACAACCTCACCTTCGTCATCAACTGCAACCTGCAGCGCCTCGACGGCCCCGTCCGCGCGAACTTCAAGATCGTGCAGGAGCTGGAGGCCCAGTTCCGCGGCGCCGGCTGGAACGTCGTCAAGTCGCTGTGGGGCTCCGCCTGGGACGAGCTGTTCCGCCTCGACACCACGGGCGCGCTCGTGCGCCGCCTGCGCCAGGTGCCCGACGCCCAGGTGCAGACGTACCAGACGCGCGACGCCGCCTACATCCGCCGGGACTTCTTCGGCGCCGACCCGGCGCTCGTCGAGATGGCGAAGCTGCTGAGCGACGACAAGATCCTGGAGTGCTTCCACCTGTCCCGCGGCGGCCACGAGGCGCGCAAGGTGTACGCGGCCTACCGGGCGGCCGTCGAGCACAAGGGCGCCCCGACGGTCATCCTGGCCCAGACCGTCAAGGGCCACACCCTCGGTGAGGGCTTCGCGTCGAAGAACGCCAACCACCAGATGAAGAAGCTCTCGGTGGACGAGTTCAAGGCGATGCGCGACCTGCTGGAGCTGCCGATCCCCGACAGCGCGTTCGTCGACGGCGTCGTGCCCTACGGCCACCCGGGCGCCGGCTCCCCCGAGGTCCGCTACCTCCAGGAGCGCCGCGCGGCCCTCGGCGGCCCGGCCCCGGCCCGCCGCACGCACGCGCTCGCCCCGCTGCCCGCCCCCGCCGAGAAGGCGTTCGCCGCGTTCGACAAGGGCTCCGGCTCCCAGAACGTCGCCACCACCATGGCCTTCGTCCGGCTGGTCAAGGACCTGGTCCGCGACAAGGAGACGGGCCGGCGCTGGGTGCCGATCGTCCCCGACGAGGCGCGCACCTTCGGCATGGAGTCGCTGTTCCCCTCGCTCGGGATCTACTCCCCCAAGGGCCAGACGTACGAGCCGGTCGACCGCGACCAGCTGATGTACTACAAGGAGGCCGAGAACGGCCAGATCCTCAACGAGGGGATCACCGAGGCCGGTTCGATGGCCGACTTCATCGCCGCGTCCACCGCGTACGCCACGCACGGCGAGGCGATGATCCCGTTCTACATCTTCTACTCGATGTTCGGCTGGCAGCGCACGGCCGACCAGATGTGGCAGCTCGGCGACCAGCTCGGCCGCGGCTTCCTCGTCGGCGCCACGGCCGGCCGCACCACGCTGACGGGCGAGGGCCTCCAGCACGCCGACGGCCACTCGCCGGTGATCGCGGCGACCAACCCGGCCGCGCTGACGTACGACCCGGCGTTCGCGTACGAGATCGGCGTCATCGTCAAGGACGGTCTGCGCCGGATGTACGGCGAGACGGCGCCGGGTGAGGACCCGAACGTCTTCTACTACCTGACCGTCTACAACGAGCCGGTGCCGCAGCCCGCGAAGCCGGCCGCCCCCGGCATCGACGAGGGCATCGTCAAGGGCCTGTACCGCTTCAACACGGCGGAGTCCGCGGGTCTGTCCCCGGTGGCCGCCGCGCCGCGCATCCAGCTCCTGGGCTCCGGCACGGCGATCCACTGGACGCTGAAGGCGCAGCGGATGCTCGCCGAGGAGTGGGGCGTGGCCGCCGACGTGTGGTCCGCGACCTCCTGGACCGAGCTGCGGCGCGACGCGCTGGAGGCCGACGCGGCGCTGCTGCGCGGCGAGGAGCGGCTGCCGTACGTCCGCCGGGCGCTCCAGGGTGCCGAGGGGCCGGTCCTCGCGGTCTCCGACTACATGCGCCAGGTCCCGGACCAGATCGCGCAGTGGGTCGAGCAGGACTACTCGTCGCTGGGCGCCGACGGCTTCGGCCTGTCCGACACCCGTGACGCCGCCCGCCGCCACTTCGGCGTCGACGCGGAGTCCATCGTGGTGGCGGCCCTCGCCCAGCTGGCCCGCCGCGGCGAGGTCCGGGCGACGGCGGTGAAGGAGGCGCGGGAGCGCTACGGGCTGTAGGCCCGACCAGTGCGGCGGGAGGGGCACGGTGGCCACGGCCACCGTGCCCCTCCCGCCGTCCGGCCGTCCCCGCGCGCCGCCCGACGGGACGAGCCGGCCTGCCGGCCGGGGACCGGGCGGTGCGGGTCGTCCGGCGTCCGAGGGCGGGTCCGTCCGGGCCGGAGCGGAGGCCCGGGGGACGGCGGCCCCGGGGCCGGGACGGGAGGCGGCGGGGTCAGGCCCCCTCTGTCGGTGCCACCCGGCATCATGCGGGTATGCGTGCTGCCCGGCTCATCAAGATGGTGCTGCTCCTGCAGGGCCGGTCCGCCATGACCGCCGCCGAGCTGGCGCGCGAGCTGGAGGTGTCGGAGCGGACGGTCACCAGGGACGCCCAGGCCCTGTCGGAGGCGGGCGTACCGGTGTACGCCGAGCGCGGACGGGCCGGCGGCTACCGCCTGGTCGACGGCTACCGCACCCGCCTCACCGGCCTGGCCCGCGGCGAGGCGGAGGCGCTGTTCCTGAGCGGTGTGCCGGGCGCGCTCAGGGAGATGGGCCTGGAGGACGCGGCCTCGGCGGCCCGCCTGAAGGTGTCGGCCGCCCTGATGCCGTCCCTCAGGGACGCCCCGCGGACGGCGGCGCAGCGGTTCCACCTGGACGCGCCCGCCTGGTTCCAGGAGCCGCGGACGCCCCCGCTGCTGCCCGTGATCGCGGAGGCGGTGTGGGACGACCTCCGGCTCACCGCCCGGTACCTGCGGGGCGGGACGGAGGCCGTACGGGAGCTGGAGCCGTACGGGCTCGTGCTCAAGGCGGGCCTGTGGTACCTGTGCGCGCGGGTGGCCGACGCGGGGGCCTTCCGGACGTACCGCGTCGACCGGTTCACGGACGCGCGGGCCGGCGCGGAGCGGTTCGGCAGGGACGAGGACTTCGACCTGCCCGGCTTCTGGGCCCGGCAGGCGGAGCGGTTCGCGCGGTCGATCCTGCGGGCCGAGGTCGTCGTACGGCTCACGCCGGCGGGGCTGCGCCGGCTGCCGTACACCGTCGACCCGGTGGCCGCGCGGGACGCCCTGGCGACGGCCGGGGAGCCCGACGCGCGGGGGTGGGTGACGGTCACCCTGGGCGTGGAGTCCGAGGAGGTGGCGCACGGCCAGCTCACCGCGCTGGGACCGGAGGCGGAGGTGGTCTCCCCGGAGCCGCTGCGCCGCCGTTTCGCCGCGGACGCGGCCCGGCTGGCGGCGCTGTACCGTCCCTGACGACCGCCCGCACTCCGGGTGCGGCCCGCCCGTCCAGGCAGGATGCTGGGACGCGTGATGGACGAGACGGAGTTCTGGGAACTGGTCGACGCCACCCGCGAGGCCGCCGGAGGCGACCCGGAGGAGCAGGCCGATCTGCTGGTGGAGCGGCTGCTGCGGCTGGACCCCGACATGGTGCTCGACTTCGCCCGTCACTTCGAGGCCCGCTACAACCGGGCGTACACCTGGGACCTGTGGGGCGCCGCCTGGGTGCTGCTGGACGGGGCGAGCGACGACGCCTTCGACTTCTTCCGGTGCTGGCTGATCGGTCAGGGCCGGGAGGTGTACGAGGGGGCCGTGCACGACCCGGACGCGCTCGCGGAGCTGCTGGGCGAGTTCGACGAGGAGGTCGACGGCGACGGCGAGGATCTGGGCTACGCGGCCGACGAGGCCTACGAGCAGCTCACCGGGACCGTCGCCCCGGAACTGGGCATCGCGCCCGCCCCGGTGGAACCCGAGGGCACGCCGGTCGACTTCGAGAACGAGCGGGCGCTCGCGGAGCGGTTCCCGCGGCTGTGGGAGCGCTTCCGGGACTGACCGTGCCGCCGGGACTGACCGTGCCGCCGGGGCCGTCTGGGCCGCCGGGCCGCCGGGCAAGAGGCCGGGGCCGGGGTCAGGCCGTCGTGCGGCGGCGGCCTGCGTCCGACGGGAGGTACGCCTGCCGTTCGGCCCGCACGGCGTGGTGCGGCGGCGTCTCGTCGGCCCGCTCCGGGGCGGACGCGGTGGCCGCCGCGGGACCGGGGACGACCGCGGCGACGGCGCGGACGACCGTCCGGGGGCCGCGGAGGGCCCGTCGTGCGGCGGCCGCCGTTCCCTCCTCGACGGCGTGCGCGGTGCCGGTACCGCGCTTCAGGAGGTCGTCCACGCGGTTCGTGTCGTTCGTGTCGTTCACGCGGTTCGTGTCGCTCATCGTCCCCGCCCCGGCCGGATCGTGTCGGGCACGACCGTGGGAGACGGGGACGGGAGAACCCTGAGCGGCGCCTGAGGCGTTCCTGTGGACGTCCGGCCCTGGAGTCGGGCGGCCGCCAGCCGGATCTCCGGCAGCCGGGCGCTGAGGGCCGCGCCGGGGCAGCTGGTCATGTAGCCGTCCTTGTGGCCGGCGAGGACGGGCAGGGTGGCCGTGGCGCCCGCGGCGTACCGGCTGCCGCTGTTGCTGGAGGTGAGCCGGACGCTCCCGCGCGGGTCGACGTCCGCCAGGCCGAGCTTCCAGGCGGCGAGGGCCGCTATCGAGTCCACCATCGCCTGCGGCACGGGGACGCCCGCGGTGAACGTGCCGAGGGCGGCGATGCCGGCCGTGCGGTGGTTGAAGCCCTGGGTGTGCGCGCCGGTGACGGGCCGGTCGGTGCCGCCCGCCCGGCCCTCGTAGACGGTGCCGCAGCGGTCGACGAGGAAGTTGTAGCCGATGTCGTCCCAGTCGCGGCCGCCGGTCTGGCCCGTGTAGAGGTGGCGGATGATGCGGGGCGCGTCGGCGCAGTCGTAGCCGTTGGGCGAGTCGGTGTGGTGGACGAAGACGGCGACGACCTCGTCGTCGTAGCGCGGCGGCGGCTGGGCGCGTCCGGCGTCGGCCATCCAGGCCGAGCGCGGCACGATGCGCGGCCGCGCGGCGGAGTGGGCGGGGAGTTGCGCCGCGCGCCGCACGGGGCGGGCGGCCAGGGACGCCGTGGCGGCGTGCTCGACGCCGCCCGCGCACAGGCCCAGGGCGGCCACGGCGGCCAGTCCGGGCAGGCAGGCCAGGGCCACGAGGAGCGGACGCGGCAGCCGCGCCGGGCTCCACCCCCCGGGTCCGTGCGCGAACCTCTGCGCGAACCGGTGCGCGAACCGGTGCGCCGACCCTCGCGCGGGCTTCCGTCCGGGGCGGAGGACCTGTCGGATGGCACGCATGACCCCACTGTGGGGCGGTTCCGCCCCGCCCGCGACGTGTGCTGTGCCACCCGGTGGAACCGTCCTCCCGGTCCGCGGCGTTTTGCGGGGTGCACGCGCGCGTGGCCGGTCGGGGGCGGGCCCGCGCACGCGAGGCCGGTCACCGGGCCCGCCACCGCGTACCGGGGTCAGAGGACGGAGCGGCCCATGGACACGTCGTCCACGTACGCCCCGTCGAGGAGGAACTCCTCCGGCAGGACGCCCTCGACCACGAACCCCTCGGACTCGTAGAGCTTGCGGGCCGCGGTGTTGTGGCCGAGCACGCGCAGGGTGAGGCGGCGGGCGCCGCGCCGGCGGGTCTCCTCGACGGCCGCCCGCACCAGCGCGCGTCCGACGCCGTGGCCGCGTGCCTCGTCGGAGACGGCGAGGCCCTGGATCTGGCGCACGTGCGCGTTGCAGGCGAGTTCGGTGGGGCGCACGACGCGGACGTAGCCGACGACCCGGCCGGACACCTCCGCGACCAGGTGGTCCTCGGGGAGGTGGCGCGCGTCGAAGAAGGGGCCGTACGGCGGCTGCGGCCGCGGCGTGACGGCGTGCAGGGGCGACCAGGTCAGGGCGTCGATCAGGGCGAGCGCCGCGTCGTCGTCGGGCCGCGCGGGGCGTATGAGGGGGCCGGTCATGGGCGGCATCCTACGAGTCGGGCGGCTTGTCCCCGCGGGGTGCTCCGGGATCGCGGGCAGGATGGGTCCATGGAACGAACGCGAATCGCGGTGGCCGGCGCGTCCGGTCTCATCGGCAGCGCCCTGGTGCGGTCCCTGACCGCCGACGGGCACGAGGTGGTCCGCCTGGTGCGCCACGCGCCCCGGGGGGCGGACGAGGTGCGCTGGGACCCCGAGCGGGGGCGGGTGGACGCGGCGGGGCTCGCGGGGTGCTCCGCCGTGGTCAACCTGGCGGGGGCGGGGGTCGGCGACCACCGCTGGACGGACGAGTACAAGCGCCGGATCCACGACAGCCGGGTGCACGGGACGACCGCCCTCGCCGAGGCCGTCGCCTCGCTCGACGAGCGGCCGCGGGTGTTCGTGAACGGCAGCGCGATGGGCTACTACGGCGAGACGGGCGACCGGGCCGTCGACGAGAGCGCGCCGGCCGGCCGGGGCTTCCTGCCGGAGCTGTGCGTGAAGTGGGAGGCGGCGGCGGAACCGGCGCGGGCGGCCGGGGTGCGGACGGTGTTCCCCCGGACCGGGCTGGTGGTCTCGCGCGACGGCGGCGCCTGGGGGCGGCTGTTCCCCCTGTTCCGGGCGGGCCTCGGCGGGCGGATGGGCGACGGGCGGCAGTACTGGTCGTACATCGCGCTGCACGACGAGGTGGCGGCGCTCCGGCACCTGCTGGAGCGTGACGACCTGTCGGGGCCGTTCAACCTGACCGCGCCGGAGCCGCTGACGAACCGTGAGGTCACCGCGGCCATGGGGCGGGTGCTGCACCGGCCGACGCTGTTCCCGGTGCCGGCGCCGGTGCTGCGGGGGGTCCTGGGCGAGATGGCCGGGGACGTGCTGGGCAGCGCGCGGGTGGTGCCCAGGCGGCTGCTGGAGTCGGGGTTCACCTTCGCGTTCCCCGGGATCGAGGACGCCCTGCGGGCCGCCTGACGCCCCGTCGGGACCGTATGCGACCGCCGTGCGACCGTGCCCTGTCCGTGCGCGACTGCCCCCGACCGGTCACGGGCCTACTCTCGATCCGAACTCGGGTATCCAGTAAGCCAGTTGGGGGCATGACGTCTCCATCGGCCGCGCAACCTCGAGGAGGGGCACGTGCTTGAGCCCGCGTACCGGACGGACGTCGTCATCGTGGGGGCCGGGGTCGCCGGACTCTCCGCGGCGCATCGGCTGACCAGCGCAGGAGTGACGACCACGGTCCTGGAGGCCGCCCCTTGTGTGGGCGGCCGCATGGCGACCGAGAAGGTCGACGGCTTCCGGCTCGACCGCATCGGACAGCTGCTGTCCACGGCGTATCCCGAACTGGCCCTGGCCCCCGGGCTGGACGCGCTCACCCTGCGTCCCTTCGCCCCGGGGGTCCTGCTGCACAGCGACGGACGCCACCACCGCGCGGGCGCGCAAGCGGGCGCGGGGGGCGCAAGGGGCGCACTCCACGCCGTACGCGCCCTCGCCGCCGCTCCCCGGAGCGGTGCGCTGCCACGGCAGCGCACCGGATCGGCCGCCGCGGCGCCACGGATGCGGACCGGGGCGCCGCTGGGCTCGGCCGTGGACCAGGCCCGGCTCGGCGCCGCGCTCACCCGGCTCGCGGCCACGCCCGCCGAACGGCTGCTGCGCCGGCCCGAGGCGCCGGCCGCCGAGGCGCTCGCGGCACGCGGTCTGCCCGCCCGCACGATCGACGGCTTCCTGCGGCCGCTGCTCGCCGCGCTGCTGTGCGACCCGGACCTGACCACCTCCAGCCGGTGCGCGGACCTGGCGCTGCGCGCCTTCGCGGCCGGACGGCTGTGCGTGCCGGAGGGCGGGGCCGACGTCCTGCCCGAGCTGCTCGCGCGGACGCTGCCGCCGGGGACCGTGCACACGGGGGTGCGGGCCACCGCCGTCTCCACGACCTCGGTGACCACCGCCGAGCACGGCGAGTTCCGGTGCCGCGCGGTGCTGGTGGCGACCGACGCGCGCAGCGCGGCGGAGCTGCTGCCCGGCCTGCGGGTGCCCGGCTTCCACCCCGTCACGGTCCTGCACCACACGACGGACGAGCCGCTCCCGACCGGGGCCTCGCTGCTGCTGGACGCCGACCGGGGCGGACCGGTCGCCCACACGGCGGTGCTCAGCGCGGTGGACCCGAGCCGGGCCCCGGCCGGCCGCACGCTGATCTCCTCCACGGTGCTCGGGCCGCCGCCGGACGGCGTCGACGCGGCCGTCCGCCGGCACCTCGCGCGGCTGTACGGCACCCCGACCGGGCGCTGGGAGACGCTGGCCGTGCACCACACCGCCGAGGCCGTGCCGGTCATGCGGGCGCCGCACGACCTGCGCCGCCCGGTGCGGCTGCTGGCCGGGCTGTACGTCTGCGGCGACCACCGGGACACCAGCACGGTCCAGGGCGCGCTGCACTCGGCGCACCGGGCGTCCGCGGCGATCGTCTCCGACCTGGGAGCGGGGTCGCTCCACGCGGCCGAGCCGGCCGGGACGGCGCAGCGGGCGGCGTGAGCGGGCCGGCGGGCCGGGGCGGCGGGCAGGACCCTCCGCCCCGGCCCACCCGGTCCCCGGCCCGGCGGAACGGAGCGGGGAGCGCCGTCCGGTTTCCCTACCCCAGCGCCGCCACCCGGTCCCGGTACACCCTGGCCGGGGCCGCGTCGCGGTACGGCTCCAGACGGCGTTCGAAGTCACGGACGTACTCCAGCGCCCGCACCGACCGCATCTCCGTGGCCTGCCCCGCCGCCTCGGCGGCGATCTGGCAGGCCTGGTCGAGTTCGCCGAGGCCGAGGCGGGCGGTGGCGAGGACGATCCGGCAGAACAGGCGGCTGCGCGCGTACCCGGCGGGCCGCAGCCGCAGGGAGCGTTCGGCGTGCCGCGCGGCGGCCCGGAACTGCTGGAGATCGCGGTGGCAGTGCCCGAACTCGCCGGCCAGCTGCCCCTCGTCGAAGAACCGCGCCCAGAACGGCACCTCCTCCCCCGGCCTCGCCGCCTCCAGCGCCCGCTCGGCCCGCACCAGGGACGCCGTGCAGGCCCGCACCTCCCCGAGCACCGCGTGCCCGCGGGCCTCGACCGCGTGCAGCAGCGCCTGCACGGCCGGCGGCGCACCGGTGCCGACGCCCTGCTGCGCCACCCGCGCGAGCTGCACGGCCTCCCGTCCGTGGCCGAGGTACACGGCCTGGCGGCTCATGGTGACGAGGACGTAGGAGCCGTACGCCCGGTCCGCGGCCGCCTGGGAGAGGCGCAGGGCCTGGACGAAGTAGCGCTGGGCCAGGCCGTGCGCGGCGATGTCGAAGGAGGTCCAGCCCGCGAGGCGGGTGAGGTCGGCGGCGGCCCCGAACAGCCGGCGGCCGGTCTGCTCGCCGTAGCTGCCGCGCAGCATCGGCTCGCACTCGTGCTCCAGGTAGCGCACCAGGGCCTGGCGGGCGTGGCCGCCGCCGTACATGTCGTCGAGGGTGCGGAAGAGCTCGCCGACCGAGCGGAGCGCGGCGATGTCGCCGCCGGTGACCCGCCGGCCGGGGTCCCGCTCGGCCGTGCCGCGCGGCCGGGGCACGGCGGGCGGGACGGGAGGGGCGGGCGGGGCCGGCGGGCCGGCCGCGGGGGCGGTCTCCACCGCGGCGGGCCGGGCGGAGCGGGCGGCCGGACGGCCCTGGGCGGGCACGCGGGCGGCCGGGTCGCCGTGGGCCACCTTCTCGTCGGCCCGGCCGATCAGCCAGTCCCGGCTGGGCACGACCAGTCCGGCCGCGGTGAAGGCGATCTTGCGCAGTTCGGCGTGGCTGCCGGAGTCCTTGCGCCAGAGCCCGCTGACGATCTCGACGGCCTCCTCGGGGGTGGCGGCGAACTCCAGGCCCGCGTACACGGGGGCGCAGGCGTCCAGGCCGAGGTCCTGGGCGGTGAGCCGGCGGCCGAGGCGGCGGGTGAAGACCTCGGCGATGAGGGCGGGGGTGGTGCCGCGGGGCTGCTGGCCGCGCAGCCACCGGGTGACGGACGTCTTGTCGTATCTGAGGTCCAGGCCGTGCTCGAGGCCGAGCTGATCGACGCGTCGGGCCAGACCCGCGTTGGAGAATCCCGCTTCTGCGATGAGCGCGGCGAGCTGACGGTTGGGGATGCGCTGCGCGGGTCGTTCCGTCATCTGCGGTGCGGTCTCCTGCCTTCCGGGCCTGTGACGTGCCCGGATGAAGTGCCCTGATTGCGGTGATCAGCCCTGGTGGCCTCGTGAACGGCGCGAATGTAGCGGAGCGTGAGCAGGCGATCGCACATCTCGACGCTCATTCATCCGATCGTGTGAGAATTGCCCGCGGAGCTGACGCGTGACGGGCGGACGTACAGTGGCGTGGGGCGCGGTAGGGCCTGACGGACAGGTCCGGGTGACCGGCACGGGGCCCGCCGCACCGCCGCATTGCCGTACCGCCGTATCGCCGTATCGCCGTATCGCCTAGGGAGGCGCTTGCCGTGAGTGAGTTGCGGTTCGTTCGCATGGGCTTCGGAGCGGACGCCGTGGAGTACCGGGAGGCGTGGGACGAACAGCGCCGGGTGCACGCGGCGCGGTTCGCGGACGAGATCCCCGACACCGTGCTGCTGCTGGAACACCCGCCGGTGTACACCGCGGGCCGGCGCACGGCCGAGAGCGAGCGCCCCCTGGACGGCACCCCGGTGGTGGACGTGGACCGCGGCGGCAAGATCACCTGGCACGGCCCCGGCCAGCTGGTGGGCTACCCGATCCAGAAGCTCCCGCGCCCGGTGGACGTCGTGGCGCACGTGCGGCGGCTGGAGGACGCCCTGATCCGGGTGTGCGCGGAGTTCGGCGTCGCGACCTCGCGGATCGAGGGCCGCAGCGGGGTGTGGGTGCTGGGCGACCCGGTCGAGCGGCGGCCCTCGCTCGGCGGCCTCTCCCTCGACTTCGACCCCCGGCTGAACGACGAGGAGTTCGACCCGCGGCTGAACGGCCCGGAGTACGCGCCCTCCAACGCCGGCCAGCGCCGCGAGGACCGCAAGCTCGCGGCGATCGGCATCCGGGTCGCCAAGGGCGTCACGATGCACGGCTTCTCCCTGAACGTGAACCCGGACAACGCCTGGTTCGACCGCATCATCCCGTGCGGGATCCGGGACGCGGGTGTCACCTCCCTGGCCGGCGAGCTGGGCCGGGACGTCACCGTCGACGAGGTGCTGCCGGTCGTCGAGCGGCACCTGAGGGACGTACTGGAGAACGCGGAGCTGAAGCCGCGGGAGATCGAGAAGGCCGCCGTCTAGCGGGACGGCGCCCGGCCCCGGGGGGAATGGCGCCCTCGGTCTCCGGGTTGGCCTCACCGGTAGGGCTCAACAAACACGGGCGTACCCTGGTGTACGCCGAAGAATCGAAGCTACAGGGAGCCGGTCGTGTCCGCAGTCGCACCCGACGGACGCAAGATGCTGCGCCTGGAGGTCCGCAACAGCCAGACCCCCATCGAGCGCAAGCCCGAGTGGATCAAGACCCGGGCGAAAATGGGCCCCGAGTACACGAAGATGCAGAACCTCGTGAAGAGCGAGGGCCTGCACACGGTCTGCCAGGAAGCCGGCTGCCCGAACATCTACGAGTGCTGGGAGGACCGCGAGGCGACCTTCCTCATCGGCGGCGACCAGTGCACGCGGCGCTGCGACTTCTGCCAGATCGACACCGGCAAGCCCGAGGCGCTGGACCGCGACGAGCCCCGCCGGGTCGGCGAGTCCGTGGTGACCATGGACCTGAACTACGCCACCATCACCGGCGTCGCCCGCGACGACCTGGAGGACGGCGGCGCCTGGCTGTACGCGGAGACGGTCCGCCAGATCCACGCGCAGACCGCCGGCCGCGAGGGCGGCCGCACCAAGGTCGAACTGCTGGCGCCCGACTTCAACGCCGTCCCCGAGCAGCTGGCGGAGGTCTTCTCCGCCCGCCCCGAGGTCTTCGCGCACAACGTCGAGACGGTCCCGCGGATCTTCAAGCGCATCCGTCCGGGCTTCCGGTACGAGCGCTCGCTGAAGGTCATCACCGAGGCCCGGGACTTCGGCCTGGTCACCAAGTCCAACCTGATCCTCGGCATGGGCGAGACCCGCGAAGAGGTCAGCGAGGCGCTCCGGCAGCTGCACGAGGCGGGCTGCGAGCTGGTCACCATCACGCAGTACCTGCGTCCCTCCGTGCGCCACCACCCCGTCGAGCGCTGGGTGAAGCCGCACGAGTTCGTGGAGCTGAAGGAGGAGGCCGAGCAGATGGGCTTCTCGGGCGTCATGTCCGGACCGCTGGTACGGTCCTCCTACCGCGCCGGACGCCTGTACCGGATGGCCGTCGAGAAGCGCGGTTCCTTCGCGGCCGTCCAGGCCGTCTGACACTCCGTCAAGCGCCCCTGGCGGCAGGCCGGAAGCGCCCGTGTGTGAATTCGCGCACAAGCGATTACCCGCCAGTACAGTCCGATACGACGCGGTCCTGACCGTCCTCGCAGATGAGGGCGTACGTCAGGGCCGCGTCAGCATTTCGGCCCCCCGCACCCAGGCTTCATGGGTGTTTGACCGGTCGGTCACGCCCTGGTAACACCAAACAGTGACGCTGGTGTCACACCCCGCAGACCACCGCAGACCCGTGCCGAGCCGCTCCCGAGGGGGACCCCCGCCATGCAGGCCGCGCCCGTTCGCGCCCACGCGATCCCGACCATCACCGACGCCCTGCGCGCCGTCGAGTCCCTGCTCATGAGCAGTGGCCAGCGCACCGCCCGGCGCAACGCCTGGACCTCCGTGCTGGAGGACCGCCGTCGCGCCAAGGACCGCTTCGAGGCGCAGCGCGTCCTCGAAGAGGTCACCTCCGTCCGCCTCTGACCGGCCCCGGCCCCGCCTCCGTGCCGTCTGCGGGCCACCTCGGGGCCGCCTCGGGGACATCTCCGGGGCACTGCCGTCGTCGGTGCTCCCGGGGCCACGTAGACTGCGTGGCATGGCGAGGAAGGACACGGCGGCGGACGCCGCTAACCCCGGGCGACTGAAGCAGATCGCCCTGACCTACAAGATGACCCGCAAGGCCGACAAGAAGATCGGTCTTGTACTCGCGGCTGTCGGAATCGTCACCTTCGGTGTCTTCCTCGCGATCGGTTTCCTGATCGGTCACCCCATCTATCTCGGCATCCTGGGCTTCCTGCTCGCCTTCCTCGCGACGGCGATCGTGTTCGGGCGCCGGGCCGAGCGGGCGGCCTTCGGGCAGATGGAGGGCCAGCCGGGCGCTGCCGCGGCGGTGCTCGACAACATCGGCCGGGGCTGGACGACCACCCCCGCGGTGGCGATGAACCGCAGCCAGGACGTGGTGCACCGCGCGGTCGGCAAGGCCGGCATCGTGCTGGTGGCCGAGGGCAACCCGAACCGGGTGAAGAGCCTGCTGGCCGCCGAGAAGAGGAAGATGAACCGCATCGTCGCGGACGTCCCGGTGCACGACCTGCTCGTCGGCACGGGTGAGGGCCAGGTCGAGCTGAAGAAGCTGCGGACCACCATGCTGAAGCTGCCTCGGGTGCTGACCGGTCCCCAGGTGACCACCACCAACGACCGGCTGCGCGCCATGGGCGACCTGATGAGCAACATGCCGCTGCCGAAGGGCCCGATGCCCAAGGGCATGCGCCTGCCGAAGGGCGGACAGCGGCCCCGCTGACCCTCCTCCCCGTACCGCACGAAGGGGCGCCCGGAACCATCCGGGCGCCCCTTCGTCATGCCGTCATGCCGTCGTATCGTCGTGACCGCCGCGGGGCGGTCGCGCCCGCCCCTGCCGTGACGCCTGCTCGCGCCGGACGCCGGGCGCTCGTCGGTAGCGGGGCGCCCGTGCGGTGAGCTCGTACCGCGGCGTCCGTGCCGTGGCGCGCGCCCGTGCCGTGGCCCCGTGCCGTGGACGCGCCCGTGCCGTGGCGCGTCCGTCAGAAGCGGACCTCGACCGTGCGGGCCACGCGGTCGTGGAGGCCCCGGCCGTCGCGGTCCCAGACCAGGGCGGGGACGGCGAGGCAGAGCAGGACCGTGCGGGCGGCCGCGCGCAGGGGGCTGACGGTGCCGGTCCCGAGGGCCACCACGCGCAGGCGGAACAGCCGCTTGCCGGGCGTGAAACCGAGCGTGCCCACCGTGAGGAGACTCATCACGAGGAAGATCAGCAGGGCCCAGTTGCTGGTCGCGGGGCCGTAGCCGTGCGTGATCAGGCTGTATGCGATCAGGACGCACAGGCCCCAGTCGACGGCCAGTGCGCCCAGCCGCCGGCCGGGACGGGCGATCGAGCCCGGCCCCTCCTCCGGCAGGCCCAGCTGCTCGCCCCGGTATCCGAAGTCGGCGCCGGCGTCCTCCATGGCCGCGCGGGGCCCGGACAGCCACGATCCGATTGCTTGCCTGTTGTCCACCCGTCCACGGTACTGCGCCCCCTTTCGCACGGGGGACGGCGGGGTGCGTCGGCGTTACGGTGGAACCGGGCCCGTTAACTTCTGCGAAACAAACGGGTCACGCCCGGGAAATCACCCGTCCTTAGGGTCGACGACAGCGTGTGCCACCGCACTGGCCGCACGAACGAACTACCACCCCGGCTCGACGGCCGGGAGTAGGAGGAGCTGGATGTTCCAGAACGCCGACGAGGTCAAGAAGTTCATCGCGGACAAGGACGTCAAGTTCATCGACGTCCGGTTCTGCGACCTGCCGGGCGTCATGCAGCACTTCTCGCTGCCCGTCGAGGCGTTCGACCCGGACGAGGAGCTGGCGTTCGACGGTTCGTCGATCCGCGGCTTCCAGGCCATCCACGAGTCCGACATGGCGCTGCGCGCCGACCTGTCGACGGCACGCGTCGACCCGTTCCGCCGCGACAAGACGCTGAACATCAACTTCTTCATCCACGACCCGATCACGGGCGAGCAGTACTCCCGTGACCCGCGCAACGTCGCGAAGAAGGCCGAGGCGTACCTGGCGTCGACCGGTATCGCCGACACGGCCTACTTCGGCCCCGAGGCCGAGTTCTACGTCTTCGACTCCGTGCGCTTCAAGACGTCGGAGAACGAGTCCTTCTACCACATCGACTCCGAGGCGGGCGCCTGGAACACCGGTGCGCTGGAGGACAACCGCGGTTACAAGGTCCGCTACAAGGGCGGCTACTTCCCGACCCCGCCGGTCGACCACTTCGCCGACCTGCGTGCGGAGATCTCCCTGGAGCTGGCCGCGTCCGGCCTCCAGGTCGAGCGCCAGCACCACGAGGTGGGCACCGCCGGCCAGGCCGAGATCAACTACAAGTTCAACACGCTGCTCGCCGCGGCCGACGACCTCCAGCTCTTCAAGTACATCGTGAAGAACGTCGCCTGGCGCAACGGCAAGACCGCGACCTTCATGCCGAAGCCGATCTTCGGCGACAACGGCTCGGGCATGCACGTGCACCAGTCGCTGTGGAGCGGCGGCTCCCCGCTGTTCTACGACGAGGCCGGTTACGCGGGCCTGTCGGACATGGCCCGCTACTACATCGGCGGCATCCTCAAGCACGCCCCGTCGCTGCTGGCCTTCACCAACCCGACGGTGAACTCGTACCACCGCCTGGTCCCCGGCTTCGAGGCCCCGGTCAACCTGGTGTACTCGCAGCGCAACCGCTCCGCCGCGATGCGCATCCCGATCACGGGCTCGAACCCGAAGGCCAAGCGGGTCGAGTTCCGCGCGCCCGACGCCTCCGGCAACCCGTACCTGGCGTTCTCCGCCCTCCTCATGGCCGGTCTGGACGGCGTCAAGAACAAGATCGAGCCGGCCGAGCCGATCGACAAGGACCTCTACGAGCTGGCTCCCGAGGAGCACGCGAACGTCGCGCAGGTCCCGACCTCGCTGTCGGCCGTCCTGGACCGCCTCGAGTCCGACCACGAGTTCCTGCTCGCCGGTGACGTCTTCACGCCCGACCTGATCGAGACGTGGATCGACTACAAGCGCACGCACGAGATCGCGCCGCTCCAGCTGCGTCCGCACCCGCACGAGTTCGAGCTGTACTTCGACGTGTGATGTCGCCCCGGGTCAGAGCGGTTTTCCGCTCCCCTGGGCCGCGTGTGGTCCGTCGGCCGTGCCCTTCCTCGCCGGAAGGGCACGGCCGTCGGCCTGCCGGGCCGCGCCCCCGTTCCCGGTTTCCCGGGGCGGGGGCGCCGTCGTATGGTTTCCGGCACAACTGTTCGACAAGGGTGACGGGGAGAGACGGGGATGTCCCGACAGGACGACGCCGAGCGGGAGTTCGACCTCGCGTGGGCGGACAGCGCGGAACACAAGGAGCCCTCGGCGCGGGCCCGCATGCTGGCCGCCCGCTGGAAGGAGAACCCGCCCGAGCCGCAGCCCTTCCGGGCCGCCCCCGGCCCGCGGGCCCCCCGCCGGTCGTCCTGGGTGTCGACGGCGATCGTGCTGGGCTGTGTCGCCGCGGTGATCCTGCTGCTGGGGTACGCGCGGTTCCGGGCGCCCTACTAGGGTGTGTCTGACAATTCCCGCCGGGCGCGCGACGCCTGGCACGGCACCTCGCCGCGTTGTCGGATCACCCGAGTACACCCAGTACACGGGCGACCCTCCGCCTTGCGATGCACCGCACCAGACGCCGCGCGCTGATCCGACGCCAATTGCCGGACACGCCCTAGGGCGTGTCCGTTCGGATCGGGCCGCGGCGGACGCGGGGCCCGGCCCGTGCTTCCCGCGAGGGCGTGCCGCCCGCGGTGCCGAAGGCCGCCGGTGTCGCCCGGCCTTCGGCCGGGAGGTGTCCCCGCCGGGCCGCCGGACGTCCGCGCCGCCGTCCCGTCGGGCCCCGTCCCTCCCCGTCAGCCGCCCGGCTCCGGCCTGAGGGTGATGCCGCCGTCGGCGGAGGGGCCGGTGGGCGGGCGGAAACCGGAG
Organism: Streptomyces sp. NPDC014882; assembly: GCF_043081325.1. Taxonomy (NCBI): domain Bacteria; kingdom Bacillati; phylum Actinomycetota; class Actinomycetes; order Kitasatosporales; family Streptomycetaceae; genus Streptomyces; species Streptomyces sp. NPDC014882. The sequence goes on from NZ_JBIBWL010000010.1 coordinate 281,074, forward strand.
GTGATCCGGGCGAGGAGCGCGGACATCCAGCGGGCGTCCGCGGGCGGGGCGTGCCACAGGCGCATCCGCCGGGCCCGGAAGGGGACGATCCGCAGGGCGACGAGCCGGCCGGTGTCCGGTTCCAGGGTGGCGAGGTGGGCGGGCCGCAGGTCGTCCCGGTACTCCTCGTAGCCGGTGATGCCCTCGTAGTCGTCGATGAAGTCGCCGCAGCCGTGCAGGACGAGCTTGCCCCGGTGGACCTCCAGCGGCCGGATGTGGTGCGAGGAGTGGCCGTGCACCAGGTCCACCCCGCCGTCGACGAGCGCGCGGGCGAAGGCCGTCTGCTCACGGGGGACGGAATACCCCCAGTTGGAGCCCATGTGCACCGACACGACCACCAGATCCCCGGGCCGCTTCACCTGCCCGACCCGTCGGGTCACCGCGTGGGCCGCGGCGTCCGTCGGCCCGTCCGCGAAGGCGACGCCGCTGCGGTCCGCCGTCGCCGCCCAGGCAGGGGGGACGCCGCTGGAGGGCAGGGCGACGGAGAGGACCAGCAGCCGGGTGCCCGGACCGAGCGGGACGACGGCCGGCCGGCATGCCTCGTCGGCGTTCCGTCCCGCCCCCGCGGTGCGCAGCCCGGCCCCGGCCAGGGCGTCGAGCGTCTCCGCCAGGCCCGGGCGGCCGAAGTCCAGGACGTGGTTGTTGCCCAGGACGCAGACGTCGGGGCGGGCGGCGGTGAGGCAGGGCAGGTTGGCGGGGTTCATCCGGTAGTGGACCTCCTTGCCCGGCGCGAACCCGTCGTGCCGGGTGACAGCCGTCTCCAGGTTGATCACCCGGGCGTCGGGGGCCGCCTCGTCGAGCAGCGGCAGCGCCTCTCCCCACGGCTCGGCGAAGCCGGCCGGCACCGTTATCGGACCGTGGGCCGCCTCGGCCAGCTCCACGTAGCCGCGGGCGTCCTTGACGTACCGCTCCCGCAGGGCCGGGCCGCCGGGGCACGGGAGGATCTGGTCGACGCCCCGGCCGAGCATGACGTCACCGCAGAGGAAGAGCGTGAGCAGGTCGCCGCTCATGCCTCCATGCTAGGACCGGGCGGAGCCGGCCGTCGGTGAAGGAGCGGTGGCGCAGGAGCGGCGGCCGTGGTCGTACCGGGCCGGGGCCGCGAGCCTTTGCCGCTTCCGGAGCGGACGACGACCGCGTCATGGGAGGCGGCGGTGCACACTGGCAGTGGGGCGAGTGCCTGACCGTGGGTGGTGGTACACATGCGGAGTCGGTTTCGCAGCGACCGCGGGCTGACCGTGCGGATGACGGTCACGCTGTTCCTGCTCGGGCTGCTGTACGTGGCGTTCGTCGCCGCGCTGATCGTGCTGCTGAAGTCGTGGGTGCTGGTCGTCGTGATCGCGGCGGGCGTGCTCGGCGCGCAGTACTGGTTCTCCGACCGGATCGCGCTGTTCGCGATGCGGGGGCGGGTGGTGGAGCGGGAGGAGTATCCCGAACTGCACGCCGTGGTCGACCGGTTGAGCGCGCTGGCGGACATGCCGGGGCCGGTGGTCGCCGTGTCGGAGATCGACATGCCGAACGCGTTCGCCACCGGGCGCGACGCCGATCACGCGGTGGTGTGCGTGACCACCGGGCTGCTGCGGCGGCTGGAGCCGGCCGAACTGGAGGGTGTCCTCGCGCACGAGCTGTCGCACGTGGCGCACAAGGACGTCGCCGTGATCACGATCGCCTCGTTCCTCGGCGTGATCGCGGGGCTGATCGTGCGGTTCGCCTTCTACAGCCAGCTCTTCGGCGGCGGGCGCAGGGACCAGAACACCGCGGTCGTCTTCGCGGCCGTCATGGGTGTCTCCGCGGCCGTGTACGCGCTCAGTTTCCTGCTGATCCGGGCCCTGTCCCGGTACCGGGAGCTGGCGGCGGACCGGGCGGCGGCCCTGCTGACCGGCCGGCCCTCCGCGCTGGCCTCCGCGCTGACGAAGGTCACCGGGGACATCGCGCGGATCCCGTCGAAGGACCTGCGGACGGTCCAGGCGTTCAACGCGTTCTACTTCACCCCGGCGCTGGGCTCCGAGCCGGGTCTCGCACAGCTGTTCTCCACCCACCCGAGCCTGGAGCAGCGGCTGGCGCAGCTGGGGCGGATCTCGGCCGAACTGGGCGAGGCGGCCACCCCGGGGAGGGCGGACTGACCATGGGGCTGCTGGACATCCTGCTCGGCCGGTCGAAGCCGGTCGCGCCCGACCTGGACCAGTTGTTCGCGCTGCCGTCGGCGGCGGTGACGCTGGAGGCGGCGGCCGGGTTCACGCCGACCGGGCAGGGCGCGGTGTGCTTCGCGACGGTCGAGGGGTCGGCGTTCGAGCAGACGCACCGCGAGGTCCAGGCACTGCTGGACGCGGACACCGAGCGCACCGGGCCCCCGGTGCGGCTGCTGCGGGACGACTACGGCTACTCCTGGCTGGTCTCCTCGCGCACCCCCGGTGAACTCCCGCAACTGGTCAACGATCTGCACGCGGTGAACAGCGCGATGGAGGCCAACGGCTTCGGCCCCCAGTTGCTGTGCTCGCTGGTGGGGTTCGAGGACCGGGACGGGCGGCGGCTGGCACTGGTGTACCTGTACAAGCGCGGCTCCTTCTACCCGTTCGCGCCGCTGCCCGGCGGGGGGCAGCGGCGCGACGGCTCGCTGGAGCTCCAGGTGCGGGCGGCCCTCGCGAACGACCTGCGGACCGAGCAGGACCTCGGCCGCTGGTACCCGCTGTGGGGCGCGCCCGGCCTGTGAGGGGCGGGCGCCGGCCGCTGAAGGGGCCGGCCGGCGGACGGCCCTCCGCGCGGGGCCGCCCCTCGTCCCCTGCCTGCTACCTGCCGCCGCGCTCGCGCGCGTAGCGGCGCTCCCACTTGGCCTGCTGGTCGCGGCGCGCCCGGTAGGCCTTGTACGACGTCGGCGCGGGGGCGGAGCCCTGCGCGGAGCCGGCGACCGGGCCGGACGACGGCGCTGCCGCCGAGGACGACGACGCCGACGAACCGCGGCCGTGGCGCGCGTACAGGTAGAGGGCGGCGACCGCGGCGAGCCAGTACAGGTGGTTGCCGAATCCCAGGACGACCAGGACGACGGTCCCGGAGAGGACGACGGTGCCCATGGTGTGTCTCCTTCCTGGGCGGGGACGGACGGGTGTGCCGGGTGGTGACGGTGGGGGGCGTCTCCCCAGGGTAAGGAGGCGGTCACTCGGCGTGCATCCCCTTTTCCCGGCGCCTAAGGTCGGTATGAAAAGCACGTACGCCATCAAAAGGGGTGCCCGATGAGCAATCTCTTCGTCGTCGCCTACGACGACCTCGCCACCGCCGACCAGGTGCGCGACAAGCTGTTCGAGCTGTCCAGGCAGCACCTGGTCGAGCTGGAGGACGCGGTGGTCGTCGAGCGGCGCGACGACGGCAGGATCAAACTGCACCAGGCGGTGAACCACACGACGGTCGGCGCGGCGGGCGGCGCCGTGTGGGGCGGGGTGATCGGACTGCTGTTCCTGGCCCCGCTGCTCGGGGCGGCGGTGGGCGCGGCGGCCGGGGCGGCCGGCGGGTCCCTCACCGACACCGGCATCAACGACGACTTCATGAGGGAACTCAGCCAGAACCTGCGGCCCGGTGCCGCGGCCCTCTTCGTCCTGTCCAGGCACGCGGCCGGGGACAAGGTGATCCCGCAGATCGCCCCGTTCGGCGGGCAGTTGGTGCAGACCTCGCTGAGCAAGGCGGAGGAGGAGCACCTGCGGGAGGCGATCGCGGCGGCCAGGGCACCGCGGGCGGAGACCGGCTCCCCGACGGCGTGACCGCCCGTGGGCCGGCGTGAGTGAATGGGCCGATGAGCGAGTTGACCGGCTTCCCCCCTGGCCCCTTCCGGCCCTTGCGGTCCTTTCGTCACGAGCACGGCGGTGAGTGTCTCAGCGGTGTGTACGGCGGCGGGGGCCCGGCGGCGGCCACCGCCGTCGTCCTGCACGGGGCCGGCCGCAGCAGCAAGGAGCGACTGCTGCCGCTGCTCGGCGAGTTCGCGGAGCGGGGCTGCCACGCCCTCGCCCTCGACTTCTCCGGGCACGGGGAAAGCACCGGTGCGCTGCGGGAGTCGAGCCTGCGGCGGCGCTTCGAGCAGGCCGTGGCGGTGATCGACGCGTACGTGCCGGGGGACGGGCCACTGGTGCTCGTGGGGTTCAGCATGGGGGGCCAGACCGTGGCCGACCTCACCGCCCACTACGGGGACCGGGTCGCGGCCCTCGGCCTGTGCGCGCCCGCGGTGTACGCGGCCGAGGCGTGGGACGTGCCGTTCGGGGACGGCGGGGGTCCCTCCCGGGCGGACGCGGCCGGGAGCGGGGCGGGGCGGTTCAGCGCGATCATCCGGACGCCGGGGAGCTGGCGGGCGGCGCCCGCGCTGGACGTCCTGCGGGCGTACGGGGGCCGGGCGGTGCTCGCCGTGCCGGGGACCGACGCGGTGGTCCCGGCGGAGGTCACGGAGGCGGTGCAGGACGCGCTGGCCGCCCGTTCCCAGTACACCCGGTTCGAACTGCCGGACGCCGACCACCAGGTGGGCGCGTGGCTGCGCGATCACCCCAACGACCGGCGGGAGTTCGCCGGTGCCGTCCTCACCGGACTCGGCGAGGACGGCTGGACGGCGACCCGCGCCTGGCTGGCCGAGCGGCTGCCGGACGGCCGGACGGTCGTCGAATCCCGCCCGCTGCGGGGCGGTTGGACCTCCCAGATGCGCCGGCTCACCCTGGACGACGGCTCGGGCCTGGTGCTGCGGACGTTCGTGAAGCCCTTCTTCCGCCGTCACGCGCCGGGGCTGCTGACGCGCGAGGCGGACGTGCTGGGGCTGCTCGCGGGGCAGGAGGGCGTCCCGGCGGCGCGGCTGCTGGCCGTCGACGCGGCGGGCGAACTGTGCGACCACCCCAGCCTGTTGATGTCGTCGCTGCCCGGCCGGGTGCGGGTCGACGAGGAGGACCTGGAACGCCGGCTGGACCTGCTCGCGGCCCAGCTCGTCCGGATCCACGCGATCAGCCCCGGCGAGCGCCCGCGGGCCTACCAGGCCTGGACGTCCCCGGAGCGGGTCCGCGCGCCCGCCGGGGCGGTGTGGGAGCGGGCGGTCGACGTGATCCGGCGCGAACCCCCGGCCCACGAGGGGCGTTTCCTGCACCGCGACTTCCATCCCGGCAACGTGCTGTTCGACGGGGCGGGCGACGGGCTGCGGGTCAGCGGGGTCGTCGACTGGGTGGAGACCTCCTGGGGCCCCGCCGACCTGGACGTCGCGCACTGCTCCACGGCGCTGGCCCTGCTGCACGGTCCGGCCCACGGCCTCGGCTTCCGGGAGCGCTACGAGGCGCACGGCGGACACGGCCTCGCCGACGGCACCGACCACCTGTACTGGCGGCTGCTCGACGCCCTGGCCCACTGCCCCGACGCGGCGAAGCTGGCGGGGCCGTGGCGCGAGCTGGGCCGCACCGACCTGACGGCGGAGGTGCTCGGCGCCCGGCTGGAGACGTACGTGGCGGGGCTGCTGGAGGCGTACGCGTGAGGGGGCCGGGTACGGCGAACGGGTGACGCGGACCGGGCCGGCGGGAGCGGGGAGTGGGGCGGGAGGCGGGGCGGGGAGCGGAGTCCTTCGGAGGGAAGGGGTGGGGTGCGCCGGGTGCCGTGCGGGGCGGCACCCGGCGCCGCCCTCACCTGCTGTAGCGCATCAGCGCCCGCACCATGTGGCACGTCGTGTCCGACGGCGGGTGCACGCCGATGAGCCGGGCCGTGCTGCGGATCTTCTCGTCGCGGGCCTGGCTGGGCAGGTAGACGCCCAGGTCGAGCAGGGCTATGGCGAGGCGCATGGCCTTGAGGCGCCGGTTGTGCGTGACGTACCAGTCGCGGGGCCGTCCGGGCGGCAGCGGCCGCTTCGCCACGGGGACGTAGGGCAGGTCGAGCTGGACGGGTCGCTTCGTCTCGAGTGCGGCAGCGGGCACAGGCATCCTCCTGTCGCGGTCAGGGTCCCCTCCGGCACCTCCGGCGGAACCCTCGAACACTGCTTCTATTCTACTGCCCGCCACTGACAAACGCCCCTGGCCAGAAGGCTTTTCGGCCCTGTTTCCGGCTACCGTGACGGTCATGGAGATCTGGATCAACCCCGCCTGTTCCAAGTGCCGCAGCGCCCTCACCCTCCTCGACGCCGAGGGCGCCGACTACACGGTCCGCCGCTACCTGGAGGACGTGCCGAGCGAGGACGAGATCAGCGCCGTGCTCGACCGCCTCGGGCTGGAGCCGTGGGACATCACCCGCACCCAGGAGGCCGAGGCAGGGGAGCTGGGGCTGAGGGAGTGGCCGCGGGACGCCGCCGCGCGCGGGCGCTGGATCGCGGCGCTCGCCGGGCACCCCCGGCTCATCCAGCGCCCGATCATCACCGCCGAGGACGGCACGGCGGTGGTGGCCCGCACGGACGAGGCCGTACGGGACGCTCTGTCCCGTTAGTCCGGCTGCGAACGGTTCGTCGGGCGGCGGGAGTCGGGGCGCTCACGCTGTTACCCTCCGCCGCCATGACCTTCGGTGATCAAGGATTCCCGTACGGACCGCCCGACCCGTACGACCGGTTCGCGGCCGAGCAGCACCGGATCGCGCAGGACCGGCTCGAACAGGACCGGATCGAGCAGGACCGGTTGCGACGGCGGCGGCGCAACCGGCGGCTCGCGGCCACCGGGACCGGTGTCGTCCTGGCCGCCGCCGTCGCGGCCGGTGCCGTGATGGCGGCCGACGGAAACGGTGGGGCCGGCCCCACCGCCGCGCCCCCGGCGGCCACCGCGACCGGCTCGGGCCCCGCCGTCCCGTCCGTCGACGCGCCCCCGCCCTCCGGCGCCCCGAGCAGCCTGCCCTCGCTGCTCGCCCGGCCGGTCATCCGGCCGGAGCAGGCGTTCCCGGCGAAGAACGTCCGCGTCCAGGACGGCTCGCGGTACACCCGGGTCGATCTCGCCACCACCACCGACTGCACCCGCGGCATGTCGGTGGAGCTGGCCGAGATGATCGGACAGGGCGAGCCGTGCGCCCGCATGACGGCGGCGCTCTTCACGGACGCGGACCGGCGCTCGCAGATCACGGTGACCGTGCTGAGCTTCGCCCGGGTCGAGGACGCCACCAGGGTGTTCATGATGGCCTCGCTGGACCCGGTCACCTACCAGGTGGTCTCGCTGGACCCGCCGCCCGAGGCGGGCATGCCGACGGTGCCGCCGGGTTCGGCCGGGGTGTTCCGGCGGGTGATGACGGTCCGCTCGGTGGTGTTCGCCAACGGCCAGTGGGGCGACGGCTCCGAGACCGGCGAGGCCGAACTCACCGCCCAGACCGAGGGGTTGCTGCGGCACGTCAACCAGACGGTGGTGGCCTACGAAGACGGGGAGGCCGGGGAGACCGGGAAGACCGGAGGGAACGGGGAGGACGGGGGGAACGGCTGAGCGGACCACCGGGGGGCGAGCGTCCGCGTGACGCACGCCACACCGTCCGGCGCCGGTGACCACTGAGCAACCCCGTTCGGTATCTCGTACATAGCGGCGTACGCTCCCCTACCCCTCAGGAGGCGCGGATGTCGCGCAGGAGAACTCTCGGCACGAAGAAGAAGATCGCGCTGCTGGTGGGCGCCGCGACGGTGGCGGGAGGCGGCGCCTTCGTCATGGCGGCCACCTCCAACGCCGCGCAGGGCCCGCAGACGGCCGCCGAGTCGACCGTCTGCCAGGGGCTCGCCACCGCCCTCGGCAACAACCAGCGGTTCATCGCCGACCAGCGGGCGGCCCCGGACGCTCAGTCCGCGGCCCGGATCGCCAACCGGGAGGCGGTCGTCGAGCAGATCGAGGTGCAGCAGAAGGCGTCGGGTTGCGTCGTCGGGGAATCGGCTCAGGGCTCCCAGGCGACGCAGCCGGCGCAGAACGGGCAGCAGGGCGGCGGGCAGCAGGCCACCCCGCCCGCCTCGCCGCCGCAGAGCGCCCCGGCCGGGAACGCGGGGAACGCCGGTGACGCCGGGGCCGCCTCCGGCCGGCAGGTCTGCAACGGCTCGACCGTCACCCTCTCCGGTGAGGCGGGCGCCCCGGCCGCGTCCAGCAACCAGTTCCCGGCGGGGACGAAGCTCAAGGTCACCAACCTGGACAACGGCAAGTCCACGACCGTCGAGGTGACCTCGGTCTCCGGCAGTTGCGCGCTGCTGAACGACGCGGCCTTCGAGCAGGTCCGCGAGCCCGGCAAGTTCCTCATCCGCCGGGCCCTGATCGAGAAGGTGGGGTGACGTCCGGAAGAGACGCCGGAAGAGACGTACGTGTCACCGGTCCCGCTGTCCGCGGCCACACGGACAGCGGGACCGGCACGTCCGGGCCCCGCGGCGGCGCCGTTCCGCTCGCACCCGAGCACCCGAAACCCTCCGCACCCTCCGCGCTCCGCTCGCATACGAGACCCTCGCGCCCGCACCGGCGCACCCGCGGCCGTCCCCGCGGTCGCGGCCGCGAACGGCGGCTCGGGGCCGGGCCGTCGCCCTCACACCGTGAGCCGCGCCACAGAACCACCAGGTAACACGGGGTTCACATACGGGCAATGACCGGGAAATCGCCTGTTGACAGGCTGCCCGGCATCGAGAGCGGCGCCCCAGTGCCGCAGCGCCGCAGCACCCGCACGTGCGTCTGACCCACCCCCGAAGGAAGTGGCCCGTGACCTTCAAGGCTGAGTACATCTGGATCGACGGCACCCAGCCGACCGCCAAGCTCCGCTCCAAGACCAGGATCATCACGGGTGGGCCCGTGGGTCTGGACGCGCTGCCGATCTGGGGCTTCGACGGGTCGTCCACGAGCCAGGCCGAGGGCCACGCCTCGGACCGCGTCCTCAAGCCGGTCTTCACCTGCCCCGACCCGGTCCGCGGCGGCGACGACATCCTCGTGCTGTGCGAGGTCCTCGACATCGACATGACGCCGCACGAGTCCAACACCCGTGCCGCGCTGGCCGAGGTCGCCGAGAAGTTCGCCGCGCAGGAGCCGATCTTCGGCATCGAGCAGGAGTACACCTTCTTCCAGGACGGTTACCCGCTCGGCTTCCCCAAGGGCGGCTTCCCGGCCCCGCAGGGCGGCTACTACTGCGGTGTCGGCGCCGACGAGATCTTCGGCCGTGACGTCGTCGAGGCGCACCTGGACAACTGCCTGAAGGCGGGCCTGGGCATCTCCGGCATCAACGCCGAGGTCATGCCCGGCCAGTGGGAGTTCCAGGTCGGCCCGCTCTCCCCGCTGGAGGTCTCCGACCAGCTGTGGGTGGCCCGCTGGCTGCTCTACCGCACCGCCGAGGACTTCGGCATCTCCGCCACCCTCGACCCCAAGCCGGTCAAGGGCGACTGGAACGGCGCCGGCGCGCACACCAACTTCTCCACCAAGGCGATGCGCGAGACGTACGAGGCGATCATCACCGCGTGCGAGTCGCTCGGTGAGGGCTCCAAGCCCCTCGACCACGTCAAGAACTACGGCGCCGGCATCGACGACCGCCTGACCGGTCTGCACGAGACCGCCCCGTGGAACGAGTACTCCTACGGCGTCTCCGACCGCGGCGCCTCGGTCCGCATCCCGTGGCAGGTCGAGAAGGACGGCAAGGGGTACATCGAGGACCGCCGCCCGAACGCCAACGTGGACCCGTACCTGGTGACCCGCCTGATCGTGGACACCTGCTGCTCCGCGCTGGAGAAGGCCGGCCAGGTCTGATCCCGCACTCCTGACGAAACCGGATCCCGGGGCTCCCCGGATCCGGCCCCGCACTCCACCCGGAAGGGGCGCCCGCCGGCTCGGCGGGCGCCCCTCGTCCGTTTCCGGCCGGAAAGCGTCCGAGCAGTGAGAGGAGTCTGCTGTCCGGGGCCGGTGTCTGCTTCAATGAACCCATGGTCGGCTTCCAGCAGCACACCGCGACGGGTCGTCACGACCTCGAGCCGTTCTGGCCCTCCCGTCAGCACCACGACTTCGACCGGGTGTGTTGCCGCGCGACGAACGCGCCGGCCCTCTAAAGCCGTACCCCGGTCTTCGGCCGGCGCGAACGACGTACGTCCCCGACGAGCCCGACCACACATCGCGGCCGTCGCCTCCCGACGAACCTCTCGCGCGAAAGAGCTGACCTCTCATGGCGACCACTCGTTCCCTCCACGACGCCTCCGTCCTCCCCGCCTCCGCCCTCCACGACGTCTCCGCCCTCCCCGCCCCGGCCCGGCACCGCCTCCGCGCGGTGGACCGCGACGAGGTCGCGAACGCCGTGGACGCCGCGAACACCGTGGACCTCGCGAACGCCGTGAACGCCGCAGACGCCGCGGGCTTCGCGGACGTCGCGGGCTTCCTGCCGCCGGGTGCCACCTGGCTGCCCGCTCCCCCGCACACCCTGCCCACCCTGCCGGGGCAGCCGCCGATGGTCGGCTACCTGGTGCTCGTCCCGGCCGACCGGCAGCCGCCGTTCCCGTTCGCGGCGGTGCCCGACGGGCCCGCGACGGACCGGCAGGCGGCGGGCGGGCACGGGGCCCCGGCCGCCGGCGAGGCGGGCGTGCGGATCGACCCCGTGCAGCGCACCGCCCGGGTGGGCGGACGGGAACTCGATCTGACCTACCTGGAGTTCGAGCTGCTCGCGCACCTCGTCGCGCACCCGAACCGGGTGCACACCCGCGACCGGCTCGTCAGCACCGTGTGGGGCTACGGACACGTGGGCGACGGCCGTACCGTCGACGTCCACATCGCCCGGCTGCGCCGCAAGCTGGGCGCGGAGCACCGCCGGACGATCCGGACGGTGCGGCGGGTGGGCTACAAGTACACGCCGCCGACCGGTTCGTGATCCTCTGCTGACGGCAGAGGACGGTTCCCTCCCGGCGGCGGACCGGGCACAGTCACCGGCATGAGACTTCTGGTGCTGGGTGGTACGGAGTTCGCGGGACGGGCCGTCGTCGAGGCGGCCCTCGGGCGCGGCTGGGAGGTGACGGTCTTCAACCGGGGACGGCACGCGTCCGTCCCCGGCACCCGGACCCTGGTCGGCGACCGGACCGCGCCCGGCGGCCTCGCCGCGCTGGAGGACGGCGAGTGGGACGCCGTCGTCGACACCTGGTCGGCGGCGCCCCGCGCGGTGCACGGGGCGGCGCGGCTGCTGCGGGGCCGCGCCGGCCGGTACGTGTACGTGTCGAGCTGCTCGGTGTACGCCTGGGCGCCGCCCGCCGGGTACGCCGAGGACGCGCCGCCGGTCGAGGGCGCCGAGCCCGGCGCGGAGCAGACCGACTACGCCCGCGACAAGCGGGGCGGCGAGCTGGCGGTCGTCGACGCGTTCGGCGCGGCGGACTCCGTGCTGGTGCGGGCCGGACTGATCCTCGGGCCGTACGAGAACGTCGGCCGGCTGCCCTGGTGGCTGACCCGGATCGCCCGCGGCGGCCCGGTCCTGGCACCGGGGCCGCGCGAACTGCCCCTGCAGTACGTCGACGTCCGCGACCTCGCCGAGTGGATCCTCGGAGCGGTGGAGCGGGAACTGAGCGGGCCGTTCAACCTGATGAGTCCTCAGGGGCACGCCACGATGGGCGAGTTGCTGGAGGCGTGCGTACGGGCCACCGGCGGTCCGGCCGAACTGCGCTGGACCGCGCCGGAGACCGTCCTCGCCGCGGGCATCGAGCCGTGGACCCAGCTGCCCGTGTGGGTGCCGCCGGGCAGCGACCTGCACGACGCCCTGCACGCGGCGGACGTCTCCCGGGCCCTCGCCACCGGACTGAGCTGCCGGCCGGTCGGGGAGACCGTCGCCGACACCTGGCGGTGGCTGCGGGAGATCGGCGGCGAGGCCCCGCAGCGCCCGGACCGGACGCGGAAGGGGCTGGACCCGGAGGTGGAGGCGAGGGTGCTGGCGAAGGCGTCGGCGCCGGGCACCCGGTAGCGGAGCGCCGCCCCGCCCGGCCGGGGCGCCGCGGCAGGTGTACCTGACCCCACCCCCCGGTCCGGGGGTCCGGCCCCGTGTCCCCGGCCGGCGGGTCGGCCAGACTGACGGCATGAACACCACCACGAAGGGCGAGAGCGACGGCTCCGGGATCCGGGGCGTGCTGCGCGCCGCCGGGCGCGGGTTCGTGCTGGCCGTCGCCTCCCTCCCGCTCGCCGTCCTGTGCTTCTCCCTCACCGCCGTCTCGATCGCCCTGATCCCCATCGGTGTCGGCCTCGTGACCACGCCGTACGTCCTGGCCGGCGTGCGCCTGTTCGCCGACCGGCGGCGGGCGCTCGCCGCCGCGTGGGGCGGGGTGGGCATCCCGTCGGCGTACCGGCCGGCACCCGAGGACGCCAACCCCTGGACGCGCACCTTCGCGATGCTGCGGGACCCGGCGACCTGGCGGGACCTGCGGTGGCTGCTGGTGGACATGACCGCGGGGTTCGTGACGGCGCTGCTGCCCGCGGTCCTGGTCCTCTACCCGGTGGAGGGCTTCGCGCTGGCCCTCGGGCTGTGGCGCGCGTACGACGACGGCCCCTACTGGTACGGGTTCGTGCCCGTGTCCGACCAGCTCTCCGCGCTCGGCGCCGCCGCCCTGGGCGCCGTCCTGCTGGTCGTCGCCCACCGGTACACGGTCGGCGCCCTCGGGCTCCACTTCCGCCTCACCCGCGCCGTCCTCGCCCCGACCCAGGCCGAACTCGCCGAGCGTGTCCGCGTGTTGACGCAGACGCGGCGGGACGCCGTGGACACCTCGGCCTCCGAGCTGCGGCGCATCGAGCGCGACCTGCACGACGGCGCCCAGGCCCGCCTGGTGGCGATGGGCATGGACCTCGGGACCGTGGAGATGCTCGTCGACAAGGACCCCCAGCAGGCCAAGCGGCTCCTCGCGCAGGCCCGCCGGTCCTCCGCCGACGCCCTCGCCGAGCTGCGCGACCTGGTGCGCGGCATCCATCCGCCGGTGCTCGCCGAACGCGGACTGGGCGACGCCGTGCGGGCGTTGGCGCTGCGGATGCCGACGGCCACCGAGGTGACCGTGGAACTGCCCGGCCGGGCGGACGCCCCCGTGGAGTCGGCGGCGTACTTCGCGGTCAGCGAGGTGCTCACCAACGCGGTCAAGCACTCCGGCGCCGACCGGATCTGGATCGACGCGCACCACGCGGACGGCCACCTGCGGATCTCCGTCACGGACAACGGCAGGGGCGGCGCGGTGATCGGCGCCGGGTCGGGGCTGGCCGGGGTCGAGCGGCGGCTGGGTACATTCGACGGCGTCCTGGCCGTCAGCTCCCCGGCGGGCGGCCCCACCATGGTGACCATGGAGATTCCGTGCGTGTTGTCCTAGCCGAAGACCTGTTCCTGCTCCGGGACGGACTCGTCCGGCTCCTGGAGGCGTTCGGCTTCGAGGTGGCCGCCGCCGTCGAGAGCGGACCCGAGCTGGAACGGGCCCTCGCCGAACTCGAGCCGGACGTCGCCGTCGTCGACGTCCGGCTCCCGCCGACCCACACCGACGAGGGCCTCCAGTGCGCGCTGCGGGCCCGGCGGGAGCGGCCCGGACTGCCGGTGCTGGTCCTCTCCCAGCACGTGGAGCAGCTGTACGCGCGCGAACTGCTCGCCGACGGCAGCGGCGGCGTCGGCTACCTGCTGAAGGACCGGGTCTTCGACGCGGAGCAGTTCGTGGACGCCGTACGGCGGGTCGCGGCGGGCGGGACGGCGATGGACCCGCAGGTGATCCAGCAGTTGCTGGCCCGGCACGGCGGCGACCGGCCGCTGGCCCGGCTGACACCGCGCGAGCGGGAGGTGATGGAGCTGATGGCGCAGGGCCGGTCGAACACGGCGATCGCCCAGAAGATGGTCGTCACCGAGCGGGCCGTGGCGAAGCACACCGCCAACATCTTCATCAAGCTGGGCCTGGAGGTCTCGGACGACGACAACCGGCGGGTCCTCGCCGTGCTGGCCTATCTGGACCGGGACCGGTGACCACCACAACCACCGTTCCGCATAAGACAGTTGGAACGGAATTGTCCCACGGGCCGCTCATCGATTCCCGGGACCGCTGAACACCTGCGGGGCGGCGTGCGTATGGAGAGGCGCCGCTTCATCCTGTCGGGCGCCTCGATGCTGCCCCGCAAGGAAGTCAGAGGAGTTCCATGGGACGCAACACACGTAAACGCCGTTCGTCGATGGCCAACAAGGCCATAGCCGCGTCGGCGGCCCTAGCGCTCGGTGGGGGCGGGCTGATCTGGGCGAACTTCTACGCTTCGGCGCACGAGTCGAAGAACTCGTCGCAGAACCAGACCAAGGCCGCCGCCGCGCAGGTGGCCACCATCTCCTGCCCCGACGTGGGGCAGAAGCTGACGAACGTGCCCGGTGGGGCGCGTTCAGGGGTCGACAGGGAGCTGGCGAACCTCGACAAGCAGATCACCGAGGCCTACGCCCGGCTCGCCTCCACGCGCCAGGCGCAGACCAACGACGCGGGCTTCGTGCAGAACGCGATCGTCGGCCCCCTGAAGGAGAAGCGGGCCGCCACGATCGACCGGATCCGCATCAACATCCAGCGCGCGGGCGGTCAGGTCCAGGACCTCAGCCCGCTCGCCGCCTGCACCACGCAGGGCGCGCAGACCAACGCGGGCGGCGGCCAGAACGGCGGCCAGCAGAACGGCGGCCAGAACAACGGCGGTCAGCAGAACGGCGGCGGCCAGAACGGCGGTCAGCAGGGCAACGGCGGCCAGGGCGGCAACGGCCCGACGGCGGCGGACTTCGTCGACATCACCAAGGCCCCGCGGAACGCCCAGCTCGGCGTGGGGGCCAACGGTCTGGCCGCGAACGGCAACGGCGGATCGCGCGGCACCTTCACCACCTCCTGCGGCACCAACGGCAACGACAACCACAACACGGACAACGTGATCGTCGCCCCCGGTGTCACCAACGGCGCCCACCACCTGCACGACTACGTCGGCAACCAGAACAACGACGCGTTCGCCAGTGACCAGGAGCTGGCCGCGGCCGAGACCAGCTGCCAGAACCAGGGCGACAAGTCCTCGTACTTCTGGCCGGTGCTGCGCGTGCAGGACGGTTCGCAGGACTTCGACCAGAACAACGACGGCGGCGGCAAGGAGGGCAACGTCGGCAAGATCCTCCAGCCGGCCCAGGCCCAGCTGAAGTTCGTCGGCAACAAGCGGGGCAAGGTCGTCGCGATGCCGACGGCGCTGCGCATCATCACCGGTGACGCCAAGGCCTTCGTCAACGGCAACGCCAACGCCAACGTCAACTGGAGCTGCACCGGCTTCGAGAACAAGGTGCAGCTGGAGGACAAGTACCCGATCTGCCCGCAGGGCAGCCAGGTCGTCCGCACGACCAACTTCCAGAGCTGCTGGGACGGCAAGAACATCGACAGCGCCAACCACCGCACGCACGTGGCGTTCGTGCAGGCGAACGGCACCTGCGCCAACGGTTTCAAGGCGATCCCGCAGCTCCAGGTCCGGCTGGTCTACAACGTCCCCGCGCCGAAGATCCAGAACGGGCAGGTCGTGAACCCGTACGCGGTGGACAGCTTCCCGGAGAACCTGCACAAGCCGATCACCGACCACAACGACTTCATCAACTTCTTCTCCCAGAACACGATGAACAAGATGGTCAACTGCATCAATACCGGCAAGCGGTGCAAGTGAGTGACGGTCCGACCGGACACCCGGAGCACTGACACCGGGAGCGCGTGAGAGGCGGCGGTGAGGATTCCTCACCGCCGCCTCCCACGTCGTCCGCGTCCCGTGCACGGGCACCGGGGTCCCCGGACGGGAACCCGGCCGCCGCGAACGGGAACTCAGTGCCCCGAGTGCGTCGCGCCGCCCTGCGAGGGCCCGTGCGCGGAGTGGTCCGTGCCCTCCTCGATGTCGCCGCCGAGCGTGTTCCGCAGCGCCGTGACGGTGCTGGTCTCCTCCCCCACGGCCACCCACTTGCGGCCGACCAGGTAGTGACCGCCGTAGTCCTTGGCGCCGTTGATCCACTCGCGCTGGCCGCGGTCGGTGGCGAAGGTCAGCAGGATGAACTTGCCGTCGGCGTTCCTGCAGAGCGCCTGCCGGAGCTCGTCGGCGTCGGTCTGCATGTCGGGCGTGCACTTCACCTCGGCGGCCAGGCGCTCCAGGCTGCCGGTCGCGGTCACCGGCACACCGCTCCCCGTGTCCTCGCCGGCACCACAGCCCGTCAGCACCAGTGCCGCCGCGGCTGCGGCCGCCGCGAGCGTCGGTCGGGTCACCTTCATCTGTTCCTCCCTGCGAAAGCCTCGCTCTGGATACGGCTCCCGCGCCCGGTCCGCTCAACGTACCCGCGTCCCGGAGCGGCCCGGCCGGCGGTGACCATCGTCCGGCTCGCTCGTTCTGCTGGACGTGCAGTCACAGGATGTCGCCCCACGCCCCGCACCCGGTTCCCGCGCCGGCCGGACCGTCGACGTCGAGCAGGCCGAGGCCGCGCTCGTCGAGCACTACCCGCGTCTGGTCCGGCTCGCCTATCTGGTGCTGCCCCCCGGCCGCGGCCGCGGTCGGCGCGTCCTCGCCGCCCACGCCCTCGTCCAGCGGGCCCTCCCCCGCCGCCGCACCCCGGCCGCGGCCATTCCGTCCCAGTCCGACGCCCGTGCCGGCGAACCCGGTTACGCCTACGTCCGCCTGCGCGTCGTCCGTGCGGCGCTGGAGGCGGGACTGCCGCTGCGGCACCGGGGCCGGCGCGCGCAGCTGCCGGCGCTGCTGCCCCAGGTGTGGGGGCTGCGGCTCTTCCCGCGCTCCGGCGGGGCCGACGAACTCGCCCTGGACCAGCGGCTGTCCACCGTGTCGGGCCCGGCCCGCGCCGCCTACGTCCTGCGCGGCCTGGAGCGGCTCCCCGACGGCGACGTGCGCGAGGTGCTGACCGCGGCCGGCGTCGACGACGTGCGCGCCGCGCTGCGGGAGGCCGACACCGTCCCCGCCCGGTACGCGCTGCTCGAGTCCCCCGAGTTCGACCCCTGCGCGCTCCAGGCCCGCCCCACCGACCTGATGCGGCGGCGCCAGCACACCAAGGCGGCACTCGCCGCCGCCGCCGCGCTCGCCGTGTGCGGCGCGCTGGTCGCGCTGCCCGGTGACGGCTGGGGACCCGACGGCGCGGCCGCCCCGGCGTACGCGCAGAATCCGGCGGCCGAGGCCGCCCTCGATCCGGGGCGGCTGGTGAAGGTCCCGCCCGCCGCCTGGAAGACCTCCGCGCGCACCGACTTCTCCGTCTGGCCCGCGCGCGGCGACCGCACCGGCGACGACGCGCTGCTGCGCCGCGCCCTCGCCGTCTGGGCCCGCCCCGGCGAGCGGGTCCGCGTCTCCTCGACCCCCGGCACCCCGTCCGGCGGACCGGCCGGCCCGCCCCAGCTGCTGTACGCGGGCGACGCCGCCACGGCCCGCGTGGTCATCCTGTACGACGGTCTGCGCGTCGCCCGCTACGCCGAGCCGAAGAACGGCACGACGGGCGCGGCGCTGGACTTCGCGCGGGTGGACGGCGCGACCGGCGCCGAGGCCGCGGCGGTGGTCCTGGACCGGGCCGACGGCAACGTCCGCTACCTGACGGCGCCCTGGGTGTCGAAGGCGGCCGAGCGGGACCTGTCGAAGCCGGGCGCCGGACTGATGGACCTGACCCTGGCCGAGGGCGTCACCTCGCCGCTGTCCAGCCCCGCCACCCGCTCCGGCGCCTGCACCACGTGGAACGTGCTCGAGGTGACCGACGCCTCCGGGTCGTACCTGCTGAGCGATCTCGGCGAGCTGGTGCCCGCCCGGCTGACCGCGGGCAGGCCCACCGCGCCGAAGGAGGCGACGGGCGCGGAGGCGCTGCGCACCTGGGCGCCGTTCGCCTGCTCCCTGGGCGAGATGCGCGCGCGGGGCGTGCGGTCGGTCAACGCCTGGGCGTACGCGCGCCAGCCGCTGCCCGACGCGGGCGGGCAGGCCGGCTGGGTGTGCACCCGTGCCGACACCTGGCGGGGCGCCGGGAGCCGGGTGCTGGCCCAGTTCCGCACGCCGGGCGGCCTGTTCGGCGCGGTCACGGCGCAGGCCGACGACGTCGCGGCGTGCGGTCCGCGTGACCCGCACGTGCTGGCCGGGGTGCTGTGGAAGTCCGAGCCGGGCACCTGGTACCTCCTCGCCGCCGGTGACGAGGACACCGCGTCGGTGCGCGCGACGGGCGGGGTGAGCGGCTCCGGCGAGGGCAACCTGCTGGCCGTGCCGGCGCGGCAGGGCGCGCAGGCCCGGCTGGAGGGGACGCTGGAGGGCGGGCGGTCGGTCCACGGACTGCGCTGAGGGCCGGCCCCGGAGGCACGGACGGGACGCGGGCACGGGCATGGACGCGGGCACGGACGGGAACGCCCTGGGAACACCGTGGCCGATCCGATCCGTTCGCGTCCGGATTCGATCGGTAAGGTGTTCGTATGACTACCGGGGTTCGCCGCAGGATGGGTGTGGAGGAGCGGCGGCAGCAGCTGATCGGCGTCGCTCTCGAACTGTTCGCCCGCCGTTCCCCCGACGAGGTCTCCATCGACGAGATAGCCGCGGCCGCGGGAATCTCGCGGCCGCTCGTCTATCACTACTTCCCCGGCAAACTCAGCCTGTACGAGGCTGCGTTGAAGCGGGCCTCGGAGGACCTGGCGAGCCGGTTCAGCGAGCCGCACGAGGGGCCGCTGGGGGCCCGGCTGCTGCGGGTGATGGGCCGGTACTTCGACTTCGTCGACGCGCACGGCCCCGGGTTCTCGGCCCTGATGCGCGGCGGTCCGGCGGTCGGCTCCTCCACCACGAACGCGCTCGTCGACTCCGTGCGCCAGGCCGCCTACGAGCAGATCCTGTCGCACCTGGGAGTCGCCGAGGCGCCCGCGCGGCTCGAGCTGGTCGTCCGGTCCTGGATCTCGCTCGCCGAGTCGACCGCGCTGATCTGGCTGGACGGGCGGCGCGTCCCCCGCGAGGAGCTGGAGGTCAAGCTCGTGCGCGACTTCGCCGCCCTCACCGCCGTCACCGCCGCCTACGACGAGGAACTGCGCGCCCTGCTGCGGCCGGCCCTGAGCGGGGAACCGGCCGACGGCCCGTTCGCCGGCCTGCTGACCCGGCTGGTCGCGCTGGCGTCGTAGGACGGGGGACGGGGAGGAACGAGTGAGGACCGGGGGGACGGGCCGGGAAGGCCTCCTGTGCCCCGTCCTCCTGGGCCTAGGCCTCGTGCTTGCGGTACGACGGGTCGAGGTCGCGTACCTCGGCGGAGGCGTGCAGGACCGTTTCGGCCGCGGGCTTCACGTGCTGCCGGAGCAGTTCCAGGGCCGTCTCGGTGAGCCTGGCCTTGGTCTCCTCGGTGCGGCCGGCCAGCAGGGCGATGTGGACGTGCACGATGGCGTGGCCCTCGGTGTCGGGGCCGACGACGGCGTCCTCGGTGCGGCGGAACCGCGTCTTGCAGGCGGGCGGCTTGGCCGCCGCGATCTCGACCACGGCCCGGTGCAGCGCGGTGGCGAAACCGGGCCGGTCGAAGTCGTCGGCGAGCCGGTCGGAGTAGTCGACGGTGATCTGCGGCATAGGCACCCCTTCTGGACGGCCCGGTGGTGGGCGACGGGGTCAGCCTAGGGCGTGTCTGACAATTGGCGTCGGATCAGCGCGCGGCGTCTGGTGCGGTGCATCGCAAGGCGGAGGGTCGCCCGTGTACTGGGTGTACTCG